>CAYHAJ010000262.1:0-28838 GCA_964354535.1 uncultured Pirellulales bacterium
GACGAACTCCTCCATGGTGGGGGGCAAGAACATCTGCTGATGACGCTGGGATTGCCGAAATGCCATCGGGGGACTCCTTTCCAACACCTCGGCGTCCCTGATATACTCCCGGCACAAAAAAAGAAAGACTCTATCCATCAGAATTGTGACACAGTCTGTGCGCTTGAGGCTGCCACCCGAATCGCCCAGGCGAACTGCTCCTACTTCCACTTGCAGCGGCGCTCGGGCAGGCGGTGGTTGCCGTGGCAGTCGGTGCAGACCTTGGGGCCCCCGAGATCCGCGAGGATCGCGATGTGCTGCGGCGTGTCCATCTTCTCCTTCGGGTGACAGGCCATACAGGAGGAGTTGATCTTGTCCTTGGTGTACATGCGGTCGGGGGCCGTGCCATTCCCACCGGAGCCCCAGGACTCATCCGCGATGTGCGCGTCGCTTGCTCCATGACAGGTGGCGCAGCTTACGTTCGCGTTCGCATGCTGCGTGGCGAGTTCCTCGGTCATATAGTTGACGTGGCACACGAAACAGCGGCTGTTGTCGGCGGCGGGTCCGTTCGATGCTCCGCCTGCCGGCTCGTCCTCCAGCAACAAGGGTGCCGGCGCGGCAGATTTGGGCGGTTCGCCGATCCGAGGCTCCGGATGATCTGCCGGAGCAGCCTGCACCTGGGGTTGTGAGGTAATTGCGGCTCGTTCGCAGCCGCCGGCCAGAATCATCGAGATCACGCACACCCAGGCGAAACGACGGCCTGGGTGGCCCACCGACCCTCGATCAGACATACTGCCAATCCTTGAGCCACTGGTAGTTGGCCGGTAGATTGGCCCAGGCCTGATGGCCCGCGTGCTCCAGCGCGGCACTCTCCTTCACGTCCAATTGTCGCCTCTCCTTCACGGCCGCGATCACGTTGTCCACTTCCTTGAGGCTGTTCATGCCGGGGATAGGGACCACCGCATTGCTGTGCAGGATATACCGAATGGCGAGCCGGCCGCGCTGGTTGTTTTGCTCCGCGTCGCCTGCGAAGAGCGAGGCGGCGGCGAAGGGCTTGATCCCGAAGGCACCCACGTCGCGTTTCTTCAAGGCGTCGAAGAGGCTGTCCTGGGGTGCTCGTTTGGTCATGGTCGTGAACGGGAAGCAGACCACGTCGACCTGCGGGAAGTATTCGATCATGAATTGAATCCAGCGGCGGTCATGGGAGGAGAAGCCGCCGAAACGGGCTTTGCCCTGTTTCTTGGCCTTCTCCAGGGCATCGACGATCTCGCAGGCGGTGTTGAACGTATGCCGCCCACCCGGCTCCAAGCAGGTGATCCGCCAGAGGTCCGTGTACTCCTGCTCCGAGACCTTGAGCAGCTCATCCAGCGATTCCAGGAGCTTCTTCGACGTGCGAAAGTCCTCGTTGCGGACCTCCTTGGCCCCGTGCGACAGGGCGAGGTACGCCTTGTCCCGGCGGCCCTTGAGGGCCTTGGCGTCGCGTTTGACTTCGTTGTCCCAGCAGGCATCGATGTAGTTGATGCCCGCTTCCAGGCACCGGCTGACGATCTCGCGGCGCTGCTCGTCATTGCTGCGTGAGTGACCGCCCAAGCCCACCGCCGAGACCATGAGACTCGTCTTGCCCAGCCGCCGATACTCCATGTCGGGATTATAGCTCGGAATCTTAGAAGTATTCGCGGGCTCGTTTGCCTTCGCGGCGCCGAGTCCGGCGGCCAGGGTCGCGGCGGTCGCGGCGGCGCCGTACACGAACTGCCGACGGTTGATGTCATTTCCGTTCATCGTCATCTCCTTCACTTTGCTTTTTGCAGCGGTTGGTTTGCTTGCAGCTTGAAGAGAGCGTTGACCTCTTCTTCCGAAAGAACACGGTCATAGAAGCGCAGATCATCCAAAAGCCCTGTGAAACCCCGCCCGATACGGACGGGCAGTTCCTGTCCCGTCTGGATCGGCCACAAATCCAGCAGTCCGATGTCATGAATTTCGGCGGGGGCCCCGTCGAGGTAGAGCTTCACATCGTCGTGCAAGTTCGGCAGTTCGGCTTTCTGGACAACGACCGCGATATGGTGCCATTGGTCGTTGTGGGTTTCGGCATTCATGTAAAGGTAACCGCCGCGCGGCGTGATGCCGGCCCGCCCGCGAAGGTAGCCGACCGTAAACATCTGGCCGAAATCCTCTTTGCCCCAGGAAACGATCTCGCCTCGCGAGGACGCGGTCTTGATCCAGGCGGCCACGGTCCGAGGTCGGGTCCCGCCGATGCCCTGGTAGTCTTTGATCTCGATCACAGCATCCTTGGCATCGAACCGGAGGGCCTTGCCCGCTTTGCCAGGGGCGGAGCCCTTGTCGAACGAGAGATCGCCCTTGAGAGTGCCGTCGCGCTGGTGCCCGCTCGAATCCGCGGCGATGCTGCCTGTGGTCTCATCGAACTTCCACCAGCCGACCAGATTGGGATCGGCGTCGAGTGTCACGGGCTTACCCCCATTGGCGGCTGCCAGAGCGCCTGGGAGCGCGAGGGCGAAGAGGGCCAGCATCAATTCCTTGTTCCCACTCATTCCAGTCTCCTTAAACAAAAAGACCTAAAGGACTCAAGGGACCCCAAGGACCTAAAGGCGCCACGGCGCGCGCAGGGGCTTGGAGAGCATCTGGTTGGCCTCGTCGCTGTCGGTGAAGCGTTCGGCGACCGGGTCCCAGCGGAGCTTGCGGCCCAGCCGCATCGCGATATTGCCGAGGTGGCAGATCGAGGTCGAGCGATGACCGATTTCCACGGGGGCCGCTGTGATCTGACGACTCTTGATGCAGTCGACGAAGTTGCGATGGTGGTCGTTGCTCTGGTACAACTGGATCTCGTTCTGGCCGATGACGGTCGTCTTGAGCGATTCCGGCGCGCCGGTCCACTTGTCGTCCCGGACCTCGATCCAGCCCTCGGTGCCTTCCAGCCGCCACGACTCCGTCTTGTCGGTCTTGAGGGTGAGCTCCACGCCGTTGGCATAGCGGGCCCGGAAGCTCACCTTCGTGGCGGTCGTGAACAGGCCGTCCGTGGGCCACTCGCTGCCCTGGTCTTCGAACTCGACGGGGCCGGTGTCATCGGTGCCGTTGGCCCACTGGATGATGTCGATGACATGGGCGCCGAGGTTGGTGGTCTGGCCGCCGGAATAGTCGAGGCCGAAGCGGAACGTATAGAGGCAACGGTCCTTGTGGTAGGGGGCCCAGGGGGCAGGGCCGAGCCACATGTCGTAATCGAGCCAAGGCGGAACGGGCATCGGTTTCCAGTCGTGCGCCGGGGCCTCCTTGTTGTTTCCGCCGATGGTGGAGGTGACCCGCTGGAGCTTGCCGATGCGGCCGTTGCGGACCAGCTCACAGATGTGCCGGTACTGCTCGGCCGACCGGCGCATCGTGCCTGTCTGGAAAACCGTGTGGTAGCGTTGCACCGCTTGGGCCATCGCGCGGCCTTCCTGGACCGTCAAGCTCAGGGGCTTCTCGCAGTAGATGTCCTTGCCCGCGGCGGCCGCCATGATGACGGGGATCGCGTGCCAATGGTCGGGCGTCGTCACGCAAACCGCGTCGATATCGTCCCGCGCGATGATCTCCCGGAAATCGACGTAGGCGCTGCAACCTCTGTAGCTGCCGGAGGGGCTCTTCTGGGCGTATTCGCTCTCGACGATCTTGCGGGCGGGCTCGCGTCCGAACCACGCACCGTTCCAGCCCTTCTTATACCAGTGCCCATACTGGTCGTTGGCCTCGACCACGTCGCAGACAGCCACGACCTGGACATCGGGTTGGGCGAGGAAGGCCCGCATATTGTTCGTGCCCATGCCACCGACGCCGATGGAGGCCAGGGTGATCCGCTCGCTGGGCGCGGTGCGGCCCGCCTTGCCCAGGGCGCCGGCTGGCACGAACAGGGGCAAGCCCAGCGTGCCTACCGCCGCACCGGCGGCCTGCTTCAGGAACGTGCGTCGTTTCAGTCCTCGTTGCATAATCGTCCTCCGGACTAAAAGAAGGTCACACATATGCGATCGATGCCAGGACCTATTATAAACACAGGGCGCGTAGATTTGAAAGGGTCAGAATCTCAGAACCGTGAGTCACCGCACCTGTAAGTAGTGCGCCCTGTGTCTCTGACGGGTGGTTGGATAGGGCAACAGAGTAGGGTGTTCTCAGTGTTGGGAGGGTGCCTTTCACAGGTATCCATCGCGCCACGAGAAGAAACAACTAACAGAGGAGTCGATCATATCAACGAAAGGACTGATGTTGTTTGGCGCTGTCTCTCTTGCGATGTTGTGCGTGAGTGCCTCGCCCGCAAGAGCAGAGTTGTTCGGATTCACGCCGATCACCGGCAATTCGGACGGTTCGGTGGCCCCGCAGCTTTCTCTGGAGGTCTCCGGCGGCGGCGTAGCGTCATTCACCTTCGATAATAACCGGGCCCCTGGGCTCGTGGTCAGCCCGGCGGTGGCAAGTTCCGTCACCCTGGCGTGATGATTCTACCGTCCTCGACTCTGCGTGGCTGGGGATGCTGCGCTGCAGGCTACCAGGGGGATTGAAATCAGCAGGGACGAGCGGAGGACGCGGATGGAGTCTCTACTCGTTCCTTCTGTGCGGCAACAAAAAAGCCCCTGCGACGGCAAGACGAGGTGCTCGGTATCCATTTTTTGGCTTTTGCCTGATGTAATACTCGTCTGCTACTTCGCAGGGGCACGCCAAAGTGTATGCGGCTCTTTCTTTTCTTCCTAACCGCCCCTCATGCCCTCCGGATTCCGATCTGACCTCTTGACTACGCTGACGACGGAGGGCACAAGTCCAGGTTAAGTTGACCTTGCTGGCCTCAGCTTTGAGCCGCACTTTTCAGCTAACCCGTCACTATCTTCTTCGGCCCGGCGCTGTAGTTTCCTTGAGGCTTTTTTGGCGGACGGCCAAGCCGGAAAGCGCTCCCTTCAGAACAGGAAATCCGCCCGATTACGGACCGTCTTTCTGCTCGTCTTAACCTGCCGATCCTTCCTGCGTGCGACCCCGGATGGCTTGCCGCAGCGCCGGCAGACTCTCCGGTTTAACCCCGATAACCCATCCGCTCCTGTGGCGAAATTTTTTCGAGAATTTTATCTGTGGAGGCCGGGACAAAAGAAGATTGCCTCGCCGCTCGTGGCCGCGAGGCAATCCCTTGGTTGCGTGATTGTGCCAAGATGGAAGGGGACGTGGGTCAGTAGCCGAGCCGGCCCCAGATGGCCTTCTGCGTCTTGTGCAGGTCCTCGTAGGCCTCCTCGGACTGCGGCTGGTACTGGTGCTGCGGATTCGCCATCTTTCCGATGGCGAGGGTCTCTTTCGAGTCCCATTTCCAGTAGTCGCTGTGGCCATCGACGAAGGAGACGCTCGTGCCGTCGGCGTGGCGGACGTGCGGCGGGTCCCACCAGCGCGCATTGAGATAGTGGGTGGCATAGCTGTCCGGCGTCACCCGGCCTTCATCGAGGAACACGATGCGCGCCGCCGGACCCGGCAGGACCACATCGGTCGTCTTCTTCACCCACAATACCGTCCTACCCACCCGAGTCCCCATGTTCCCATTGTGGGTCCCATCGCGATAGAGGCCGTTCATGGCGTCGGTGATCGTGTAGGTTCGCATCTCGCCTCGGATGCCAGTCGGGCATTGATACGCCTTGTCGGCGGCGGCGAAGGGGTACAGGGCGCCGGACCGGATGGCGGACAGTTGCACGTCCTGGGCCAGCTTCTGACCTGTCATGTAGCCCGAATGACAATCGGTGCCCACCCACCACTTCTCCCGCTCATGCCGGCCGCTGGTCGGGATTGACGTCATGCCCGCCGTACCGTACTCCGCTTCGCCGTTGACGATCTTGTCGTCATTCTCACTGGCGTAGGTGATCCAGGCAAGCTGCAACTGCTTGAGGTTGCTCAGACACGAGGCGCGTTTGCCCTGCTCGCGGGCCCGGTTCAGAGACGGCATCAGGATGGCCATCAGGACCGCGATGATCGCGATGACTACCAGCAGTTCAATCAGTGTAAAGCCCTTGGACTTCATAATGCGTTTCCTCCCTTGGAACAACGGGCATTCAGAGACCACGATTTGCCTGTCGTCCGGACACGCTCTGAGGCGCTCCGACGGCTTCTCACACGTAAGAGTTGCATTGCGGCCCATGTGTTCCGCCTGCATCATCCTTATCCTGCCGTCCTCCAGACAAACGGGCAGCTTCCATCATTGTACACGCCCGCCCATTATCAAGCAACAGATTTTCCCGTGGCGATATAGGTGATTTCTCGCCTCCACTCCCCCGAACGCCGGCGATAGCTTAGGGCCGCTCCCGACGCCGTAAATCGTTGTTCTTCATGCGTTTATAGACACGCACCCGGCGGAAAGACCTTGACACGGCGAGGTGGAAAGTAGATAATGACAACAGAGGCAGACCCAACGGTGTTCGATGGGGTGTCACACGCACGGAGGCCCAAAGGCCAGCCGCCGGTCCGAAGGATTCCACGCTGCCCGGGCGGGGCTGAGAAAGAGGATGGGGTATGAGAACAATCCGTGGAATTGCCCTGGTTGCGGGCCTTCTGCTGCTCGTGAGCGGCTGCACGAGTTTGCGACGTGTGGGAAGAGCCTTGCTTCCGGGCCGTCCGGCCCCACCGCCGTCGGCCGAGGCCTCGACGGCAACCGAGACAGAAGCCGATAGCGGAAGTCCCTCCCTGGAGCGGCACGGCTTCGTCATCGTGAACTTCCGGGCGATCCGCGACATCTACAGCCAGGTGTCCGTGATCGGCGAGATCAAGAACACCGGCTCCGCCGCGCGGGGCGTGGAGTTGCAGGCCTCGCTGCGGGACACCGGCGGTCGGCTCATGGCGGTAGGGCATTTCTTCCCCTCGTCCTACCAGAGCATCGTACCCGGCGAGACCTGGCCGTTCACGTATTCCTTTGGCAAGCAAGAAGATGCGGCGAATGCGGAACTGAGAATCGTCGGCGCTTTCCGCACGATCGACATCCTGAACGTCGCCTCCACCGGACGGTAGAACGTCGCGCCCGGCCAATCCTAAGCACCTCCGACACAACGACGATTCTGCGGAAGGTGGCTGCATTCTGTCCTTCCCGCGCAGGCGGGAATCCACGAATGCCGTGGCCCTTCTGGACCCCCGCCTGCGCGGGGGTGACAACAAGAGGCCTGAGCGATCATTCTATTGCAGGCTCTCAGGTACGTTGACACAGCCACGCGGGCTCTCTATACTCCCCGTACAGGAAGGCGCGTCCGAAGAGACGTTGGATGCCCGGAGTCAGGAGAGCCGCCGATGGAAACACCCGTTGTCTTCATCTCATCGACTTGCGAGGACCTCAAGCCGTACCGTGAGGCAGCCCGTGACGGCGCTCTCAGTGCCGGATTTCGCCCGGAGATGCAGGAGTACTGGGCTGCCAAAGACAACCCACCTCTGGTGGAGTGTATGGCGAGAGTAGCGAAGGCCGACGTGCTGGTGGCGATTTCAGCCCATCGGTTCGGTTGGGTGCCGCGCGATCAGTCTGTGAAGAACCGCAAGAAACACAAGAGCATCACATGGCTGGAATGCGAGAAGGCTAAGAACGAGGGCAAGGACGTGCTGGCCTTTCTCGTTGACAAGGACCATGGATGGCCCTCGGATCTATATGAGGAACATGAGCTTGGGCTGGCCGCTCGGGAAAACCGACTGACCGCCAGACTGGCGGAAGACATTCAATGGCGCGTCAACAGGCTCAAGGATTTCAAAGCTTGGCTCAGCGAATCGCGGATTCGGCCAACTTTCACCACGCCGGAGGACCTGCGCGGCAAGATCGAAGGTGCCCTACACCAGTGGTGTCAGGACCACCACATCGTGGAAGGAGCCCCGCCGCGAGTCTCCGATCCGGGTCGGTATTTGCGCACGCTCCGCGAGGAAACCTCCCACATCGACATCCGAGGCTTCCAGGTGGCCAGCGGCCGAGCCCAACGGTTTCCGATAGATGATCTCTATATCCCGCTCAAGACCCTCCTTGCAGATGAATCAGAGAAGCCCCGACGCGGACGAAAGGACGGCAAGGGGCCACAGCCGCATGTGGAAGAGCGTAGTCCGATTGAATTGCACAACGCTCTGAAACACCCCAAGCTCGTCATCCTCGGCGATCCGGGGGCGGGGAAAACGACGTTCCTGCGCCGCATCGCCTACGGCTTGTGTAATAGCCGGCTTGGGCTCGGCGCTACGACAACGGCCGGGACTCTGGGTTTGCACGAGCAGGCGTTCCCCATGTTAATCCGCATTTCGGATCTGGTTGGGCACATAGCGGTATGCTGGCGTAAAGAGCAGGGAGCGCCACATATGGAGAATTCGCCCGCATGGCTGGCGCACTTCATGGCGGCGACCAGTGCGGAGGGAAAGACGGGTCTGGACCGACAGTTCTTCGAGGAGACCATTGCGAACGGGCGGGCCGTGGTTCTGTTGGACGGCTTGGATGAGACGACGACCAGGGAACAGCGGGAGAATGTCGCCGATCTTGTGACCAGCGCCGCCGGGCATTTCGAGAATTGCCGCTTCGTTGTGACCAGTCGGCCACAGGCTTTCGAAGGGAAGGCTGTGCTGAAGGGTTTCACCCAGGTCTCGATCGATCCGCTGGAAGATGGCGCCATCGAAGGATTCCTGAAACGCTGGTGCTCGGCCATCTTCACCGGTAGCGACCGCCAGGCGGATCAGCATTGCGCTGAGTTGCTCAGCGCCGTCCGCTCGCGGACCGAGATCCGGCGGATGGCCCGCAACCCCACGATGCTGACGGCCTTAGCCGTGGTGCATTGGCATGAGAAGCATCTGCCCGAGCAACGTGCCGACCTGTACGAGTCAATCATCACGTGGCTGTCTCGCTCTCGCGAACGGCGCGAGGGTCGGCTCCCGGCCGAGGTTTGCGTCAGTCGCCTGCAGGAGCTGGCGCTGGCGATGCAGAACGCCCCGGAGGGGCGTCAGGTCCAGGTTTCCTGCCGCTGGGCGGCGGAGCAGATCGCCGGGGAATGGACGGGCGCATCCCCGCGCCGTCGAGCCGAGGTGGCGGAGCGATTTCTGACGGAAGAGGAAGTTGACAGCGGTATCGTGGTGGCACGCGGCGACGATGTCCGCTTCTGGCACCTGACGTTCCAGGAGTTCCTGGCCGCGCGGGCCATCGCCGCCCGGCCCGAGCCGGAACAGAGGGGGGTTTTGCTGACGCCCGCGAACAAGCCCAGCGTGTATCTGCCTTCCTGGCGTGAGGCCGTGCTGCTTCTGGCGGGGGTCTTGCATAAGCAGGGCCATCGCAAGGTCGATGCCTTTGTCTCCGGCGTCCTGGACGAGGCCTGCAAAGGTGGGACGCTGGCCGAACAGGCCCGCTGTGCCGGGCTGCTGGGGGCAGCCGTGCGGGACCTTGCGGCGGTCGGCTATCGCCCGGCAGACCCACGCTATCAGGAGCTCCTCGACAAGGTGATGGCCATTTTCGACGCCCAACGGGCCAAGGGGATCGATATCAAAGTCATCATTGAGGCTGCCGAGGCCCTCGGGCAGGCAGGGGATCCCCGTTTCACGGACGGCGCCCGGCCGGGGAACGGGGTGGACATCCCCGCCGGTGAATTCCTCATGGGTGCTCAGAAGAACGATCCGTCAAAGCCCAACCATGATCCGGAAGCGTACGATGACGAAGCTCCTGTCCATCGGGTGAGCCTGAATGCCTATCGAATTGGTCGTTACCCCGTGACGGTCGGCGAGTACCTGCGATTTGTTGAGGCTGAGGGCTACACAGATAGGGGCTTCTGGGCCAAGGGCGGCTTTGGCAAATGGTCCGCGCCGGAAGGGTGGGAAGAGCAGCTTGAACACCTGACAAGGCCGGTAGTTGGCGTGAACTGGTATGAGGCTGCCGCCTATGCTGCCTGGAAGGGCTGCCGGCTGCCTACGGAGGCTGAATGGGAACGAGCGGCTCGTGGCTCTGAGGGCCGTCGTTATCCCTGGGGACCCAAAAAGCCCGATCCGTCGCGATTGAACTGCGGTGAAAGCAAAATAGGCTGCCCGACACCCGTGGGCGTTTATGCTCGCGGTGCTACGCCGGAGGGAATTGTGGACATGGCCGGGAACGTCCTGGAATGGTGTAGCGACTGGTTTAGCGAAGGCTATCATGCAAAATCGGTTGCCAGCAACCCACAAGGGCCGCCGTCTGGCTCTGGTCGTGTGTTGCGGGGCGGTGCCTGGAACTATATTCCCTGGAGCTGTCGCTGCACGTGCCGCTCCGGGCTCGTCCCTGACGATCGCTTCGACTTTATCGGTTTTCGTGTGGTGTCGTCTGGCCTTGGACCTTCCGAATAACCCTTTGCTCTTTTTCCTTTTACCCTCTATCCTGTCCGACATGGTTCAGAGGGGCAGTGCCGTACGGCCCCGGTCGTGTGTTGCGTGGCGGGTCCTGGAACAACAATGCCAGGAATTGTCGCGCCGCGTACCGGTTGCGAGACGATCTTCTGTCTGGTATCATCAAATCAGAACATGTGCAGAACTCCTGAATGAGGAATCATCCATGGTTCGGACCCAGATCCAGTTGACGGAAAGCCAAGCCGAATCCTTGAGAAAGCTGGCGCATCGGCATGGGTTGTCTATGGCGGAACTCATACGGCGGGGGGTGGACCAGGTACTGGCATCAGGCCTGTCGGCCGAGGTTGGCCGGAAGAAGCGCAAAGCGATAGCGGCTGCCGGGCGATTTCACTCAGGGCGTAGAGACATCGCTGTCCGCCATGACCACTACCTGGCAGAGGACAATCGCACGTGAACGTCTATGTCGACACCTCTGCCCTCTTTGCCGTGCTCGACGGCGACGATTCGTGTCATCTCGGTGCCGAGGCCGTCTGGATACGCCTGATTCAAGAAGATGCAGCCCTGGTGTCCAGCAACTATGTCTTGGTTGAGGCGTCGGCCTTGCTTCAGCGCCGGTTAGGCCCAAAGGCCCTGCGGGTTTTCCAAGACGATATTGTACCCATGTTGAGGATTCAGTGGGTCGACGAGCCCACTCATCAAGCGGCCGTCCAAATGCTTCTGAAAAGCAGGAGCCGCTCCCTAAGCTTGGTGGATTGTGTCAGCTTTGTGGTCATGCGCCGAATGGGCTTGGGCACGGCATTTGTCTTCGACAAGCACTTCCAAACTCAGGGATTCCGGTGCTTGACGAGGATACCCTGTGAATAGCCCATCCCCCGTACTGCGTGAGTGGAGCCGATGAGAGTCGAACTCACGACCTCTTGCATGCCATGCAAGCGCTCTCCCAACTGAGCTACGGCCCCGGACCGTCGAAACGTCGTCGGTCGTCAGGAGTTGGTCCCTGACAACCAGCGGCCGGCAACGAATTGCTACTATTCTACCACCGGGATCCGGGGAGGCAAGCGTTTTTTTCCGAGTATTTGTCTTGGATCGCCCCGCCACAGTATTTATCCTCTGGAAGCCTGATCTGACGGTCCTTGAACCTCGGAATCCGTCCGGCGTTATAGAGTGGAGAGAGGCGATAGAAAGACTCGGATGGTGCTCAAGCGACAGAAGATCCTCATGACCGGCCGCATCCAGGGGGTGGGCTTTCGGCCTGCCGTGTACCGGTTGGCCCGTGAACTGGGCCTGACCGGCAAGGTTTTCAACGACACCCAAGGCGTGACGGTCGAGCTCCAGGGCAGCGCGGCAGGGATTGAGGAATTCCTCCGGCGGCTGCAAGGGGGGCCGGATAGGCCTCCGCTGGCCGAAATCCGGTCGTGCCGGCGCTTCGATATGGAGCCTGTGGCGGGCGAGGCGGGATTTGTCATCGAGAAGAGCGATTCGCAGGGTACGGCCCTGTCGCAGGTAACGGCGGATATCACCACCTGCGCCGACTGTCTCGCTGAACTGTTCGATCCGGCGGATTTCCGGTATCGCTATCCGTTCATCAATTGCACCAACTGTGGGCCGCGCTATTCGATCATCAAGACGATCCCCTATGACCGGCCCAACACGACCATGTCCTCATTTACGATGTGTGAGCGGTGTGCGGCCCAGTACCGCGAGGTAGCGGATCGGCGGTTTCACGCCCAGCCTGTTGCCTGTCCGCAGTGCGGACCGAAGATTTGGCTGACCGATCCCACGGGCGAGACGCGACAAACCGAGACCGACGAGGTTGTCTCTGAGACAGTGAGACTGCTACGGACAGGGAAGATCGTCGCGATCAAGGGAATCGGTGGATTCCACCTGGCTTGCGACGCGCGGAACAACGATGCCGTGCTCCGGCTCCGCCGGCGCAAGCGGCGCGATCACAAACCCTTCGCCATGATGGCGCATCGCGCTGAGGAGGTGAGGAAGTACGCGCTTGTCAATGAGAACGCCGAACGACTTCTGACAAGCCCTCAGAGCCCCATTGTGCTCTTGCCCAAAAGACCCGACGCCGCCATTGCACCGGCGGTAGCCGAGGGCGTCCGCACGTTCGGGTTCATGCTCTGCTATGCCCCGCTGCACCATCTGCTGTTTACCGAGGGGCTGGAGGTGCTGGTGATGACCAGTGCGAACCTCTCGGATGAGCCGCTGATCTGCCGCAATGACGTGGCCCTGGAAAAGCTTGGCGACGTGGCGGATATCTTCCTGATGCACGACCGGGAGATCTACCGGCAAGTGGACGACTCCATCGTGCAGTTCATCGCCAACGAGCCGGTCCTGCTGCGGCGGGCGCGAGGCTACGTGCCGACGCCCATCCTCATGCCGGAACCCGCGCCGCAGGAGGTGCTCGCGACCGGTGCCGACCTGAAGAATACGTTTTGCTTCGCGAAACAGAACCAGCTTATTCTCAGCGAGCATATCGGCGATTTGGAGGATGCGGAGGTCTATCACCACTATTTGGGATCAATCCGGCATCTGGCGGGACTGTTCGAGGTCCAGCCCCAAGTGGTCGCCTGTGACCTGCATCCGGGCTATTTCTCCACGCAATACGCAAAGTCCCTTGCCGGCGTGCGCCTCATCCAGGTCCAGCACCATTGGGCCCATATCGCCTCGGTCCTGGCCGAGCACGGACGCGCCGGACCGGTGATCGGCCTGGAATGTGACGGCACGGGCTATGGCACGGACGGCGCCATCTGGGGCTGCGAGTGCCTGATCGCCTCCCTGACAGAATTCACACGCTTCGGACACCTGGCGTACTACCCGTTGCCCGGCGGCGATACGGCGAGCAAGGAAGCCATTCGGCCGCTCCTGAGCCTCTTGAAACAGGCCTACGGCGACGAGTTCACGCTCGACCGATTCGCCTGGCTGCTGGAGCGGGTGGAGTCCAACCGCGGCAAGATGAAGCTCATCCTGGAGCAGATCGACCGACGGATCAATACGGTGAGCACCTCCAGTTTGGGAAGAGTCTTCGATGCCGTCGCAGCCCTGCTGGGCCTCGGCCACTATAACCACTTCGATGCCCAGCTTCCCATGGCCCTGGAATCGCTGGCCGAGCCGGGGATTGACGACCGCTACGAGTTCGACCTGCCACAGGGTGTTGAACCGGGGCAATTGAGCCTGGGCAGAGCGCTCCGAGGTATCGTGGCGGACCTGAGAGGGGGCAAGCCGGCAGCCGTCATCTCCGCGAAGTTCCACAACACGCTGGCGGAGGCCCTGTTGGCAATGGCCAAAGCGGCCCGCGAGAGCACGCGGCTGGAAGTGGCGGCCCTGAGCGGCGGTGTTTTCTGCAACCGGTTCCTGACGAATCGTCTGATTCTGCGCTTGCAGCAGGAGGGATTCACAGTGCTGTGGAACCACGACGTTCCATCCAATGACGGCGGCATCGCCCTGGGCCAAGCGGCGATCGCGGCCAGTCAGTTGCGTGGGCGGACGTGAGCCGCTGCGTGGATTCTGTCATGGTCTGTCAATTCCTCGGCACAGCGTCCCGCGGGGTATGAGAAGCGAGAAAACCATCCTTGCCGCCAGCCGTGTCTTCTTCGACACGCCGGATACATTCGAGGATGTAGCGCAGGTAAACGCGGTCGTCTTTCATAAGGGGACGGCCTCCCGGAGAACATGCTCCCGCAGATGAGGGTTTAGCCCCTTTTCGGTCACGATTTCCACCTGCCTGCCGAGAATCTGCTCCAGATCCAGGATGAGCCCGGCAGGAAACCATGAGCTTGTTGTGGTCCGGACATCGACCAGCAAATCCACGTCGCTGTCAGGTCTATCGTCTCCGCGTGCGACAGAGCCGAACACGCGAACGTTGTACGCACCGTGTTTGGCGGCGATATTCAGTATGTCATCTCGCTTTTCTTCGAGTACTTGTCTGATTGCCATAGACCATTTCCTGCCTGGCGCGGCTCTCTTCGACAACAGACCATCTTGGCGAGCCGACCATAAGGGTAGGCAATACCTCGCAGCGTGTCAAGTCTCGCGTGTGGCGGAGGGCAACCGCGTGCCTTCTCCCGCAAGATTGACCCGGATCGCTGCGGCCCATACAATGCCTGTTCCGGTCAGTCCTCGGCACGCACCAAAAGGTGGGTGAGCCGTAGTAAGAGAGATTACGCAACTGAGATAAGGAACGAGTCTCGAGTTATGTGTTTAGCAGTACCGGCACGGATTATTGAGTTGGAGGGGGATCGGGCGATCGTGGATGCGATGGGCAATCGCTGGAAGGCGAAGACCACGCTCCTGCCTGAGGTGAAGCTGGGAGATGTCGTGCTGGTCCACGCCGGCTTTGCCATCTCCACGGTGGATGAAGAAGAAGCGAAAAAGACGTGGGAGCTCTTCGCCGAGATCGAGAATGTGGCGCGGGCTTCCAGCCCGCGATTCGAGGGCGGGACGCCCTCGACCCCACGCGGCCAAGATGGCCACGCCACGAATATGGACAAGATTTCCGGGTAGTGTGGATGTTGGACAGGGTCGCGCAAGCGCAGCATACGATGGAAGAAGCGTGCCGGGGGCTGGATCGGCAGATCACGATCATGGAGGTCTGTGGGACGCACACGGTCTCCATCTTCCGCAGTGGGATTCGCTCGATTTTGCCCGAGAAGCTGAAGCTGCTCTCCGGGCCGGGATGCCCGGTTTGTGTGACGGACCAGGGTTATATCGACACGATGATGCAACTGGCGGACCGCGAGGACTGCCTGATTGCGACGTATGGCGACATGATCCGTGTGCCGGGCAGTGAGGGTTCGCTCGAAACGCGGGCCTCGCGGGGGAACGTCAAGATTGTTCTGAGCAGCGAGGATGCGCTGCAGTTGGCCCGCGACAACCCGCACAAGACGGTCGTGTTCATCGCGGTGGGCTTCGAGACGACGACGCCGGCGAGTGCCGTCGTGGTTCAGGAAGCGGCACGCGAGAGGATTGCGAACTTCTGCATTCTCAGCAATCACAAGCTGGTTATCCCGGCCATCCGGGCACTGCTGAGCGGGATGAACGACCGGATTGACGCTTTCTTGTGCCCGGGGCATGTCAGCGTGATCATCGGTTCGGGCGCGTATGTGGAGATCGTGAGGGATTACCGGCGTCCCTGTGTGGTGGCGGGTTTCGAGCCGTTGCAGATCGTCGAAGGGCTGGCCGAGATCTGCCGGCAGCTTGCGGCCGGGACGCCGGAGGTGAAATCGATCTACAAGGCCGTCGTCACTACCGAAGGCAACGCCGCCGCACAAAGGATCATCGCGGAGTGCTTCGAGCCGGTGGATGGCTATTGGCGCGGGATCGGCAAGATAGAGAAAAGCACGCTGGCCCTCAGAGAGCAATATCGCCGGTTCGATGCGTACAAGCGGTTTGGCTTGGAAGACAAACCCGGTGAAGAAATCAAGGGGTGCCGGTGCGGCGAAGTCCTGTGCGGTTTGATTGAGCCGATTCAGTGCCCGTTGTTTGGGGCCCGATGCACGCCGCAGAAGCCGATCGGGCCGTGCATGGTCAGTTCCGAAGGGACCTGTGCGGCGTGGTTCAAGTATGGGCGGAGGAAGTGACGCGAACGATGGCAGAGCCTGAGAGAATCCTGCTTGCCCATGGCGGCGGCGGCCAACTCCAGAACCAGCTTATCCGTGAACGCATCGTGCCGAGACTTCAGAACGATGTGCTTGGAGAACTGGGCGACTCTGCGCATCTGAATCTGTCCTCCCAGGCGATTTGCTTCACGACGGATAGTTACGTGGTCAAGCCGCTGTTTTTCAAAGGCGGCGACATCGGCAAGCTCGCTGTCTGCGGGACGGTGAACGATCTGGCAGTATCCGGGGCCAGGCCGGTCGCCTTGTCGCTCGCATTCATTATCGAGGAGGGCTTCGAAATCCCACTCCTGGACCGGATTCTGCAAAGCATCAGCGACGCGGCTCGACAGAATCGTGTCAGCATCGTGACGGGGGACACCAAGACCGTGGATCACGGCGCGGCCGACGGCATTTTCATCAATACCAGCGGAATTGGTGTCAGGCTGCCGAACGTGGAGCTGGGGTTGAATCGAATCGAGGTGAGGGACAAGATTCTCATCAACGGCTCCCTCGGCGATCACGGCATGACGATTGTCTCGCAGCGGGAGGGGATCAGCTTTGAATCGCCCCTGGTCAGTGACTGTGCCGGTCTGGCGGAGTTGACGTGCCGCCTGTTCGAGAGTGTACCGGGGATCAGGTTCATGCGGGACCCGACGCGGGGCGGGTTGGCGGCGACCCTGAATGAGATCGTGGAAGGCAGCGGCCGGAGCGTGGAGATCGAGGAACGGGAGATTCCCGTGAAGTCGGCGGTCCAGGCGGCCGCCGATATGCTCGGTTTCGATGTTCTCAATGCGGCCAATGAAGGCAAGTTTGTGGCGGTGGTGTCTCCGGAGGCGGCCCCGGAGTGCCTGCGGATCTGCCGGGAGCATCCGTTGGGTGTGGACGCCCGGATCATCGGCACGATCGTCGAGACCCAGGATGTCCCCTTGGTCGAGATGAAGACAAGGATCGGGGGCCGGCGGATCGTGCAGATGCCGTATGGACGGGAATTGCCGAGGATTTGCTGATGCACGAGACGGCGGTCGCCCAGAGTCTGGTGGAGATGATCTCGCAGGAGGCGCAGAATCGCCACCTCAAACCGGTCCGTGCGAAAATGAGCTGCGGCGAGCTCAATGCGATCAATGAGGAAGTGCTGTCCTTCGCGTTTGAGGCCCTGGCTCAGGGGACGCCGTGTGAAGGGACGAAGCTGGAAGTTGAGCACAAGCCGCTCCGGGCGAAGTGCAGGAGCTGCGGATGCGTGTTCGCGGTCGATTTCTTGAACGTGAAGTGCCCGGACTGCGGTAGCGGCGATTTCGACCTGCTGCCGGATGCTCCTTTGCTGGTGGAACAGATTGAGTTTGAAGGGTTGGACGATGGAGAAGGTTGATATCGGCAGGAAGGTCCTGAACGCCAACGAGGTCTACGCGCTGAAGAACAGCCAGCTTCTGGCCCGGTTTGGCCTGCGCTGTTTCAATATCATTTCTTCCCCCGGCTCCGGCAAGACGACAATCCTCGTACGCACGATCACCGATTTGGCCGGCACGCTGCGCATGGGCGTCATCGAGGGCGACATTCAAACGGACATTGACGCCCAGCGGATCAAGGCGGCCCATGCTCCGGCGGTCCAGATCAATACGGAGGGCGCCTGTCACCTCTCCGCGGCCCAGGTGAATCGAGGTTTGGCCGAATTGCCTTTGGATAATTTGGATCTGGTCCTCATTGAGAATGTCGGCAATCTTGTATGTCCCACCGCTTTTGAACTGGGCGAAGATGGGAAGATTGTTGTGCTCTCCGTCCCGGAGGGGGATGATAAGCCCGCGAAGTATCCCGCGATCTTCGCCAAGTCGAGAGTCCTGCTCGTGAACAAGATCGATCTGCTCAAGAGCGGCGCACAAGTCGATTTTGACCTGGAGCGTGTCCGCGCGGATGCCCGGAGACTGAACCAGGGTATCGCGATCTTCCCGGTGTCGGCCAAAACCGGCGAGGGCATGCAGGACTGGTACGATTGGCTCCAGCATCAGACCTACGCACGACGATAACAGGTCTCGGGAGAGATTCATACAGAGCCGGGCGTTGTCATCCTGAGCGCAGCGAAGGATCTGGCCTGCGAATACAGGGAATCTCTCCTTCGAGGGCCAGATCCTTCACTCCGCTTCGCTTCGTTCAGGATGACAAAGCTGTGTAGGGGTCTTCACCCCAGGTTATGGCCGGGCCTTTCGATAGAGGTTGTGCACGCGGATGTACTGGAGGACGTTGGGGTGGAGCATGCCGGAGACGTCGTCGCCCGCGGCCAGCCGCCGGCGCACCTCCGTGCTGCTGATGTTGACCAGCGGCGTCGCGATCACGTCCTGTTTCAGTTTCGCTACGCGTCGCGCCCCCCAGAACGGCTGGAATCGATCAAAATCCGGCTGGGGGTAGCCGGGTCGCCGCATCGTGGTCAGATGACATTCGTCGATTAGCTCCTGAATCTTGTGCCAGTGCACGAGATCGCCGACGCCGTCGGCCCCGATCAGCCAGTGGATAGAGGTTTCCGGGCCGCACTCCAGCTTGAATTGTCGCACGGTGTCGAGCGTGTAGCTGGGCGCGGGGCGTTTGAGCTCGCTGTCACTGACCGCGAAGAGGGGATTGCCGACGAGGGCCAATTCGATCATCCGCAATCGATCCTCGTCGCGCGCGAACGGGAAGAACCCTTTCAAGGGCGAGATCTTCGCGGGAACGAAGATGACCTTCTCCGCATCGATCTGCTGCGCCGCAGCCTGAGCCACGGTCGTGTGACCAAGGTGAATCGGGTCGAAAGTGCCGCCGAACAACGCTATTCGTCTGGTCGCCATCGGTTACTAACAGCCCATCGGTGTCTTTCTCGAACGCGTACAGGTCCAACTCGTCACGAACCATCAAATGGAAACGCAACCTAAAAAATACTCGGACGCTCGGAAAGTCAAGTCACTTATTCTCCGGCCCATGCTTTAGGACCGTTTGCCGGCCGCGTGCCGGGCGTGCCCGGTGCGTCTTTTCGTCATGCGGCGCCTGGCGACACGCGAAAGAACCACGAATTCCGGCATTTCCGCGTAACTTTCAGAGAGGAGGCGGGGGTCGCGACATCGCGTCGTCAGAGCGGGTGGCGCGCTGCGCGGGCCGAGAATTCCATGCGCGAGGACGGGGATCAGGCAGGCGGGATGCTGGGTCCAAAAAAATTTCTATGAAGGTTTAGGAAATAACTGGACGATAATTAACATAACCATCGTCACAATCGTTGGCCATCATGCTGTTGACAACAGTTGGGCCTGCAATTTTAGTGGTACTCAGTAAAGTACATACAGAAAGCACCATTCCGTGGTCAACGTAAAGGAGAACAGGTAATGGCCAAGAAGAAAGTCGCAAAGAAGAAGACCGCCAAGAAGACCACCAAGAAGACGGCGAAGAAAAAGAAGACCGCCAAGAAAGCGAAGCGAAAGTAGGGTGGTCGCCGGTCACGAGCCTGCGGAAGGCTCGCTGTTTCCAGGGCGATCGAAAGTTGCGACCACGTGTCGAAGCTTCCCTTAGGCCGTCCTGAGCGACCAGAATACCGCAAACCCTTGTTTTGCAGCAGGCTTTCAGGAACGAAAGGCCCTTCCAGGGTGGGAGGGCCTTTCGTTTTGCGCTCGTTCGCGCCTCTTCCCGGGCGTGTGCGGAACACGGTATTTCGCCCCTGCCTTCCGCGCCTTCTGACTCCTTGCAATTCTTCCCGATTTGCGTATACTGATCGCAGTACGCGGAAGTCACGAATCGAATACCGCCATAGGAGAAATCGGGTCCATGGATTTGTTTCGCTATCGGAGGGGCAGGTTGTTTGCGGAGGAGGTCGATGTGCAGCGCATCGCCACCGAAGTCGGTACGCCTGCCTATATCTACAGTAAAGCCACCTTTATCGATCACCTGCGCAAGATGCAGGAAGCGTATGCCCCGTTGGAGACAACGATCTGCTTCTCGATCAAGGCCTGCAGCAATATCCACATTCTGCGGCTCATGGCCCAGCAGGGCAGCGGTTTCGACATCGTCAGCGGCGGGGAACTGTATCGGGCCGTGGCGGCCGGGGCGGACCCGGCGAAGGTGGTCTATGCCGGCGTGGGCAAGACCGATGAGGAGATCCGCCAGGCTCTGCAGGCGGGGATCGGGTACTTCAACATCGAGTCGGAGCAGGAGTTGGAGAACCTGATCCGGCTCGTGGAGCAGTCGTCCACCCGACCGGCGGCCGTGAAAGCCGCCTTGCGTGTGAATCCCGATGTGGACTACCAGACGCACGCCTACCTGACCACGGGAAAGAAGGACACCAAATTCGGCGTGGACATCGAGCGGGCACTCGCGGTCTTCGAGAAATACGGCCGCAATCCCTCGGTCCAGTTGCGTGCCATTCATGTCCATCTGGGCACCGGTGGCAAGACCATCGACCCATTCGTCGACGCGGTCAAGAAGATCCTGCCTCTGATCGACCGGCTCCGCCGGCAGGGGCACACGATCGAGGCCCTGAACCTGGGCGGCGGCTACGGCGCCGACTACGAGACTCAGACCGTGCCTTCCGCCGAGCAGTACGCCCAGGGTATCGTCCCTCTGCTCCAGAGCAAGAGCCTCAAGCTCATCCTCGAGCCGGGCAAGAGCATCTGTGCCAACGCCGCGATCCTCCTGACCCGGGTGCTCTACACCAAGCAGGGGGGCAGCAAGCGCTTCGTGATTGTCGACGCCGGGATGAACGACTTGTTTCGCCCCTCGCTCTACGGCGCCTTCCATTTCATCTGGCCCGCCCAAACGGAGCTGCGCTTCGTCCCGACCGCCCGCAGCCAGGAATTGCGTCTGGAGGGCAGCGAAGTAGTGGACATCGTCGGCCCGATCTGCGAGGGCGCCGACTTCCTCGCCAAGGACCGATCAATCCCGCCTGTTCAGCGGGGCGACCTCATGGTGGTCTTCACCGCCGGCGCCTACGGCTTCACGATGAGCAGCAACTACAACAGCCGCCCGCGCGCCCCGGAAGTCCTCGTCGACGGCCACCAATTCCAACTCATCCGCCGCCGGGAAACCTACGAAGACTTGGTGGCGCCGGAGAGGTAGCCGCTTGCGGCTTGCACCCTACCGCAACGCCAAGGAGGTCCTCCTCTGCCTTCCGCAGCCAGGCTCTGTGGGGATTGAGTGGAGGCAACAGGATGGTATACTGGGGGTATGCACGGCGTGGCAGGAGTCAGGGCTTGTTGGCACGGCATGCGAAGGGGCACCGCCATGAAGACCAGAGGATTCACGCTCATCGAGTTGCTGGTTGTGATCGCGATCATCGCGCTGTTGATGGGGATTCTCCTGCCTTCGCTCCAGAAGGTGCGGCAGCAGGCGAAGATGGTCTCGTGCGCCAGCAATATGCGCCAGTTGATCCTGGGTCTGACGGCCTACGCCCAGAACAACGATTCACGGCTGCCGCCGCACCCGTCCACCATCAACGTCCCGACGAACTATCATCGGCCGTACGAGCTGAATTGGCTCGGTAATCAGGTGGGCATGGTCGCAGATGTCCGCTTGGCGACGTACCATCATGCGGGCCGCTATCTGTCTCCGTATCTGTCGGAGGTCGGCGTGTTCAATTGTGAGCTGTCCGCGATTCAGGATGACACGCCGTGGCCTCCGGCCAACTCGGGCCTGTCGCCGCAGGGAACCTATGGCGATTTTTACCGAACCGGACGGTTCGCGCCCCTGCACTCGACGTACATGCTCTTGTGGAATTACCAGGGCTACAACCATCAGAAATCCGCGAACGTCGACAAGAGTCAGGGACATTTCGTCGGGGCCGATACCCTCGCGTCCCGCACGAAGCTGGTGGTGCAGGACTCCCTGTTCTATCTGACCACGAACACGAACCTGCTCTGGCCGAGCCCGCAGCAGACGTGGTGCTCGTCCCACCCGTTCAAGAGCGCCCTGCGGGCCCACCCCTACTATGTCTTCAAGGACCCCACCATGGCCGAGCGGCCCAGCATCAAGCTGAACGCGGGCTACTTGGACGGCAGGGTCGAATCCTTCCAGGCGGGGGACGCCCTGAACGTCAAGAACTACCAGGCCCAGGCCTTTCTGACGCCCAAGGCCTATTGAGCCGACGCTTGGAACAGGTCTGCCCCTGTCCCGTTGGATCACTCCGGAGTCCCGGCTTTCGCGGTTTCCTACGGTGCTACTTCTCCAGCCGTTTCCCTGATCCTGCAGGAGTATCGTCGCCTGCCACCGCGCGGGCCGGGCTGCCGGGGGACAGCCGCAAGTCCAGTCCCTCGATGTTCAGGAACTGGGGGTCCGCGACAATCGAGTGGGCATCCATTTGCGTGCGTTTCTGGAAGTCCGCGAACTGTGCTGCTGTGAAGGGTGTTCTCAGGAACTGCATCAGCACCCCCATCGGCTGCCACCAGCAGTTGCGATCCATGGTCAGACCGGCGGCCCAGTCGTTGTCCATCCGCAGACAACTGTCGGTCGCCTCGCAGAAGATGTTGCCGACCACGCAGATACCAGTCGTTCGGGCCGAGTTCACGTAGAACATCAGGTGGCGGCCGTTGCGGTCCGGCCGCTGCTGGTGGCCCCAGCCCCGGCCCGCGTTGACGCAGGTGTTATGCTCGAAGCGGATGTTCTGCGTTGTCGATTCCGGCCCGCGGTTCCAGTACTCGAACGAATACTCGCAGTTCCAGATGACGTTGTTACGATATGTGATATTGACCTGCGAATTGTTGGCGCTGCCCTGGTTGGTCAGGGCGGCGTCATACACCTCCCAGATGCGGCAGCCTTCGACCAGGTTGTCGTGGGCGCTGCCCCAGAACTCGATGCCGTTGCCGAACCGCACGGGCCGGCCCTGCGGCGTCGTGTGCTGATGCCCGCCGCCGATCCAGGCGACGTCGCAATCGCGCACGACGATATGGTCAGTGCTGCCGCCCCCGATGCCGTGGGCGGCCCCGTTGTGCAGCGCCAGACCTTCATAGACGACGTGGCTCTTGCCGCCTTGGTCCACGATGTGCCGGCGCAGGGCCAGCTCGATGCTTTGGTATCGCTCGGCGGGGTTTCCCTGCGAGCACAGCTTCACCTGCCATGTGTCACCGCAATACCAGTAGTCGCCTTCCTGCCGGAGGTCTTCGGGCTTCCATTTCTTGACCCCGACGGTCCGGCCGCCATCGAAGATGAGATTGCCCACGTCCACAGACAGCTCGGACGAGGAATCCCGCTGAACGAGCTTCCACGAGACCGGCTGAAAGTCCAGCGTCGCGCCCGCCGGCAGGGCCTCGCCGAGAAAGATCGTGATCCGCCCGTCCTCGGCGGTACGAGTGGCGGCAAAGCGCACTTGGTGCTCGGTCCAACCGGTCTCGACCTCGATCCGATTCGAGCCGCTCTGGCCGTAGCCGGTCCAGGGCGCGGTCCGTTTCATCAACGCGACCTGGGGGATCGCAAACGCCTTCGTGCACCGGACGCGAAACCCGAATAGGTAGCAGCCCCCGTCGCGGATCGAGACGCGCGGCATGATCAGTTGAACGTGATTGGTCCTCTCGCCGCCGGCAACACATTCGATCTGAAGCGACGCCAGAGAGCCTCCCGAAACCGTTGTCGTGACCATCGCCCCGCCCTCGGTGTACACGGACCACGCCGCTGCGGCGAAATCTGCCCGCAGCCCCAAGTCGACGACGGCGGGTTTACCGGTTGCCCAGATGTTGTCGCCTTCCTGGTGCCAGTCGCCCGGGTCACGGCGGCTGACCGACCCCAGCAGCAGGGGCCGGGCTCCTTCGCCATAGGCTCCATAGGTGACGGGCGCACCCTCGCGTCCGCTGCGCGGGACCAGGGTCCCGCGCCACAGCCCGCCGCGTTGAAAGAGCACCTTGTCCCCAGGCCGCAACTCAGCGGCATTGACTTTGCTCAAGCTGCGCCAGGCCGATTTCACCGAAAGACCATCCCAGCCGTCGTCGCCCGACAAGTTACTGACAAAGAAAGTCCGCCCCTTTTCCCCGGCTTGGGCCAAGGCGGCCACACCGTACCCCATCATGCCGATCAGGAGGCCAGCGAATAGAATCGACCGTATGCTCATCCAACACCTCACAGAGCCTGCTGCCCCCCAGTTCACGACCAGATTGTAGCCCACACCGGCGAAAAGGCAAAGGGCAGCCGTGGGCATCCGATCCGGGGCAGGGAATCCGGGAGATGCATCCACAATGCTTCACTCGCCCATTCTCCGGCAGTTCTGAGCTTGCTAAGTATATAAGTACTTGTATAATATGTGTATGATGGCAAAGCCACTGAGATTCGTAGGATCGAGTCTGGATGACCTCCGGAACTTCCCGGATGAAGCGCGCCGAGCTGCGGGTTTCGAACTCCGCGCGGTTCAAAATGGACTGGAGCCAAGCGACTGGAAGCCGATGCGCGCTGTCGGACCCGGAGTCCAGGAGATTCGTATCCATGTGCTGGGCGAGTGGCGCGTCATCTACGTCGCCAGACGGAACGATGCGATCTATGTGCTACATGCGTTCGAGAAAAAGGGCCGAAAGGCGGGCCGATCAGATATCGAGTTGGCGCGTCGGAGATACAGACAGATTGGGGGCAGATTATGAGTGAAGAGATTCTCAAGTCTTCCGGCAATGTGTTCCTCGATATGGGTTACTCACCCGACGAGGCGGCGATCCTTCAGATGCGGGCCGATCTCATCGCCCAATTGCGGAGAGTCATCAAAGCCAAGAAGCTGACGCAGGCCAAGGCGGCCAAGCTGCTGGGGGTCAGTCAGTCGCGCGTGTCCGATCTGGTCCGAGGCAAATGGGAGAAGTTCAGCTTAGAAATGCTCATTACCCTCGCCACACGGGCCGGCCTGCACGTCAGCCTCAAGACCGCCGCATAGGAACAAGGCCGCCGTCCCCATCCTGATCCCCGATTCCTTGACTGGAGGTGCAACCATGATGTGTCCGCACAACCCTGCTTCGACCACTGCCAAGACGCCCACCACCACCCGACGTGAATTCGCCGCCGCAGTGGGCTGGACCGCACTGAGCGGCGGTCTGGGTTCTCGGGCGACAGACGCCGCGGATTCGGCGGCACTGAGCGCCGACACGCCGCGCGAGTTGCGGCCTACCGGGGCAGATCTGGGCAGCCTGCTGGTGGATGTCGAGCGGATCGCCGAACGCAATCAGCCTCGGGACTCATTTCTGGGCGGGGCGTTTCGGAGCTTCGACGAATTCCAGGAGCGGGCCCGGCAGCGCATCTTTGACTTGCTCCTCTACCGCCCGGAACCGGTCGAGCCGCAGGCCGAAGTGCTGGAACGCCGCGATTGCGGGGACTATGTACGTGAGAAGATCGTCTTCTCCACGGCTCCCGGCGTGCGCGTGCCGGCTTATGTCCTGATTCCGAAGAATCTGAAACAGCCCGCGCCCGCGATGGTGGATCTTCATTCGCATGGCGGCATGTTCATGTTCGGCAAGGAGAAGGTGATCGACCTGGGGACAAATCACCCCGCCATGACCCAGTATCACCGCGACAACTACGATGGGCGGCCCACCGCCACGGCGCTGGTCCGGCGCGGCTATGTCGTCATCACCATCGATGCCCTGATGTTCGGCGAGCGGCGGGCGGTGCTGGACGCCGATATCAAGTCCGGCTGGGACCGCGCCAGGCTTTCACTCGCAGAAACGCAGCGACTGAACGCCCAGTGCCGTAGCAAGGAGGCGACGCTGGTCAAGGCGCTCACCTTCGCGGGGGCCACTTGGCCGGGCATTGTCTTCTGGGATGACGTCCGCACCGTGGATTACTTGGTCACCCGGCCGGAGGTGGACCCCACGCGCATCGGCTGCCAGGGCATTTCCATGGGCGGCTATCGCGCGATGTTTCTGGCCGCCCTGGATCGTCGCATCCAGGCCGGCTGCATCGTGGGATTCATGTCCACGGTCCGCCCGATGATCCACCACCACCTGGACACCCATTCCTGGGTCCATTTCTTGCCGGCCCTGCACCGCTATCTCGACTGGCCGGACGTGGCGTCGCTGACAGCGCCGCGCTCCTTGCTGGTGCTGCAATGCGCCCGCGACGGTCTGTTTCCGCCCGAAGGCATGAAGGAGTCAGTGGAGAAGATCGCGGCCGTTTTCGAACGGGCGGGCGCTAAGGAGAAGTTCACCGGTCGTTTCTACGACGAGCCGCATCGATACAGCCGCCAGATGCAGGACGATGCTTTCGCGTGGTTCGACCGTCAATTGGGGGTGAAGTCGTGACACGCCAACGCGAAACAGTTGGGCCAGGCTCCACAAGTCGCCGGCCCCGAAGCCGGCCGATAGGGTGTGCTTTGCACACCGCGTTGTCATCGGGGAGATGAAAGACGGAGTTCAAGGACTCAAAGCCCGCGCCACCCAATCCCGGGTTATCTCGACCATCTCTTTTGCCCGAAGCGCCGTATTCTTGTCATAGGCGCCGGGCCAGTGAACGGGATAGCGAGTGTCGATGTAGAAGGGGTTCAGGAACCGACAGGCTTGCTCCAACTCAGGCAGCATCGTAGAGAACTCTCCCCTCTTCCAGGATAGTTTTGACAAATGGATCGCCCAACGACAGCCTCTGCTTGACTTCCTCCGGGGTGTACACGACAAAATCCGTGGCCAGCCTGTATCTGACCAACGCGTCCAACTCGCGGATTCTATCGACCCCAAGCTTCGGAACATCGCTCTTGACAATGAATAGATCGATGTCCGTCCCCGGCCCGATCTCGCCTTTCACCAACGAGCCAAACAGGATAACTTTCTGCGGGCCATAAAGGTGAAGAAGCTGCTTGACGATGCTTTGCACTTCCTGATCGAACTCGTCCTTCGACACCATTGCCGGGCACCTTTCGGGTCTTCGTCCTGAGTGTTCCAATGCTTATCATCGCCCATCCGGGTGCAATTCGCAATAGTGTTTATCCGATTCAGCCCAATCTCTTCGTAATCAGAATGTGCGGGGAATGCTTGCCCCCCGATTTCCGCTGGCATGAAGGTGTCCGTGGAGAAGATCCCCGCCGTCTTCGACCGCGCGGGCGCGCCGGGTAAGTTCACCGGCCGTTTCTACGATGCGCCGCATCATTACACCCGCCAGATGCAGGACGATGCTTTCACTTGGTTCGACCGTCAGTTGGGCGTGAAGTCGTGAGGAGCATCAAAGATTGCACGAGCAAGAGAATCTGGTATGATGGACAGCAGGCAGACGTCGGACGCTTGGAGTTGACGCAAGGTCATTATGGTGAGCATCTCGGAAGAACTGATCGAGAGAATGGCCCGGCGGATCGTTACCGAGGTCGATCCGGAGAAGGTCGTTCTGTTCGGTTCCTGGGCCCGCGGCGCGGCGAGCGAACAGTCGGATGTCGATTTCTTGGTGGTGGAGCGGGAGCCGTTCGGCCCCAACCGAAGTCGCCATGAGGAAGCCGTCCGCATCTGGCAGTGCCTTTCCGAATTCCGCGTGCCCAAAGACATCTTGGTCTATTCTGCCAGCGAGATCGACCAATGGAAGGATTCGCACTATCATGTGGTGGGCAGAGCCCTGAAAGAGGGGAAGGTCCTCTATGAGTCCGACCGACGCACCGCGTGAACTGCTCGCGCTGGCAGAAAGAGACGGCAAGGCGGCGTGGATCCTCGCGCGGGCCCCGAATCCGCAAATGGATGCCGCAGGCTTCCATCTTCAGCAGATGGTCGAGAAGTCTCTCAAAGCCTGGATGGCGCTCAAGGACATTGACTACCCGAAGACTCACGATGTGAGTCTGTTACTCCGACTGCTCGAAGATGCCGGTGAGAACATCGCACCATTCTGGCCCCTTTTGCGGCTGAACCCCTTCGCCGTGCAGTTTCGCTACGAGGTGGCCGGCGAGGACTTTCCCGACTTCGAAAAGGTCGCTCGATTGGCGGGCCAACTCCTGGCTCACGTCGAATCTCTTCTGCCAATCGGCTGACGATCCGGACTCCACCACGGCCTCCGCGCCGGCCGGTAGTGCGTGACAGGCAGGAATGTGAAATGTGTAGGTTTGACACCGGGCTCCCCGCGAAGAAAGCTCCTCGGCGCGGGTCGCACCACTGTGGAACACGCACAACATCGGCCCGCCACTGGGCAGCCAGTGGGCCAACACGGTCATGCACCAACCGGTCGGCGAGAACGGCACGCGCAGCAGGAAGACCCCGCCGCCGGC
The DNA here is from genome assembly GCA_964354535.1 of uncultured Pirellulales bacterium. Taxonomy (GTDB): domain Bacteria; phylum Planctomycetota; class Phycisphaerae; order Sedimentisphaerales; family Anaerobacaceae; genus PLanc-01. The sequence continues at coordinate 28,018 of CAYHAJ010000262.1, forward strand.
TGCGCTGCACGACGGGCAGGACGTGCCGGGAGTTCCAACGATTGGAGAACCTCACGGCAAGGATTTCCAGTCACTGGAGAATACTGTCGCGATGGCTTCCAATGACTGGAACTGACGAATCAAATGAAAACGAAAGGAACAACCATGAAACCCACCTTCACACTCCTCACCGCCCTGCTGCTCGCGCCGCTGGCTGCGCTGGCCGGAAACTTCGAGTTGGTGAACGACCCGGCGACTGGCGGTCCAGGGAAATTCGCTGCCGAGGAGATTCGCCGCGCGGCCGCAGCAAAAGGCATGGCTTTAGGCGATGACGCGAATGCGACTCGCATTTCTATCACCGTCGAAAAGCAAGGCAATGCCGTCGCGCAGAGCTACCGCATCCGTGTGCAGAACGAGGGCGGACGACGCGTCATCACCGTGCGCGGGGCCGATGCCACCGGCACGATGTATGGCGGGCTGGACATTGCGGAGGCGATTCGAACGGGCACGCTCGACTCGCTGAAGGATTCGCAGCACCGGCCGCATATCGCGCGGCGCGGCATCAAGTTCAATATCCCGCTCGATCTGCGCACGCCCACCTACACCGACCCCTCCGATGCCGCGCAGGCCAACATCCCGGAAGTGTGGAGCCTGGATTTCTGGCGCGAGTTCCTCGACGATATGGCCCGCCACCGCTACAACGTCCTCTCGCTCTGGACGCTCAATCCCTTCCCCAGCATCGTCAAGGTGCCGGAATTCCCCAACGTTGCACTCGATGACGTCTGGCGCACTAGAGAAAAATTTGACGACAGATTCAATGGCAATGGCGATAACTTCGTTCG
>CAYHAJ010000263.1:0-20860 GCA_964354535.1 uncultured Pirellulales bacterium
GTGGGGGTGAACCGCCTGGAGCGGGTGAAGGAGATGGGCTCAGGCGATGTTCCCCACGCACGTGGGGGTGAACCGATGCCGACGCCCTTGCGGGTGATCTGGATGTTATGTTCCCCACGCACGTGGGGGTGAACCGCATGCCAAGACGGACGGCGGGCACAACAAACAATGTTCCCCACGCACGTGGGGGTGAACCGCCACGTCTGGGTTGTAGTGCAAAGCGACAAGAATGTTCCCCACGCACGTGGGGGTGAACCGACCTCCTTGAAATACAAGTTGCTCTACCTGAAATGTTCCCCACGCACGTGGGGGTGAACCGTCTCCCTGCGGAAGCTCAAGAGCTTGAGCACCATGTTCCCCACGCACGTGGGGGTGAACCGAACCCCATCAACAGAGACAGCAGCACCCAGCAATGTTCCCCACGCACGTGGGGGTGAACCGGTATGACCTCTGTGCCGGTAGCACTACGCGAAATGTTCCCCACGCACGTGGGGGTGAACCGCTGGCCGGTTATGACCTGCTGCATTTTGACGCATGTTCCCCACGCACGTGGGGCGGGAGGGAGGGCACTGCTGTTCCAAGGCCGCCTGCTCGCTCTTGCGGCCGTAGGCCGGAAGAGCGAGCAGGCGGCCCGCATAATGTTGCTGCGGCGGGGGTTGTGGTACAATCCCTGCGCGATGGAAATGGGCACTTTGGGTTTTCGCAGGAGGTACTATGGATCGGTCGAAATCGAGCGCGAGACGTGACAGCACGGGACAAAATGTCTTTTTTCTGCAACTGGCCGGACTGGTGTTGGTGCTGATGTGCGTCAGCGGACTGCCGGCGGCGGCGCCGGTGCGGGTCTATATTGTCACGGACCTGGAGGGGGCGAGCGGCGTGTACCAGTTCGCCCAGACGCGCGAGGCGGGGCCGCTCAATGACAAGGCGAAGGAGTACCTGATGGGGGATATCGCCGCGGTGGTGCGCGGGCTGCGGGCGGGCGGGGCGACCGACATCGTCGTGCTGGACGGCCACGGGTCGGGGGCGTTCGTGCCGCACCTGATGGAAGCGGGGGCCAAGTACATCATGGGCAAGCCGCGGCCGGGGCCGCTCACGGGGCTCGACGGCTCGTTCGCCGGCATGGTGCAAGTGGCGGCCCATGCGATGAACGGGACCGCCGACGGCGTGCTCTGCCACACGCAGTCGTCCAAGACGGAGAACCGCTATTGGTACAACGGGGTCGAATCGGGCGAGCAGGCCCAGTGTGCGGCCATCGCCGGGGGCTATGGCGTCCCGACGATCATGGTCACGGGCGATGAGGCGGCGTGCCGGGAGGCGAAGAAATTCTTCGGGCCCCAGTGCGTGACGGTGGCCGTCAAACGCGGCCTGTCCCGCGAGGCGGCGGAGCTGTACCCCTTCGACGACGCCCGCCAGGCGCTCTATGAGGGGGCCAAACGGGCGGTGTCGGCCATCGGGCACTGCAAACCCTACCAGTTCGCGCTGCCCATCCAGGCGAAGAAAGAGTATCTGGTCTTCGACGATCCCGAGAAGAAGGGCCGCAAGGTCACCAAAGAGGGCACCATCGACGATGTCCTGAAGCTGCTGAGTTTCTAAGGTGACTGCTCGAAGGGGTGGTCGCGGTCGAAGTCGGGGAGGTAGCGGTGGCGGCTGTCGAGCTCCTGGAGGAAAGCGTTTTCCAAGCCCAGTTCCAGTGCGTAATCGGTGACCGGGTCGTACTCGCGGACCGTCAGCGACCGGTTGAGCGGGGGGTAGTGGTTGGCCCGGTATTGAGGCGAGTATTGCGACATGATGCTGACGTGGAGGGCCGGGGAGAGTTGCGCCAGCAAGGCCAGGCATTGACGGCTGTTGTCCACCGCGCCGGGGAGAACGAGATGGCGGACCAGCAGGCCCCGACGGGCGATGCCGTCGTCGTCCAGTTCCAGGGGGCCGACCTGGTCGAGCATCTCGCGGAGGACGCCGGGGATGATGTCGGCGTAGTCGCCCACGGCGGAGTAACGCCGGGCCAGATCGTTGGAGAGGTACTTGATATCCGGCAGATAGATATCCACCAGTCCGCGCACCTGCCGCAGGGCGTCCACCGAATCATAGCCGTTGGAATTGTACACGATGGGAATGCTCAGGCCCCTGGCCTTGGCCGCAATAATGGCGTCGGCGGCCTGAAAGATCACGTGGGAAGGCGAGACCAGGTTGATATTGTGCGCGCCGGCCTCGGCGAGGCGCAGCATTTCGTCCGCGAGGCCATCCGCCGTCAGGGTCTTCGTCTGGCTCGCTTGAAATTCCTGGCTGATCTGGTGGTTCTGGCAGAAGACGCAATGGAGATTGCAGCCGGCGAAGAAGATCGTGCCGGAGCCGCGCGTGCCCGAGATGGGCGGCTCTTCGCCGAAGTGCAGGCCGGCATGGGCAATCAGTGCGCCGGCGGCGATCCGGCAAAAACCCATCTTGCCCTCGAGCCGGTTGACGCCGCACTTCCGCGGGCAGCACTCGCAATGGGCCAGTTGATCGGTGAAACGTTGATTCATAGGCATCATGATCATACCACAAGAATGCAAAATGCACCATCTGTGAACTGGGTCAAGGCAACAGCTTGCCGGCGATTCAGGTGACGGATATAATAAATGGTACGGAAATGAGCGGCTTGCGGGAGGTCGTGATTGGCGTCGGTTCGATAGGAGCATTACAGATGCGTGTGGATGAGATCCCCGAGATCGCACGATTGACGGTTCCGGAGAAGATCCTTCTTCTCGAAGAGTTGTGGGACAGCATCGCTTCGGAGGAAGCAAGCGTTCCCGTGCCCCAAAGCCATCGGGAGGAACTGGACCGGAGGTTAGCGGAGTACGAAAAGGACCCGGGCCGGCTGTTGACCCTGGAGGATCTGCGCGGAAGGGTCGAGGCGAGGCGATGACGTACAAGTTGCGTTTTCTGCCCCGCGTGGAAGGCGACGTGTGGAACGGCCGCCTGTGGTATGAGGATAAAGCGCCCGGGTTGGGAGAGGAATTCCTCCGCGTGCTCTATGCCTGTTCCGAAGAATTGGCTCGGCATCCACAGGTATACGCCAAGGTTCACAAAGATTTTCGGCGGCGTCTGCTGCGCCGGTTCCCTTATGCAATCTACTTTCGGATTGAGGGTGACTATGTGGTCGTCTTCGGTCTGTTTCATTGCGCCAGAGATCCGCGCCGTCTTCGCAGGGAATTGCGGGACCGTCAGTAGGGCGCGGGGCACGAATCCATGTTATTTGAGTTGCATCCAGAGGTAGCTGTAGCTTAGGGCCGTGCGCAGGGCCAGTTGCTTGTTCGTGGAGGCTGCCGCGTGGCCGCCTTCGGTATTCTCGTAGTAGTAAACCTTGTGGCTCATGGCTTCCATTTTGGCCGCCATCTTGCGGGCGTGGCCCGGGTGCACGCGGTCGTCCGCGGTGGAGGTGTAGAAGAAAATCCGGGGGTACTTCCCGTCGGCCCGCACGTTCTGATAGGGCGAGTACTTGCTGATGTAGGCCCATTCCTCCGCGACATCGGGATTGCCGTACTCGGCCATCCAACTGGCGCCCGCCAGCAGCTTGTTGTACCGCTTCATATCCAGCAGGGGGACCATGCAGACGACGGCGTTGAACAGGTCGGGCCGCTGCGTGAACATGACGCCCATCAGCAGGCCGCCGTTGGAGCCGCCCATGATGCCGAGATGCTGGGGCGACGTGATCTTGCGTTTGACGAGGTCTTCCGCGACGGCGATGAAGTCGTCATACGCCCGCTGGCGGTGCTCCTTGAGGGCCGCCTGGTGCCAGCGGGGGCCGAACTCGCCCCCACCGCGAATGTTGGCGAGGACATAGATGCCGCCTTTGGTCAGCCAGGAAATCCCGGTGGCAGGGGAATAGCTGGGCAGCATCTCGATCTCGAAGCCGCCATAGCCGTAGAGGAGGGTCGGGTTGGAGCCATCCGGCTTGATCTGCTTCGAATGGACGACAAAGTACGGAATACGCGTGCCGTCTTTCGAGGCGGTTTCGAACTGCTCGGTCTGTAGACCGCCGGCGTCGAAGAAGCTCGGCAGATGCTTGACGGGTTGCAGAGCCTGATCGTCCGCGGCGTAGTAGAGGCTGGTCGGCGTCAGGAAGCCCTCGTACGTGAACATGTACTGATCGGACAGCTTGTCGGCAGCCATCAGATTCAGGGTCCCCAGGCGCGGGGCATCGACCTTGCGGCGATCCCAGCGGCCCTCCTGGAAGCGGTATTCGTACAAGCTGCTCCTGACGTTGTCGAGCAGACCGACCAGGAGCAGATTGCGCGTACGCGTGAACGAGACGATATTGGACTGGTCGTTCGGCTCGACCACCGTTTCAAACGTCCGCTCGCCCTTGAGGTACTTGTCATAGTCCATGCTGATCAGGGCGCCCTGGCGATAGGTCTCTGTGCCGAGCTTCCAGTTCGACCGGAGTCGCACGAGCATCTGGTTCTTGAAGAATCCGCTGAACTGGGCGTCCTCGGGGATTTCGAGCTTGATCGGCTTGCCGGCCTCGATCGTGTAGACGTGGGACGTGTAGAACGTGATACCACGCTCGATGACATCATACTGCCGCTCCGGCGTGTTGATGACCTGACAGCCGACCGACACGTCCTTGGCCTCGCCCTCGAAGATGGTCTTGGCGCTGCTCAACGGGGTGCCCCGTTTCCAGAGCTTGGTGATCCGCGGATAGCCTGAGTCCGTCTGGCTGCCCGGGCCGAAATCGGTCTGGACATACAGGGTGTCCCGATCCTTCCAGGAGATGCTGCCTTTCGCCTCGGGCAGGGAGAAGCCGTCTTTGACGAACTGCTTCGTGTCCGCGTCGAACTCCCGGGTGACGACCGCGTCGCCCCCGCCGCGCGAGAGCTCGACCATAAAGAGCCTGTAGTCCGGATACAGCCCCTCCGCCCCTTTGAAGACCCACTGCTGGCCCTCCTCCCGGCTGAGCTTGTCGATATCCAGCAAGACCTCCCACTCGGGCGCGGGCTTGCGATATTCCGCCGGCGTCGTCCGCCGCCAGAGGCCGCGCTCGTTGTTCTTGTCCTTCCAGAAATTGTAGAGATACTTCCCCTGGAACTGGGGATAGGGGATGCGGACATCGGAGTCGAGCACCTCCAGCGTCCTGGCGTAGACCTCCTCGAAGCCCGGCTGGGCCTTGAACACCGCGAGCGTCGCCTCGTTGTGGGTCTTCACCCATTCCAAGGGTTTCTCGCCCCGGACCTCTTCCAGCCAGAGATAAGGGTCCGCCTCATCCCCGGCCCGCATTGTCTGACCTGATACCAGAACCACTATCGCCCCTAACAAGACACCCCAAACCTCTCTCATATACGTCTCCCGTGTGCGATTGATCCGATCGATTCTCGATGACTCGACGCCCGACGGCTGTGCCTTCGAATACCCGTTCTCCCGGCCCTTGTCAACCGCCCGGCTGCATGTGCCCGGTGCTTGTCCGTTTGTAGGGGCGAATAATCATTCGCCCTGACTCCGAGCCGCGGTAGAATGTCGGCCGCGGCGTTCGTGACGGAGCGCCGCAAGGATACCAGTGAAAGGACCGGGAATGACTCGCTGCCGCGCAATGGTGGTTCGGTTGGCTTGCTTCGGCGTTGTTGTGGTCTTCGTTCCAGGCGCCGGCTTCGCAGCGAACGCTCCGGGACCGTCGCCAGCCAGAGAAGCGTGCTGTGCGCAGATCGATCGCCTGGCCGCGGAGGTAGAACAGCAATGCATCGTCTGGCGGCGGGACCTTCACCAGCATCCGGAACTGGGCAACCGCGAAGTTCGTACCGCCTCCGTAGTAGCGGACCACCTGCGTAAGCTCGGTCTGGAGGTTCGAACAGGCGTGGCCCACACCGGCGTGATCGGTGTCCTGCGCGGCGCCCAACCCGGTCCTGTCGTGGCGCTGCGGGCCGACATGGACGCGCTGCCTGTGACGGAGGCGCTGGACCTGCCCTTCGCTTCGAAAGTCAAAGCCGAGTACAACGGCCGGGAAGTCGGCGTGATGCACGCCTGCGGGCACGATGTCCATACTGCGGTCCTCATGGCGGTGGCGCAGGTTCTTTCGCAGATGCGACAGGAGCTACCCGGCACCGTAAAGTTCCTCTTCCAACCCGCCGAGGAAGGCGCCCCCAAGGGTGAGGACGGGGGCGCGGAGCTGATGATCCGCCAGGGCGCCCTGGAGAACCCCAGGCCCGAGGTCATCTTCGCCCTCCACGTGAACCCGAGCTATCCGGCGGGCACGCTCGCATACCGTCCGGGAGCGACGATGGCCAATCAGGACAGCCTGCGCATCGTGGTCCGGGGTCGCCAGACCCATGGCGCGTTGCCGTGGGGTGGGACCGACCCCATCGTGGTCGCGTCGCAGATCGTTCTCGGCCTCCAGACGATTGTCAGTCGCCAGACCAATCTGCCGCTGGCGCCCGCGGTGATCACCATCGGCGCCATCCACGGCGGGGTGCGCTCCAACATCATTCCGGACGAGGTGGAGATGATCGGCACGATCCGCACCTTCGAGCCCGCCATGCGAACCGACATCCACGAGCGGATTCGCAAGACCGCGGCTTTGATCGCCCAGAGCGGCGGGGCGGGGGCCGACGTGGCCATCGATCCCGGTTATCCGGTAACCTTCAACGACCCGAATCTCGCCGCCCGGATGCTGCCCACACTCGAAGCGACCGCCGGCAAGGGACACGCCCTCCTCATGCCCCCCTCGACGGGCGCGGAGGACTTCTCCTACTATCAGCAGAAAGTCCCGGGATTATACTTCTTCCTCGGCGTCACGCCTCAGGGGAGTGACCCCGAAAAAGCCCCGATGCTCCATTCGCCGCGTTTCTACGCGGACGAAAGTGCGCTGGTCCTCGGCATCCGGACCTTGGCCCGCCTGACCGTCGCCTGCCTGGAGAAGTAGGCAGGCGACAGAGGACGGATAACAGACGACGGAAGACAGAGGACGGCAGGCCGTAGCTGACCCTTGAGCCCCGTGTCCTCTGACGAACCCGGCGTGCCGAGAAGTCCGAATAATCCCTGGAGCATCCGTACGGATCGTCTGAGAATACCGGCATTGTTCCACCGAGAGAGACAGCCAGGCACTGAGAACCAGGAACGGCGTGCCGATTGTAGGGCGTAGACTCCGAAAAGTTTCACAACTTGGACAAATTCCGGTGGTAGGGAGCCTGCCCCTCACGAAATTAGAAAATATACTTTCTGTGGTGTTCCCTATAGCCGTAGCTGCTCCGGTCTTGACGTTGCGCCGGTCCGCGGATAGGGAAGTGCCATGCCTACAGGTCAGGGGAGTTGTTACAAGCAATGCGGAGTGAGGAATGACAAAACAGAATAAGTGGAGCGTTCTGCTTTCGGTCGTATGTGTCCTGTTCGTGTTCTGCGTGGTTCGTGCCGTACGGAGGCCCGCGGCCTCGGACGCAGCACAGAGGATCGAGGTCGGCGAAAGCCCTGCCCAGGTGGACGAGGAGGGGACGGACACACGGTTCCAGACGGCCCTGGAGAGCCTCGAGGCGGACCATGTCCAGGCCGCCAACGAGCTACAGCAGCGGCAACTCGAAACCGCCGGAGAAGCCCAACGAATCGAGCAACAGGAAGCTGCCGCCGAACTGCTGCGGAGGCAACAGGAAGCCGCCCGCCCGCAGTCGGGGAATCCCAGGCTTGTCAGTTGAGAACGTTCTCAATTCGAGACCTTGGTCATAGTATGGGTGTAGCCCGGTTCATAGAACATCAGCCCGGCAATCTTGCCAGACCTACCCCGAAGGAATTGAAGGGACAGCCGGTCATCAAGCTGGAAATGCCAGCGTCCGCTCTCCGCCTCCGGATCCTGGAGTTCACAGATGAAGAGACGGGGGACATCGAATCCGAGGTGCTCATTGTGGATCAGGACGGTGAACGCCGCACCCCTCGAAGCCGCAGATTCGGAGACATACGTCCCCAGATAGGGTTGGTATTTCGCCACGATTTCCGGGGGAGGGGCATACTCACGATTCACGAGAAGCCGGTCCAGATCGGTCTCCAACCTTATGCCGGTCATCTGCCCTCGGGACTGCGTGAAATAAAGGACCAGCAGGTCGTGCTGGGGGAAGGCCCAGGCCCACGTACCGTCTGAGCCGCTGTGGCCGAAAATCTGCAACTGCCCGTCGGAGGAGAGATTGAGGACGGACATCTGACCATAATAGACCTGTGTGAAGGGAAAGCCGGTCGGTGCCGGCGTGTCCGAGCCAAGGCTGGTCATGACGGAAACCGGGGCCAGGATCCGCGCGACGGCCTCCTCGGACAGAATTCGGTTTCCGTTGGAGGTCCCCTCCTTCATCAGCATGGACAAGAACTTGGCATAATCCCTGGGCGTGCTGTACAGGCTCTGTGAGCCCCAGGCAAAGGGATAGAATCGCTCTCCCGGCCTCCACCACTTCTGCCATGCTCCCGGAGCCCCCACGTAGAGGCTGGCAAACCTGTCCAGAGGAGTCTCCCGTTCCGTGAGATAAAAGGTATCGTTCATATCCAGAGGATCGAGGAGCCTTTCTCTCACGAACCGGTCCAGGGGAACCGCCGCGACCACTTCTACTACCGCCCCCAAAGCTTCGGCGCCGGCGTCACTGTACCAGAACCTGCTTCCGGGTGTGAATTCGGGTCCCCTGACACCGATAGAATTTCCCAGGGAATAGAGATCGGGAAATTCATCCAGGCGCGTGAGGGTCGACAGGGGCAGACCGCTGCGATGGGTGAGGAGTTGTTCGAGGGTGATGCCGCCCGAGCGGTTGTTGTTGAAGCCGGGCAGGTACTGGGAGACCTTGTCCTCAAGGTGCAGCCGACCCTCGTCAATCAGCATTTGGACACAGGCCCCCGTCAGCATTTTGGTCATCGACCGGAGGTTGAAGATCGTGTCTCGCTCCATCGCCTTTCGCTCTTCCCGATCCCTCCATCCATAGGTCTCGTGCCAGAGGACAGCGCCGCTCTGGACCACGAGGACCTCAGCGCCGACAATACCATCATCTGCCACGTGTTTCTGGATGATGGCGGAGAGCTCCGCGAATGCCTCCGGAGGTATTCCGTGGCTCTCAGGGTCCGCTGTCGCCGAATAGGCGGAAACGGAAGCGGCCAGGAGCGCCAGGCAGGCCATCAATTCCTTCGTCCCCTGCATCATGATTGCCTCCTATCGTGATGAGACAAGTACTGCCTATTCATATTATCAGATGCAGGATGGCTACCCAAGTTACAGCGTTTCCGGAGATTCTCTCCCTCGCAAAACCGGGCAACAATCCCCATCTCTTCCTTATCCTGTCGTATTCTCCTTTCGTGGCCGGGGCGTTCGCGTCCCGGTCACCCTCTTTCCCAGTGCGTCCGTAGGAAGCGACAGATTCATGCAACAGTCGCCCACCCGAAACGCCCGCCCACGCCCATTTCTTAATTCCCATTCGGAGCAGGAGTTAGGGTCCTTTCGGAGACGTCGCCACCCCTCTTCTTTCGCCAGATTCATGCAATACGCCAGGAGACAGGGGGACGCATATAAGTAGCGGTATGTCGGGTATTAGCGGGAAACGCGAAGGGGAGAAGGAAGAAGTAAAAAGGCAAGAGCAGAAGGCAAGCAGGTCAAGGGCAAGAGTCGAAAAGCAGGGATTTCGAATCGTAAATCATCGATCGTCAATGATGAATTTTGGAGAGGCTCACAGGACTACGGCAGCGCACGACCTGGTCCGATCTTCACGGGCGAGACGCCCGCGCTACTGTCTCAGGCCGGTCAGGTCGGGTTCGAGACGACGGTTCTCCTTGAGGACCTCGTCGAGGGTGAGCTTCGTGCGCCGACGGGCGGCCTCGCGGCCCAAAATCGTTGTCAGGGTCGCGTTCACGCTGGGCTCGAGGGTCGGGTTGTCGTAACGGCCGGTGGTGATGCACTGGTGGAAAGCGGCGATATTCCGCTCGGCGCCGGAAGGGTAGAGGTTGACGACGTCGCCGCCGCGCCAGCCGGTACGGTTGCCGAGGATGCGGACGCGTGACGTGTAGCCGGTCTCCAGCCAGCCGTCCTGGCCCTGGGCGATACAGTCGCTGCGGAACTCCGAGCGGTTCTTGAGGTGCTCGCCGCGATGGTTCAGGATCATACCATTCGGGAATTCGTAGGTCAGCGAGAAGACGTCGTGCGAATCGCCGTGGGGGTCGGCCCGCGTGATCTGCGAGGCGCCCGTGGCGCTCGTCGGCATCTGGCCCGCGATCCACAGGGCCACGTCGATGGCGTGGATGCCCGCGTTGACGAGATAGCTGCCGCCCAGGGCGTCGTCGTTGACCCAGATCAACTCTTGCAGGCGACTCTCGATGGTCGCGGTCTTCGGCGGATCGCGGAAGCTCTCGTCATTGTATTCCGAGGACAACAGGCCGATCCGGCCGATCGCGCCTTCGTGCACGCGTTTGACACCCTCGATGAAGAACGGGTCTGTGCGGGTCTGGAAGTCCACCAGGAAGACCTTTTGACTCGCGGTGGCCTTCTTGCCGGCGGCTTGGAGGCGCAGGCAACCGGGGACATCGCAAGCGACAGGTTTAGCCATGTAGACGTGCCGCCCGGCCGCGACCGCGGCTTCTCCATGCTCGGGGAAACAGTAAGGCGGCGTCTCCAGGAAGACGGCCTCGACCTCGGCGATCAGCCCCTCGTACGCCGCCAGGCCGGAGAAGCGCTTCCCCTTGGGTACGCCAACCTGCTCACCGGCGGTATCGGCCACCTTCTCGAAGTAGTCCGCGACCGCGGTGATCTGATAACCCCCGTGCTTTTGCACCATGCCGGCGATCATGCGGCCGCGGCTGCCCAGGCCGATGACGCCCGCTTTGATGCGGCTGTTCGCCTGGCTCCCGGCGACCGCCTCGGGCCTCACGACGGTGAAGGACAGCGCCGCCGTCCCGGCGCCGGAGAGAAAACCGCGACGTGTGATGGATTGTACCCGTGTCATGCCAAGTCCTCCTTGTGCCCGTCTCGAATGACTCTTTATCGCGTGCCGCACATGGGAAATAGCAGAGCAGAAACGTGGCACGCTGTCAACCTGTTTGCCGCCCGTGTCCCTGTGACACCGTGGGCCAAAATGTTCTTGGCTTTTGATGGACGCTGGTGTAAAATAGGGAAAACGTGGAATTTGGAGCATCCGAAGGCAGAAGTAAGAAGGAAGAAGTCAAGAGGTAAGAAGAAGGGACGGGCCACCGCTTCTGGCCCTTTGCCCTTTTTACCTTCTACTTTGCCATAGGTCCAGTGGATTCTCTGGAGAGCGGTTTGCGATGAAAAGACACCTTCTTTATGGGACGATTCTGGCGGCGGTGGTCGCGACGCTCTGCGTGGCGGCACCGCAACCGGCGATTGTGCAACGGCCCGGGCAGTGGACCCTGGAGGTCAGGTACGAGCACCCGCAGCAGATGGTGCTACCGTGGGGCCCCCAGGGCGAGACCCGGTTCTGGTATATGATCGTCTCGGTGACCAACCGCACAGGCCAGGATGTGGACTTCTACCCCAAGTGCGATCTTCTGACCGACACGTTCAAGGTCGTGCCGGCGGGCCGGGGCGTGACGCCGGCAGTCTTCGCCGCGATCAAACAGCGGCATCAGAGCCGGTACCCATTCCTGGAGTCGCTCCAGGCGGTCGGCAATCGCGTCTTGCAGGGCGAGGACAACGCCAAGGATATTGCGATCATCTGGTCGGACTTCGACACGCAAGCCCTTGGTTTCAAAGTATTTATGACCGGTCTGAGCAATGAGACGGCAGTCGTGCCGCACCCGGTGGCGGTGGACGCCGCCAGCGGCCGGCCGGTGCCGGTCTACCTCCGCAAGACCCTTGAACTGGCCTACGGCCTGCGCGGCGATCCGGCCCTGAGATCTTCCGTAGAGGTGGGCTACAAAGGCCAAGCCTGGGTCATGCGCTGACAAGCTCCCGTTCTCGAGGGTGCCATGGACAACCTCGTTTGTCCATGCGAGCTTCGGTACGCTCCTCCGGCATCGGAAGACACGCTCAAACAAGTTTGGGCGTGGCACCCGTCCCGTCAACTGCTCACGATGAGCGCAGTGACGAATATGTCCGTGGAGAAGACGACAGAAACGAATTACCGGTGAGTGTTATACGGGAAGAAGTTGGAGGGCGATACTCCAGGTCGTCCTGGCTCTCTGCCTGATGCGCGACAGCGTGCAACACGGCCTGTCGCCGTACGGTTTTGGAACAACAATTCTCATTCTTGCCCCCGAAAACCGCATCTCGACAGGCGGCGGTGGGATTCGAACCCACGGATATTGGTTTTGCAAACCAACGCCTTAGGCCGCTTGGCTACGCCGCCCAGTGTGTGTGGCCAGTGTACACGCCCGGCGCCGGAGGTTCAAGAAAATTTGTGGAGGGGTTTGCCGGCTCTTGCGTCGGGCGAAGGTATGGGGGTAGAATCGGCACATTACTTTCGTCCACAGGCCCCCGCATGTCTCGCTTCCTCTCCCTCATCAAAATGCGGGGGCCTCTTTGGGGTCGCCTGGCAGGCCGGCGGTCCCACCGAGAATTCGCACCAGGGCGCGACAACAAAAATGGCCTTGAGGCCGGTGGTGCGATATAACAGGACATGGACGCTGGTTGGAGAGAGAGGTGGTTCATTGGCAGGAGACAAGCTGTGGCAAATCGGCAAGAACAAGACGTGCCGACGTTCCGGCGGGGTGCAAGCCAGAGGGCGCGTGGGGTGAGAGTGCGTCAATGTCTCCTCGCCGCGCTGGCACTATTGATGGTGACCGTATCGCTGGGCCGGGCGGAGGTCGGCCAGTTGCGGCAGTCGTTTCAGCAACCGCCGGACGAGGCGCGGATCATGGTTCGCTGGTGGTGGTTCGGTCCGGCCGTTACGAAATCACAACTCCAGCGCGAGATGGAGTTGATGAAGGGAGGGGGAATCGGTGGGTTCGAGGTCCAGCCGACGTACCCGCTGGCACTGGATGGGGAGGGTCAGGGGCTGAAGAATCTCCCGTTCCTGTCGCCGGAGTTTCTGGAGGCGGTCCGATTCACCGCCACGAAGGCGAAGGACTTGGGCCTGCGCATGGACCTGACCCTGGGCAGCGGCTGGCCCTACGGCGGGCCGCCGTTTACCCCCGGTGAAGGCGCGGGCCGGCTCTTGACGCAAGTCGTGCAGGCGACGGCTCTGCAACTGAGGGTGCCGATTCCGAAGCTGGAGGAAGGGCAGTCACTCATTGCGGCGTTCGTGGGCAAAGGCCGTTCCGGGCTCGAGGCCGTTGGTGCTCGCGGTCGTCGTCCGGGCGCCGACGGTAGCAAGATCGATGTCCGCAGCTTGAAGGAAGTTCGGATTGTCGACGGAATGGCAATGCTCCCGGACAGTGCTCCCCGGCCGGCGGAGGTCGTCTTCTTCATCGCGGGGCGGACCGGCATGCAGGTGAAACGGCCGGCCCTCGGCGCGGAGGGCAACGTCATCGACCACTACAACCCCCAGGTTGTTGATAAGTTCATTCAGGCGATCGCCAAGCCGGTGATTGAGGCATGCGGCTCCAATCCACCCTATGCTCTGTTCTGCGACAGTCTGGAAGTCGGCGGCGAAGACTGGACCGACAGTCTGCTCGCCGAATTTCGGAAACGGCGCGGGTACGATCTTCGCCCGCTGCTGCCGGCCTTGATTGGCGACTTGGGACCGGCCACGGCCGAGATCCGTCACGACTGGGGCCGGACGCTCACGGAGATGTTCAACGACCATTTCAACGCCCGTTTCGCGAAGCTGGCGAAGGAGAGTAGTTCGCGCTTCCGCATCCAGGGATATGGCTCGCCGTCGGCCGGGCTCTACAGCTACGCCAACGTGGACCTGCCGGAGGGTGAAGGCGATCAGTGGCACGGCTACCGCGCCTCGCGGTGGGCGTCGTCGGCGAGCCACCTGATGGGTGTGCCGGTCACGAGCGCCGAGGCGTTTACGTGGCTGCACTCGCCCGTGTTTCGCGCGACGCCGCTGGATGTGAAGGCCCAGGCGGATACGTATTTCCTCCAGGGGATCAACCAGATCATCTGCCACGGCTGGCCCTACAACGCCGAGGGCACCGACGATCCCGGCTGGAGTTTCTATGCCGCGGCGGTCTTCAACGACAGGAACCCGTGGTGGATCGTCATGCCGGACCTGTCCCGGTACTTGCAGCGGCTCAGCTACGTCCTGCGGCAGGGGACGCCCGCCAACGACATCGCGCTGTATCTGGCCAATAGCGACGCCTGGGCGAGCTTCACGCCCGGCCGGATCAGCCTGTCGGACGCGGTCGGGCTGCGGCTCGGCTCCAACGTCATCCCGGCGATCCTGGACAGCGGCTACAACCTGGACTTTTTCGACGACGGCATGCTGGACCTGCGCGGCAAAGTCGAGAACGGCGCGCTGGTGTTTGGCGCTCTGCGCTACCAAGTCATCGTTCTGGCCGGCGTCGAGCGGATTCCGCTGTCCACGATGCAGAAGATCGAGGAATTCGCGCGGGGCGGCGGCCTTGTCGTCGCGACGCGGCGCTTGCCGGATCGGACCCCGGGCTACAGAGCCACCGGGCAGGATACGCAGGCGGTCCGCGCCATTGCCGAGCGATTGTTCCAGGGCCCGGAGGCGCCCGGCGTGTTCCTCGAGAATGAGGCACAGCTCGGCCCGACCTTGATCCGGACCAAGAAACTGATGCCGGACGTCATGATCATGCCGGCCGCGCCCGCGATTGGGTTTGTCCATCGCCACACGAAGGATGCGGAGGTGTACTTCCTCGCCAACACTTCCAACCGCCGCCAGAATGTCAAAGCGGCTTTTCGTATCGGGGGCCTGCAGGCCGAGCAGTGGGACCCTCTGACCGGCCAGGTCCGTTCCGCCGACATTGTGGAGAGACTCCCCGACGCCACGACCGTCAATCTCGACCTGGAGCCCTACGGCTCGACGTTGGTCGTCTTCACGAATCGCGCGGTACCGCCGGCGCCCGAGGCGCCGCCGGTGGCCTTTGTGCCGTCGCCGCTGGACCTCAGCACCGATTGGACCGTCTGGTTTGGCAACGGCGCCGGGCCCGTGACCATGGAGACTCTCCGATCCTGGACCGAGGACCGTGCCACGAAGGGCTTCTCCGGTGTGGCGGTCTATGAGAAAGCCGTCACCGTAGCCCCCGAAATGTTGGAGGAGGGCCTCTCGCTGTCGCTGTCGTTCGGCCAAGCCGTCGCGCTACAGGACAGCGGCCCCGTCGGGCGCGGCGCCGGGCAGCGCTTCGCCGCCGCCATCGAGGCGCCGGTTCACGAGGCGGCCGTGGTCTACCTCAACACCCAGCGTGTCGGGTCCGTCTGGGCACCGCCGTATTCTCTGGATGTCACGGGATGGCTTCGTGCGGGCCCTAACGCGCTTCGCATCGAGGTGGCGAACCTTGCGATCAACCACATGGCGGCCCACGGCTACCCCAACTACAACCTTTCCGGCGTGCGGCTGCACTTCGGCAACCGCTTCGATCCGCAGGACCTGAAAGGACTCCGCGCCGTGCCCGCGGGCTTGCTGGGCCCGATCCAGCTCATCGCGACGGTGAAAGGCTCGCAATAAGCCCGTTCGACTGCCGATTGCGGGCGTCCTTGGTTTCGAGGTGTACAGGGACGAAGCCGGTGTTATACTGAGGGCGTACTCTGGCGAGGCGTCGGTCGTCTCGTCCGGAGTGTGACTGTCCATGCGGTTGACCTTAGACGAGGAGAGTAAGGAGGCCGAGAATGACTGCACATCAGGATCCCAACGCTGCCCATCCGCAAAGTCTCAGCCGGCGTGGTTTTCTGGCGAAAAGCTGCCTGGCTGCCTCGGCCCTGCAGGCGCCGGCGGCCCTGGCGAATCCGCAATCCGAAGTCCGCAATCCGAAATCGATGGTGCCCGGCGTCTCCGAGATCGATCCGGGGTTCGTCGGGCCGCAGTTCTTCGACGAGAAGGAGCAGCAGGCATTGCGCGAGGTCGTGGAGTCCGGGTCTCCGTTTCGCTTTTGGGGACCGGGCAAGCCCCAGAAAGTGCAGCGCTTCGAAGAGGACTTTGCCAGGTACATGGGGACCCGGTTTGCCCTGGGCGTGACCTCGGGCACGGCGGCTCTCGATTGCGCCGTGGCGGGCCTGAACATCGGGCCGGGCGATGAGGTCATCGTGCCTGCGTACACGTGGTGGTCGGACTACACCTGCGTGGTCCACGCCGGAGCGCTGCCGGTCTTCGCGGATATCGACCGCACGTTCAATCTCGATCCGAAGGATTTCGAGCGGAAGATCACCCCGCGCACCAAAGCCGTGATTGCCGTTCACCTGCTGGGTGGGCTCTGTGACCTGGGTCCCATCCTGGAGATCGCCCGCCGGCATAAGATCGCGGTTTTGGAGGACGGGGCCCAGTGCGTCGGCGGCTCCTATCGCGGCAAGCGGCTCGGCTCCCTCGGCGATGTGGGCATCTACAGCTTCCAGATCAACAAGATGATCACCTCCGGCGAAGGCGGGGCGGTCGTGACCAGCAATCCGGAGATCTATGAGCGGGCGGCCCGCTTCCACAACATGGGCACGATGCACCCGCTCTTCACGGACCGGATCGGCTCCAGCCGCTTGCAGACGTTTGCGGGCGAGAATTTCCGGATGAACGAGCTGACGGGGGCTATGCTCGGGGCGCAGTTGACGAAGCTGGACGAGATGATTGCGCAACTGCGGCACCACGCCCAAGTCGTCTACGACGGCGTCAAGGACGTCCCCGGCATTCGCCTGCGCGATCGGCCCGACCCGGCGGGCGATATCGGCTACTGCGTGGGCTTCGAGATGAAGGATAAGGCCGCCCGCGACCGCTGCCTCCAGGAATTGCGGAAGCGAAAGATCCCGGCCTCGACGCTGACCGGGTCGGTGCTGCTGCCGATCCAGGAGTCGGTCATCAACAAGCGGGCCCGGCACCCGAACTGGCCCTCGTTCAACAGCCCGGAAGGCAAGGCCATCCAGTACGGCCCGGACACCTGCCGGCAAACGCTGGGCGTTTTCGACCGCTTCGCCGTGGTCCGCATGGGCGCCAAGTACACGGAGAAGATCGACAATTACATCATCGACGCCATCCGCCAGGTTCATGGCATGGTCGCATGATGTCGCTGCACAAGCACGACATTGGCTCTGCTGGGTGGCACGGCCAAACTTGTTTGACCGTGCGTGCACCGCAGCGTTCCGCGGTTCTGAAGACACGCTCAAGCTGCGCTTGGGCGTGGCACCCGAGTCCTTATACCGTGGAGTTTGTGGGTTGGTTGAGAGAAGGGAAAGGTCGACAAATATGAAGAGTGAATTCACTCGTCGTCATCTTCTGGGTACGGCGGCGGCCGCCGGGTTGGGGCTGGGGCTGCCGCGGGACGGTTTCGGTGCGGAGGGTGGCGCCCGCGTCACCGTCTGCAATCCGCTGCTCCGCACGCCGCTGGGATTGATTATTGACGATTCGTGCCCCGTGATCAACAAAGCGTACTATTGGATCAGGCAGCGACATGACTGGCGGTTGAAACATGAGCCGAACTCCCAGCCCTCGGGTTGGGAGATACATTACGACAAGCTCGACAGGATGCCCAATGCCATCCCGGCGGCGTTCGCCGCCGAGTGGGGCGAGTGGTGCGGAGAGCAGGGCGTCAAGGGCAAATTCAGTATGGTTCCCTTCCCGGCGGGCGTGGGCCGGATCGACAAAGGCTTTCCCGGCTTTCCGGAGCAGGAGTTGAAGGACTGGCTCCGCGTCACGAAGGAGATCATCTGGAAGAACTTCGACCTGACGCCGGAGATGCTGACGCACACGAAGGTGGTGGACCTCAAGACTTGGGAATTGACGGAGCAGTGGGAGCAGGGCGAGTGGGTGGACCCACCGCTGGACCAGTTGACGGAGTACATCACCACGGCGATGCAACTGCTCAAGAATGTCGGCGTCCCCTGTGAGGGCGTGACGAGCCCCGGCGCGTTCGGCAAACGCAAAGAAGTCGCCTACGCGAAAGCGATCCTCGACGCCGCTCTGGCGGTCAACAATAACCCGCGCCCGTTCTATTTCCTGAATATGGAGATGGAGAAGCCCCCTGAGGTGCCCATTCGACATGTGGACAAGGACAAGGGGATCGCCATTGCCAGCATCATCGGCTGCGGGGGCGACTGGTTCGGGGCCACCGGCTGGGATACGTCGAACCCGGACCTGTTCATCACCGCCGATTTGCAGGGGGGACGGATGCCCGCCGTGCTGGCGGCGGAACGACCCGCGATCATGGTTGGACACTGGCCGTGTTTTTATGCCAATGGCCAGATCGGGTTCAAGGTCCTCAAGGAGGTCAAGAAGCGGCTCGATGCCTACGACCCCGACAGGACGAAAACGATCTGGATGAAAAACAGCGAGGTCGGCCGCTACTGGATGGCACGGGAGTTGAGCGACATTTCCGTGAATGGGCCCCAGTGCCGGATTAGCACGAAGTTCCCGGCGGACAATTTCACGCTGGCGATTCACGATAGGGCTGCCAAGCGGGTCCAGGTGAACGGGGCGGATCTCCGCCTCGTGCAATCGAAGCGTGATTTTCGCCGCGGCACGTTCCTCGTGACTGGTAAGGAGACGTGTGTTGCCTTCGATCTGAAAGCAGGGGACACTACGCTCTTGATCACGGTCTAAGAGGTGAGTGAAAAGTGGCACAGGCATCCTGCCCGTGAGGTTTGTGGCATCGGCATCTTGCCGATGATTCATGGGCTGGAAGCCCAAGCCACCCAGACACTTGTTTCAATATCTGGGTTCAATATTCGGACCTGAACCACTTGAAAGGGTACATTTCATGAGAAGGGCAGCGAATCTCTCCCGGCGTGATTTCGTGCAGACAGCGATGGGTGCGGGTGTAGCCCTGGGTGTGCCCACGATCCTGGGGACCACCGCCAAGGGGCAAGGCAAAGTCTTCAAAATCGGTCTGATTGGCTGCGGCGGGCGCGGCCGTGGTGCCGCGGCCGGCGCGTTGGAGGCAGCCAAGCTCCTCGGCTTCGACGTGCGGATCGTTGCGGTGGCCGACTATTTCAAAGAGCGTGCGCTGCAGGCGGGCAAGCAGCTCAATGTCCCGCCCGAACGCTGTTTCGGCGGTCCCAGATCCTATCAGGACCTCATGGAGACGGACGCCCAGATCGTTCTGATGGCCACAGCGCCGATCTTTCGGCCCCTGCACCTGGAAGCCGCCGTCAAGGCCGGCAAACATGCGTTCATCGAGAAGCCGGTCGCGGTCGATCCACCCGGCTGCCGGCGTGTCATCGCGGCCGGTCTGGAGGCCGAGAGGAAAGGGCTGGTCGTCATCTCCGGCACCGAGATGCGCCACGATTTCGGTTACCGCAAGACCCATCAGGCGGTTGTTGTCGAGAAAGCCCTCGGCCGGCTCTATTCCGGTCGAGTCGCCTTCTGCATCGCGAGCATGTTCTCGACCAAGCCCATCAATCCCAAGACGGCGGACGATCTCGTGCGGACGTGGCAAAGCTGGATCGCGCTGTCGGGCGATCATCTCGTCGAGCAGCACGTTCATAATATCGACATCGCCAACTGGTTCTGCGGCCGGCCGCCGGTCAGTGCGGTCGGGTTCGGCGGGCGCGGCCAGCGCGTCGCGGGCGACATGTACGACTTCTTCAGCGTGGACTACGATTACGGCGACGGCGTCCACATTCACTCCATGTGCCGCCAGATCAACGGCTGCTGGAACTGGACCGGGCACGACTTCGTCTATGAGAAGGGCCGGACCGATGGGAACGACTACCCCAAGCCCAAGCAATCGCCAATTCCCGCCGATCTGCCCCAGGCCCCGGCCAGCCACATTCAGGAGCAACTCGATACACTTTACTACGTGAACAAAGGAAAGCCCGTCAACCAGGCGACCGCGGTAGCGGAATCCACGGCCACGGCGGTCATGGGTCGCATCTCCGCGTACACCGGCCAGCAGGTCTCCTGGAAGGAGATCATGGAGGACCCGAACGCCAACCCGAAGCTGTACCACCTGACACTCAAACCGACGGCCGAGGACTTCGACAAAGGCACCGTGGAAATCCCGAAGGAGAACGTCGTGCCGGCCCCCGGTCAGCGGCCGTAATGACATTGCGCTTCGAATAGAGGCTATGGATTCCGGACATGGCAAGTCGGGTGGCTACCCGCGGGCCTTGGTTTGTAGTGTGCTCGTAAGAGCATAAGAAGATAACGCCTTACGGCGTCACTACGAACGAGTTGCGCCGGTGGCTGCCACCCGGTGCGGTAACAATCGGGCATGGTTTCCTTGCTTGCCGCCGCCGAGAGAATTTGGAGGTCCCGCCGACCAATGATCGAACTACTCAGAGCCCGGCGAAGCATTCGCGAATACACGGACCGGCCGATTGAGCCCGAGAAACTGGAAGTGCTCAAGGAGGCCGTGCTGAGGTCGCCTTCGTCGCGGAATCTCGATCCCTGGGAGTTCATTTTCGTGAACGACCGGCAGTTGTTGCAGAAACTGGCCGTGTGCAAGCCTCATGGTGCGGATTTCCTGGCGCAAGCTGCCCTGGGGATCGTCACCTGCGGCGACAGCCGCGCGAGCGACACCTGGATCGAGGATTGTGCGATTGCGTCGATTCTCGCGCAGATGACTGCCCAGTCGCTGGGACTGGGCAGTTGCTGGGTGCAGGTACGGAACCGCCGGTTCGACGACCAGACGACTTCGGAGCAGTATATCCAGAAACTCCTGCACATTCCGGAGCACATCAAGGTAGAATCCATCATCGCCATCGGCTATCCGGCAGAAAAGCGCGAGCCGCTTCCCCGAGCAGACCTTAGTGATCGCGCATAAATAACTTGCACAAATTACTATTGATCGATTTGAGGGATTGTGTGATAACACCTGCATGCAGGATGCACAGATGATCGCACGGATTCAGAGCAAGTACCAGTCGTTGGAGCCGGAGATGGAT
>CAYHAJ010000264.1:0-24525 GCA_964354535.1 uncultured Pirellulales bacterium
GACGTAACGCCAGCGGAACGTGTGGCTGCCGGAACCGACCGTGTAGGACTTCTCCTGCCAGGCGACGGTGCCGCTGATGGAATAGCGAGGCTGTTCCTCGTTATCGACGTAGAATTCCAGGTAATCCCCGTCCTGCTCCGAGGAGACCTTCCACCAGAACTTGAGCGTGCCGGCCCCGGAGACGGTCGTCTCCATCCAGGACTGCTGGCTATCGTCAATCCCCCCACTGAGCGCCCGCGAGTCGCCGTGATAGGGATTATCCCACAGCCGCGACCAGGGGGCATCGCCGCCGGTCGTATAGGTCAATCCCGAGTCCACCGCCAGGGCCAGAGCATCCGGCTCCGGCAGGGGGTCGGGCGTGAAGACCACGCTCTTGAACCAGCCGCAGTCCTGGCCGCTGGATTCGCTCTCATTCTTGTGGTAGCGCCATCTGAGCTCGTGGGACGTACTGCCGCTGATCGTAAAGGACTTCGACTCCCAATCGACCGAGCCGCTGATGCCCTCCCGGTCGATGTCATCGATGAGGAAACGCAGGTAATCCCCGCCCTGTTCCGACGAGACCGACCACTGGAACGTGACCGTGCCCGGCCCCTGGACGTGGATGGACATCCAGGACTCCTCGTCATCGCCGATAGAGCCGCTTTCGGCAAAGCCATACGGGTCCGGCACCCAATTGGCGTCGCCACCTTGGGTGTAGGCGGAGAAGTTGTTGAGATTCTGCACGGGCGGATTGGGCTTTTTGACCTGGGTCAGGCGGTTCTCGGGATCGTAGGTGTAGTAGTAATTGCCGTCGCGGTACAGGTTGCCGCTATTATCGTATTGGAAGCTGGTCGTGCCGGCGGCGGTGTACTGGTTGAGAGTATTGCTCGTGTAATTGGAGGTACCGCTGCCCCGTTCGCCTTCGCGAAGGGCAGGCTTGATAACGCTGGTGCGGTTGCCGGCGGCATCGTAGGCGAACGTGGTGTCCGTGGCCAGATACTCCAGGCTGGTGGGGTAATTGACCTCCGTGATCTGGTAAATGTCGTCGTAGCTGTACACGTGGACCCTCGTCCCGCCGCTATCGGTCACGGTCATATCCAACCGGTTGCCCACGTAATCATAACTGTAGGCCTTCCCCGCCGCCGCGGGGATGACGTTACTTATGTTGCCCATTGCCCGTCTGGTTGTCAACAGCTAACAGCCGGCTGGCGCAGTACGCCCGGGAAGCGGGCTATCGCCTCGGCCTGACCACCGAGCCGGTCTTCGCGGGCGAGGCCGCGGATGAGCTGCTGGTCGGCCGGACCTCCGTCTCGGCCGGCGATGGCCTGCGTACCTTTCGGTTAAAAGCCTGTGGGGCGTACAAGGCGGTTGCCTATCTGAGCCGAGGCAAGCGCCTGCTGCTCCAGCGCCCGGCGCTCCGCAGAAAGATCAGCGATTCGTGGTTGTCTCATCCGCCATCTTCCTCTCTCGATAGCGGTTAGGAAGGACGCCGTGCGCCGACGGAGAGGCCACGGATGCCGATCATCGTGATGCAGTGGAACTGACGACAGAGGCGATGGCACCTACGACGGCGGATACAACCAGGGAGGAGTCGCTGATGCGTTTGGTCCTGTTGACAGGCGAGGACCACGAGCATTGCCACGTGGCGAACCGGCTGGCGGACGCCTTTGCGCTCGCGCGCATCGTGGTGGACGCGGGCGTGCCCAGATCGCGGCTCAACCGCGTCCGCTACCTGCGGCGCCGGTACAGCACGGCCCAGTTGCTCTCCCGCGCCATCGGACAAGGTCTCGCCTTTGTCTGCCGGGACCGCGCGGCCCGCCGGGAGGCGCTGTTTCAGGTGCTGGGACGCGAGCCCTGCGAAAGGCATCGGCACCAGGAGATCCTCACCCGGGTGTCCGGGCTCAATGCGCCGGCCACGCAGGCCCTGATCCGCGACCTGAGTCCGGACGTGTTGCTGGTGTACGGGACCGCCGTCGTGCGCGACGAGATCCTATCGCTGGCCGCACGCCTGGCCCTGAATCTGCACACGGGCATGTCGCCCTATTACCGCGGGGTCGATTGTGCGTTCTGGCCCCTGTACCACGGCGAGTTGGAGCGGCTCGGCGCCACGGTGCACCAGTGTACGCGCGAACTCGATGGCGGCGTCATCTACCAAGTGGGACAAGTGCCGCTGGAGCGCGATGACGACCGGTTCCGGGTCTTCGCCCGCGCGGTGAAGCTGGGGACCGACCTGTATGTGCAGGCCGTGCGGGAGCTACTGGAGGGCCGCCTGCAGGGGCAACCCCAGCAACTCGAGCTGGGATATGAATATCGGGCGGCCATGAAGGAATGGCGACACGAGCTGGCGGTGCGCTGGCGCATCCGGCGGGGCTTGATCCGCAACTACGCGGCCCGCCACCAGGGAGTCGGGAGCGAGCCGGGCGAACCCCACGTCATCTGATGGCTGGATCACATCGTCAAGCGCAGCCCGTTTGTAGTGACGCCGTAAGGCGCTGGCAGGAGGAAGTAAAAAGCAAAAGGGCCAAGGGGAAGAGAGCTGCGCCGTCCGAACATCTTGCTCCCGCTTTTTCCTTTTACCTTTTTACTTTTGCCCTTCTTCCATGCTCTTACGAGCACACTACGAACCCAGGCCGACTCCCTCTCATAGCATCTCCGGCTTGAACTTCCTGCTCAGGTTGATGGAACGGCCGGAGATCATGAAGACGCCGTCACCGTGGTAGTGGAAGGTCTCGGGATACTTCGGGGAAGTCGCCACGTGGGCTTGGACCACTTCCCAGATGAAAAAGCCGTGCTTGGCGATCAGGCTGCCGTCCGCCAGCTTGCACTCGAAGTTCGCGTAGCACTCCCGGATCAGGGGGGCTTCGACCTTGGCAGCAGGCACCGGGGTGAGGCTGAACTCCTGGAACTTATCCACCTCGGCGCCCGAGCAGTTGCCGATGCCGATGGCCTCATCGATCAGGTCGGTCGTGGGCACGTTGATTGTGCATTGCTTGCTCCGGCGGATCATCTCGAAGCTGTGATTCTCGTCCCAGATGTAGCACCCGACCAGCGACGGCGAGAATCCCATGACCATGTGCCAGCCCATCGTCATGATGTTGGACTGGCCCTGCCACGCCGAACTGACCAGCACGATCGGACCCGGCTCCAGGAACCGGCGGATCTCGGATACGGGAAAGTCTTCCTTCCGAAACGTCTTCATGTTCGACCCGGTATCATGCCCGTCGATGAATCTCCATCAGGGAGTTCCTTGCCTTGACGGAGGCTCTTTCCGGCGGTTACAGATTCCGCCGGAGAATGGTCAAATCAAGCCGTCCCTCGCCGGTGGTGGTAGGAGTGGACTTGGGGGTGAGGGAGGCATCATGATGCCCTTTGAGGATCGTAACTCGGCAGAGAGGACGGATGTCGTGCGAAGACGCACGACGCAGGTGGCGCGCGCGGACGCTCGCCCTACGCAGAGGTCCCACCTTCGCCCTCGAATGCCGGCCACACCCGCACGGTCGCTTCGCGCGTTTTCCATTTGCCTTGGGGCCGGCTTGGTCCTACAGTACGCCTGTGCCTGGGCGAAAGATCCCGGCGGGAAACCCGCGGGGGTCGTCCCTCGCCCCGGTCCGGGAGTGTTGGCATCGGCAGGAGCAGCAATAGACAGATCATGAGCAGGCTGACGAGACTGATTCTCGATCCTCATCCTTTTCGCAAGATCGCCCGGGAAGTCCTGAAACGATCCGGATTAGGGACCTACGAACAGCGGCTGAGATGGGGCGCCGTGGAGCGGCCGAACTACGGCTACCTCGTCTACCAGGCGGCCCGTCTCGCTCATCGGCTGGGCTATCCCGAGATCAGCGTACTGGAGTTCGGCGTCGGGGCCGGCGGCGGGCTGCGCGCCCTGGAGGAACACGCCCGGCAGGCGTCCCGATGTTTTCCCGTGACGATCCAGGTGTACGGCTTCGATACCGGCGTGGGACTGCCGGAACCGGCGGATTACCGCGACCTCCCCTTCGCGTGGCAGAGAGGGTTCTACGCCATGAACGCCGCGACGCTGCCCACCCAGTTGAAATCCGCGCAGCTCGTCCTCGGCAACCTCCGGGATACGGCACCGGATTTCTTCGCGCGGTACCACCCTGCCCCAATTGGCGCGATTGGCTACGATCTGGACTTCTACTCCTCGACCGTGATCGCCCTGAACCTGCTGGACGCCGGAGAGCAACATTACCTGCCCCGGGTCTTCTGCCATTTTGACGACATCCTCGGCTCGGACATCGAGCTGCACTGCCGCTTCATCGGGGAGCGTTTGGCCCTCGACGAGTTCAACGAAGCCCACCCCGACATCAAGATCGACAGCGCCTACCACCTGCTCGCGCGCCCCGTGGTGGAGCCGTGGTTCCACCAGATCCGCATCTGTCATTTCCTGCGCCACCGTCGCTACAACGACTTTGTCGGCGCGCCCCTGTAGAAGCGCCCGTATACCAGCTTCTATAGAGGTTATTTTCACCCCCGAGAATCAGCAAAAGGCTGGCTGCCACCCGCGCCTGCATGCGAGTAGGGATCATATGGATGGATGTAATTGAAAGCAATGAGGGCAATCCATGTGAAGGGACGAATTATGATGGGTCATGAAGAAGAACGTGAGTACGGTCCAGGCGGTTCCGTCCACGAGTGGCGCACCGGCTGGCGACGGATCTCCTGGGGGGCGATCTTTGCCGGGGCGTTCGTGACGATGGCGATCTTCATCACGCTCCAACTGTTGGGCGCCGGGATCGGGGCCTCTGCGCTCGATCTGACCGGTCGTGCGACCACCAGCCCGCGGTCGCTGGGCATTGGAGCCGCCATCTGGTGGTTCATCACGGGGCTGATCGCGCTGTTTATCGGCGGCTGGGTCGCCGGACGGCTGGGCTGGCGACCGGCGAAAGTCGATCGGGCTCTGCATGGTCTGACGACGTGGGCGGTCTTCTACGTCGCGATGTTCCTGCTGGTTTCGACCGCCTTGGGCGCCCTGGTGGGCGGCGGCCTTTCTCTGCTGGGCAGCACCGTTTCCGCTGCGGGCGAGGCGGCCGGCACTCCGCAAGGACAGCAGGCGATCCAGCAGACCACGCAAGGCCAGGGGATCACGGCTCAGAGTATCCAGCAGCAGATCGACAGGATCATGGGAGCTGGTGCGTCTCAGCCGCAGAACCAGCAGGCCAATGCTCAGGTAACTGCGGCCGTGAACAACTACCTGAGCAGCTCTCGGACACCACAGGACCGGCAGCAGGCGGTGCGGACCATCACGCAGGCTACCGGCATGAGCGAAGACCAGGCCAACCAGATGCTGAGTAACCTGGAGCAGAGCGGCCGGCAGGTCAGCGGCCAGCAGGTCGCCGGAGAACGGGCCAAAGAACAGGCCAAGGAAACCGGTGAAGAGGCGGCGAACATCACCGGCGGCACGCTGATCGGACTATCGATCGCGATGCTCCTCGGCGCCGTCGCGGCGGTGCTCGGCAGCATCGTCGCGGCCATGCCTCCGTATGTACCTCCGTACGAGCGCGAGCGTGAACACGAAGTCGCTGCGGCCCGTGAGCGCACCTACGCCGGGACGAGATGAGGAAGACCAGGGGAGTGCACGGTTCCGGGCACGAATGGTGGGAAGTAAGGCAACGTGTCCGCCGCAGACAACCGCCCTTCAAAGTAGACGGGTAGTCTTGACGGGCTCCGCATGCCGCTCCTCATACCATTCGTGCCCAGTGCCTTTTTATTAGTCTGTTCTGCGGCAGGCTCTGATTCGTTACTCCGATGCTTGTCACGCGACATCCACAAGTTCTCCTTCGATAGCTCGTCGCACCTGCGGACGCAAGGCGTTATCGGTGACCAGATCCACGCGTGCCCCGAGGAGATCCTCCAGATAGAACTGCAGATCCATGAAGGCATCGAAGGTCGGCTTGCCCTCGAAGACGACGAGGACATCGATATCGCTGTCGTACCTCGCTTGGCCGCGCGCAACCGATCCGAACAGGGAGATGCTCCGGACGGAGAACCGTTGCTGAATCTCTTCCAGTCGGCCCCTAAGAACTGTAACGATCTCTTCTCTGGTCATGGCTGCCCTTGTAGCAAGCTGAATCGCAGGGTCCACTTCCAGCGTTCAGCTTCCAACGCGAAACTTCGGACGGTGCTTGACAAGGGCTATTGTATCACTTAATTTGAGGATTTCCATAGATTTGCCAACGAGGAGTTCTAAGCAGTGCCGGAGAACGTGGTAACACGGTTTGCGCCATCGCCGACGGGCTATCTGCATGTCGGCGGAGCCCGGACCGCGCTGTTTAACTGGTTGTGGGCCCGCTGCCAGGGCGGCACCTTCATCCTGCGGATCGAGGATACCGATCTCAAGCGCAATACGCCGACGGCGGCCAAGCAGGTAATGCAGGACCTGCGCTGGCTCGGGATCCAGTGGGATGAGGGGCCGGAGGTCGGCGGACCGAATGGGCCGTATTTCCAGTCGCAGCGTCTCCATTTCTACCATCGCTATGTGCGGCAGTTGCTCGACGCGGGTCAGGCGTACCATTGCTTTGAGACCCCGGAAGAGCTGGACGTCATGCGGGCGCAGGCCGAGGCGCAGAAGAAAGGGTTCGTCTATCCCCGGCCGCAGCAGTTTCCTTCGGAGCAGGAGGTCGAGAAGGCACGGGCCGACGGCAAACCGGTCACGGTCCGGTTCGCCCTGCCGATGGACAAGCCGCTGGTGGTCAACGATCTGATCCGCGGCCGGATCACGTTCAGTCCGGCGGAGCTGGGCGGCGATTTCATCATTCTCAAGAGCGACGGCTTTCCCACGTACAACTTCGCCTGCGTCGTCGACGACTACCACATGCGGATCACGCACGTGATTCGCGGCCAGGAACACCTGATGAACACGCCCGGCCAGAAGGCCCTGTGGGAAGCGCTGTTCCCGGGCCACTCGACGCCCCAGTACGCCCACATGTCCGTGACGGTCAGCGATACCGGCGGCAAGCTCTCCAAGCGCGAGCGCCCGCAGACCCTCCGCACCGCGATCGAGAAGATGCCGAACGTCAACCTCGAGAAGCTGGCCGAAGTGGGCGGGATCACCGCCGACGCACTGCGGTCGTTCCTTCGCGGCGAGACGACGCCCGACATCCCGGCGATCGAGGCGATGGCCGAGCATCTCGGCGTGCATCTGCCCGAGATCAACATCGTCGATTTCTTCCGCAGCGGGTATCTGCCGGAGACGATGGTCAACTTCCTGGCCCTGCTCGGCTGGAACCCGGGCGACCAGCGCGAGATCATGACGGTCGACGAGTTGATCCGCTCGTTCGACCTGACGCGCCTGACGAAAAGCAACAGCCTCTTCGACCGCAAAAAGCTCCTCGCCTTCAACACCGAGCACCTGCGCCTCGAACCGCCCCAGAAGGTCCTGGCGCACTTCACAGCCTATCTGAAAGAGGCCGGCTCGCCCGTGCTCCAAGCGGACGAGGCGACGCTGTTGCGGATCATCAAACTATGCGAAGGGGCGCGAACTTTGGCAGATATCGAACGTAAAAGTGTATTCGTGTTTGTGAACGATCAGCAGATCGAATTCGAGGAAAAAGCGGTTCAAAAGGTCCTGTTTAAGGATCACGGCCTGGAGATCTTGGGCGCGGTGCGCGGCCAGTTGGCGGCGCTGGCTCCGCTCACGGAACAGGGCGTCGAAGCGCTGCTCCGCGGGCTGGCCGAGCAGCGCCAGGTCGGCTTGGGTAAGGTGGCCCAGCCCCTGCGGGTGGCCCTGTGCGGCACGACGATCAGTCTGCCGATCTTCGACTCCGTGAGCCTGCTGGGCCAAGAGCGCACCCTCCGCCGCATCGATCTGACGCTCCAGAGGTTTGGAGCCCAGGGTTAGGTCCGCCGTGGCGAGGGCGTCCCGCCCTTGCGTGTCGTGGGCATCCTGCCCGCGATGCGAAGGCAGAATGCCTTCGCCGCAAAAGAGCAAGGGCAAGATGCCCTCGCCACGAGGATGGCCAAACAGTGACACAAGGACAGGCACAAGAGCAATGCCACTATTAGTGACGGGGTCCATCGGCATCGACACCATCCGGACGCCCCACGGTTCCAGCGAGAACTGTATCGGGGGCTCGGCCATTTATTTCGCCATGGCGGCGAGCTTCTTCTCGCATGTCCGCTTCATCGGGGTCGTGGGGGCCGACTGCCCGTTCGACATCCCGAAGATTTTCGCCGGCCGGGACGTGGATCTCCGGGGCCTGGAGATCCGCTCCAAGAGCAAGACCTTCCGCTGGGCCGGCACGTACAAGGAGACGATGGACGACCGCGTGACCGACGCCATCGAGTTGAACGTCCTGGCCGAGCAGCCGCCCGTCGTGCCCACGATCTTTACCGACAGCCGGTTCGTCTTTCTCGCCAATACCGCTCCGCGGCTCCAGGTCCAGTTGCTCCAGCAGATCGAGACGCCGGTCTTCGTCGCCGCCGACACGATGGACTTCTGGATCACCGACCACTTAGCGGACCTGCGCGCCCTGTTGACGCAAGTCCACTGCCTGATCATCAACGCGGACGAGGCCAAGCTCCTGGCGCGGCAGTTCAATCTGGTCCGGGCCGCCGAGCAGATCTTGACGATGGGACCTTCCCTCGTCATCGTGAAGAAGGGCGAGTCGGGCTCGTTGATGTGCCTGGCGGATGGGAGCAGGTTCGTCCTGCCCGCCTATCCCGCGACCGAGGTCCGCGACCCGACCGGAGCGGGCGACAGCTTCGCCGGCGGACTGATGGGCTATCTGACCCAGGCCAACCGGACCGATTTCGACACGCTCAAGACCGCCGTCGCCTACGGCACGGTCGTCGCCTCCTTCACCATCGCGGATTTCTCCCTCAGCGGCCTGACCAGCGTCACCCGCAGGGACATCGACATCCGCCTGGAGATGCTGCGGAGGTTCACGTGCTTTTGACGAACGCATTCAGCGTCGGTTCTCGCATACGCCGGGTGGCATTTCCGGCGCAGCTTGGGGATGGTCTTCTTCGTGGCGAGGGCGTCCCGCCCTTGCGTGTCGCGGGCATCCTGCCCGCGATTCGAGGGCAAGATGCCCTCGACACGAAAGAGCGAGGCCAAGATGGCCTCGCCACGCCGCCATCGCCAAGACTTGCGGCCTTGACATTAGTACCCATCACAAAGCGTTCTCAACTTGGGTTCGAGTGACAAATCATGCGCTGTTTCATCGCCATTGAGATCCCCGAAGACATCCGCGCCGGGCTGGCCGACCTGCAAAAGGAATTGGCAGGCAAGGCGGACGTTCGCAAGGGCGACGTCAAGTGGGTGGAGCCGGAGAGTATGCACCTGACGCTCAAGTTCCTGGGCGAGGTCCCGGACAACCAGATCGCCGAGGTCTGCAACATCACGAAGGAGCGCGCGGGCCGGTATCAGGGGTTCGACTTCGCCGTCCGCGAAGCCGGCTCCTTCGGTGGTCGCAGTGCCCGCGTCTTGTGGGTCGGGGCCGGGCTGGACTGTCCCGAGCTGCTCGAATTGCAGCAGGACCTGGAAGACGAGCTGGCCGATGCGGGCTGGCCCAGAGAGAACCGGCAGTTCTCGGGCCATCTGACCCTGTGCCGCATCCGCACCAGCAAGGCCGGCGAGAAGCTGGGCACGCTAATCGAGGAATACAAGGACTACGATCTGGGCACGGTTCATGCCGGATCGATCACGGTCTTCGAGAGTCAACTGACTCCGCAAGGACCGCTTTACACCCCGTTGGGGAACTACAAGCTACTATGATCGCGTAGAACAATATCGTGTTGTTCCAAATAGAAAGGTAATGGACGGGCGAGATTGAAAGTTGGAGGTAAGTTACCATGGCCAAACCCAAAAAGACCACAAGCACGACAGAAACCGTTGCCGCCAGTGACGGCAAGCAGGCTGCGCTGCAGCGCGTGATCGCGCAGATCGAGAAGCAGTACGGTCAGGGCGCCATCATGCAGATGGACGAGCACTGCTATGCCAAGATCGAAGGCATCGGCACGGGGGCGCTGTCCCTCGACATCGCCCTGGGCGGCTGCGGCATCCCGCGCGGGCGAGTCACCGAGCTGTTCGGGCCGGAGTCGTCCGGCAAGACGACGCTGGCGCTGCACGTCATCGCCAGCGCCCAGAAGGCCGGCGGCGTAGCCGCCTTCATCGACGCCGAGCATGCCCTGGACACCACCTGGGCGAAGAAGCTGGGCGTCGATGTCAGCAGCCTCCTGGTCAGCCAGCCCGACACCGGCGAGCAGGCCCTCGATATTGCCGAAATGCTGATTGCGAGCAACTCGGTCGATGTGATCGTCGTCGACTCGGTCGCGGCCCTGACTCCGAAGGCGGAACTCGAAGGCGACATCGGCGACACGCACGTCGGCCTGCAGGCCCGGCTGATGAGCCAGGCCATGCGCAAGCTGACCGGCATCATCAGCAGGAGCAAGACCGCCCTGGTCTTCATCAACCAGATCCGTATGAAGATCGGCGTCATGTTCGGCAACCCCGAGACGACGCCCGGCGGCAAGGCCCTGAAATTCTACTGCTCGGTCCGCCTCGATCTGCGGCGGCTGAGCACGCTGACGGACAATACCGGGGCCATCGGCTCGCGCGTCCGGGCCCGGGTCGTCAAGAATAAGATCGCCCCGCCCTTCCGCGAGACCGAGTTCGACATCATGTTCGACAGCGGCATCAGTTACGAGGGCGACCTGATCGACCTGGCGATCGCCGCCAACATTATCGATCGCAGCGGCGCGTGGATCAATTACGGCAAGATCCGGCTGGGCCAGGGCCGCGAGAACGCCAAGAAGTATCTGATCGACTATCCCGAGGTCTGCAACGAGCTGAAGGACAAGGTCCTGTCCACCAAGGGATTGCTCACGACCTCGACGTCGAAGTCGAAGGCCGAGGAACCGGTCGAGGCGGAAGCCTGATCGGCCGATAGTAGATTGCGGATTGATGATTGCGGATTGCGGATTGAAGCCGTGGTGCTAATCCGCAATCCGCAATCTAAAATCCGAAATTGGCAAGGGTGTTGTGGAAATGCTGAGTTCCAAAGAGATTCGTCGTGGGTTCATCGAGTTCTTCCAGGCCCGGGAGCACGCGTTTGTCCCGAGCTCGCCGGTCGTGCCGCAGGGGGATGAGATCCTGCTGTTCGCCAACGCCGGCATGAACCAGTTCAAGGACATTTTCCTGGGTCTCAAGTCCGCCGAATGGCGCCGGGCGGTCAACAGCCAAAAGTGCCTGCGCGTCAGCGGCAAGCACAACGACCTGGAAGAAGTCGGCCGGGACACCTACCACCATACGTTTTTCGAGATGCTCGGCAACTGGTCGTTCAACGACTACTTCAAGGCCGAGGCGATCACCTGGGCGTGGGATCTGCTGACGAAGGTCTGGGGCATCAACCCCGACCAGCTTTGGGCGACAGTGTTCGCGGGCGACGAGAAGGACGGCCTGCCCCAGGACGTCGAGGCCGCGGAGCTGTGGCCGAAGTTGACCTCCTTGCCCGCGAATCGCGTCCTCGCCTTCGGCAAGAAAGAGAACTTCTGGGAAATGGGCGAGGCCGGCCCGTGCGGCCCGTGCAGCGAGATTCACATCGATCTCGGACCTGAGCGCTGTGACAAGAAAGACGTGCCGGGCCATAAGTGCCGGGTCAACGGCGACTGCGCCCGCTACATCGAGCTGTGGAACCTCGTCTTCATCCAGTTCAACCGTCAGCCTTCGGGTCATCTCGTGCCGCTGTCCGCCCGCTACATCGACACCGGCGCGGGCCTGGAGCGGGTCGTCTCCGTCCTTCAGAACAAGCGCAGCAACTATGACACCGACCTGTTCATGCCGATCATCCGGGCTACGGGCGAGCTGTCCGGCCACGAGTACACCTCGCAGCTTGGCAATAAGACTGATAACGCCTTCCGCGTCATCGCGGACCATATTCGCGCACTGACGTTTGCGATCACCGACGGCGCCACGCCATCGAATGAAGGTCGCGGCTACGTCCTGCGCCGGATTCTCCGTCGGGCCTCGCGCTTCGGGCGCGAGCTCGATCTGCACGAGCCCTTCCTCTATAAGCTGGTCCCCGTAGTCGTGGATTGCGTCGGCGACGCCTTCCCCGAAATCCGGGAGCGGGCCGAGTACGTCGCGACCGTGATTCAGGCCGAGGAGGCCAGCTTCGGCCGAACACTCGACCGCGGCTTGGAGCTTTTCACCGCCGCCGCCAACCGGGTGGCCAAGACCCCCGCCAAAATCATCAGCGGCGACGACGCTTTCCAACTCTACGACACCTACGGCTTCCCCATCGACCTGACGCAGCTCATGGCCCAGGAGCGAGGCTTGCAGGTGGACTTCGACCGTTTCCACGAGCTGATGAAGGAGCAAAGGGAGCGTGCCCGGGCGGCCCAGAAGACCGATTCGCTCCTGGCGAGTCTGGCCGACAGCGATTTGCCGGCCACCGAGGACATGCACAAGTACCGCGCAGATCGCTATGAGGCCACCATTCTCGGCTGGATCGACTCGACGGGATTTCACAAGCAAGGCGAAGTCCCGGCCGGCGCCGCGGTCGGCCTGGTCCTCGACAAGACCTGCTTCTACGCCGAGGCCGGCGGCCAGGTCGGCGACACCGGCGTGATCGAGGCCCCAGCCGTTCGTGGCGAGGGCGTCCCGCCCTTGCGTCGCGCCGGCATCCTGCCGGCGAAAGAAGAACAAGGGCAAGATGCCCTCGCCACGTTCGTCGTCGAGGCGACGACAAAAGTCGGCAATACCGTGGTTCATCGCGGCAAGCTCACCGAAGGCTCGCTTCGTGTCGGCCAGGCGGTCACGGCGATCGTCAGCGTCGACCGCAACGCCACCAGAAAGAACCACACCGCCACGCACCTTCTGCAATGGGCGCTCCAGCAGGTGCTGGGCAAGTCCGTGCAGCAGCAGGGTAGCTACGTGGGCCCCGATTACCTGCGCTTCGACTACACGTATCCCAAGGCCCCGACGGAGGAGGAGCTCAAGGAGGCCGAGCGGCTGGTCCGCCAGAAAATCGGCGACGACCTGCCTGTCACGTGGACGGTTCTGCCCCGGCAGGAGGCGGAGAAGCTCGGCGCGATGGCGCTCTTCGGCGAGAAGTATGGCAGCGAAGTACGCGTCGTCTGCCTCGGCGCCGCCGACAAGGACCACATCGACGAAGCGTTCAGCCGGGAGTTCTGCGGCGGCACACACGTCGACCGCCTCGGCGTCATCGGCGGATTCAAAATTCTCAAAGAGGAAAGCGTCTCGGCGGGTGTGCGCCGGATCACGGCCCTGACCGGCCAAGGCTTGACTGCCTATCTCGAAAAAGGCAGCGAGATTGCCGATCAGCTCGCGGCTATGCTCCAGATTCCCGCCGACAAGCTGCCCGAGCGCGTCTCCCAATTGATCGAAGACAACAAGCGCCTCCTCAAGCAGCTCAAGACCGCCTCGAAAACAGGCGGACCCGACACCATGGCGGAGGCCCGCCAGCTTCTCGATGCCAGCGAAAAGATCGGCGCCGCGGCGGTGATCGTCGGGCGGCTCTCGACCACCTCGGTCGACCGGGCCCGCGAAGCCATTGACATGCTCAAGAAAAAGGCCCAGTCCGCCGCGATTGTCCTGGCCTACGAGGACGACGGCAAAGCGATGCTCCTGGCGGGCGTCACCGACGACCTGATCAAGAAAGTCAAAGCGGGTGACATCGTCAAGACGATCGCCCCGATGGTCGGCGGCGGCGGTGGCGGCAAGCCCCAAATGGCCCAAGCCGGCGGCAAAGACCCCACCAAAATCGACGAGGCTCTGGACCAGGCGCGCGCGCTGATCAAGACCACCCTCGCCGGCTGATCCGTTCGCAGTGACGCCGTCAGGCGTTATCTTCCCTTGCCTCTATGCTCTTACGAGCGCACTGCAAACGTGGTTACTTGACGCTGGCGTCAACGGCAGCTACCATCATCCTTGACTCACAAGGAGACACACAATGGGTAAGAGAACGGCAATCCTGATGACAGCGTCCACGATTTGCATCTTCCTTCTGGTCAAGTCGCTCGCGGTCCAGACACCGACGGTGGAGGAACAAGCCCAGTCTTTCTGCGAGACCGCTGGGGTCAATGGCGGGCTGATTGTCCACCTTGGCTGCGGGGATGGGCGGTTGACAGCGGCCCTGTGCCGGGGTCCGGCATACCAAGTCCACGGGCTGGACTCGGACGCCCAGACTGTCCAAGCGGCGCGCAAGCTCATTCGAGCTTCCGGCCGATACGGGCAGGTGTCCGTGGAGCAATGGGAAGGGACACGCCTGCCGTACCGGGACAACCTCGTCAATCTGCTCGTGGCCGAAGACCTGGGGAAGGTCCCCATGCGAGAGGTCATGCGCGTGCTTGTGCCCCAAGGCGTCGTCTACGTGAAGAGCGGGAGCCTCTGGGCCAAGGAGGTCAAGCCGCGTCCGCAGAACGTCGATGAGTGGACGCATTTTCTGCACGACCCGAGCGGCAACGCGGTGGCGCACGACGAAGTCGTCGGGCCGCCGCGCTATACCCAGTGGATCGCCGAGCCGCGCCACACGCGCAGCCATGAGCACACGCCCAGCATCGCCGCCGTGGTCTCGGCCCAGGGACGGATCTGCTACATTGCCGATGAAGGGCCGATTGCCTCGCTCCGGCAGCCGCCCCGCTGGCACCTCGTCGCGCGGGACGCGTACAACGGTATCCTGCTCTGGCAGCGATCCTTCACCGGCTGGTTTCCCTACATGATCAATTGGGGCGCGGCACCGCCGCAACTGCAACGCCGGATGGTGCTCCTGGGCGACCGCCTCTATGTCACGCTGGGCCTGCACGCGCCACTGAGCGTGGTCGACGCCGCCACCGGGAAGACGCTCACGGTCTATGACGGGACCGCGGGCACGGACGAGATCGTTTGTCACCGTGGCGTTCTCCTGCTCGCCGTTCGCGCCGTCACCGAGGATCGGGCTGCCGAGCTGGTGACATGGCCGCAACTGGCCGCCCAGGATAAGTCGCCCATCCACACCCGGGACACTGCCCAGCCGCTGCTGGATCGTTTCCGCACGACCGAGAACAAGGCCCCCAAAGCGGTCCTCGCCCTCGACGCGGAGACAGGCCGCGTGCTCTGGAAGAAGACCGGGGCGGACGCCTCCGGCCTGCGGCCGCTGAGCCTGTGCGCCGAAGGGGACCGGGTCTTCTACCAGAACGGCAAGGACGCCGTTTGCCTGGATCTCCGGACGGGCCAGGAGCAATGGTCGTCGCCCGCCGGCGGGCTGCAATTGGTGTATGGCGGCCGTGTCTTCTGTGTCGGCGGCAAGACCGTCACGGTTCTGTCCGCCGAGACCGGTCAAACGCAGTGGACCGAGGCTTCCGTCCTGGTCGATACGCGCGACGTGTTTGTGGCGGGCGGCGCGCTCTGGCTGGGCGGTTTCAAACCCTTCCCGGAAAAGCGCGGCCCGGCCTGGGGCCCGTATTTCGCGGTCCAGCACGACCTGGGCACGGGCAAGCTGCTGCGGCAGATCGAGCCCGCGAACCTGGGGCATCATCATCGCTGTTACCAGAACAAAGCCACAGACCGCTTCATTCTCGCGGGCCGGCGCGGCGTCGAGTTTTTCGATCTCCAGTCGGGTGAGATGCGCGAGCATAGCTGGGTCCGCGGCGTCTGCAAATACGGCGTCATGCCCTGCAACGGCCTGCTGTACGCCCCGCCGCACGCCTGCGCCTGTTATATCGGGACGAAGGTCAACGGCTTCTTCGCCCTGGCCGCCCGACAGGAGCCGGTGGATTCCGGATGGCGGATTGATGATTTCGGATCGAAAGAACGGGGCGACGTGAATCCACAATCCGAAACCCGAAATCCGAAATTGCAGGTCTCCAATCCTGCCGACTGGCCGACCTACCGTCATGACGCCGAGCGCAGCGGCGGCACTCGCGTTGCCATCAGTGCCTCGCTGAAACCGAAATGGCAGGTTCAACCGGGCAGACGCTTGAGCAGTCTCACGGTTGCCAACGGCAAGGTGTTCGTAGCCGCCGTGGACCGGCACGAGGTGTTGGCGCTCGACGCCGATTCCGGAGCGGCGGTCTGGGCGTTCACCGCGGGTGGTCGCGTCGATTCCCCGCCGACCATCTGGCGGGACCGCGCCTTCTTCGGGTCGCGCGATGGCAACGTCTACGGCGTGCAGACCTCCGACGGCGAGTTGGCATGGCGTTTTCAAGGCACCCGCACGGCGCGACGGGTGATGGCCTTCGGCCAGTTGGAATCGACCCTGCCCGCGTTTGGTAGCGTGCTGGTGCAAGACGGCACCGCGTATGCCACACTCGGCCGGTCGTCCTACTTGGACGGCGGGATCGACCTGTATCGGCTCGATCCGCAAAGCGGCAAGATGCTCTCCCGAACGCCCGTCTACAGTCCCGACCCCGAAACCGGCAAACAACCGCCGCAATCGGCGCCCTACGCCATACCGGGCATCCGGGCGGACATCCTCTCGGGCGATGGCGACTACGTCTATCTGCGGGACATGGTCTTCGACCGCCAGGGCGCGAGCCGAGCGACAGGCCAGGCACACTTGTTCACGCTGACCGATTTCCTGGACGACGCCTGGGCGCACCGCTCCTACTGGATCTTCGGCACGCGCTGCACCATCTCGGGCGGCTGCAGCAGCCAGGAGAAGGGACTCATCTTCGGCCGATTGCTCGCCTTCGATGACACGACGATCTACGGCTACGGCCGGGCAAGGGTCCACTGGTCCAACCAACTGGAGGACGGCGCCTACCGGCTCTTCGCCCGCAAGCGCGACGAGGCCAAGCCCCAATGGGAAAAGCCCCTGCCGATCCACGTCCGGGCGATGGTCCTGGCGGACAAGATCCTCTTCGTCGCCGGCCCGACGATCGAGAAGGAGAATGGCGAACCGGCCCCCAGTTCACCATCGGGCGGTGCCCAGCTTCTCGCCGTTGCTGCTGCCGATGGCGAGATCCTGGCGAAATACCACCTGGAAGCCGCACCGGTGTTCGACGCCTTGGCCGTAGTGGCGCACCGTCTCTATCTGACCCTGGAGAACGGCAGCGTCATCTGCATGGAAGAGAACTTATAGTACTCCGAACCTGCCAAATCAGCCGCGTCGTCGCCGGAGGGCCACCCACCCAATCAGAGGGGACGGAGTAGTAGGGGGCACGGCACACCCTACCGGCTTCGCCGGGTGGCACGGACAAACTCGTTTGTCCGTGGGTTCTACTTGTCCTGGCCGAAGCGGACGCCGCGCGTGTCCCTTTCCAGACCGGTGGGAACCGTCAACGGATGATAGAGCTCCGGCCGGCGCGTCTTGATCCAGCGCAGACCGGTGCAGTTTTCGCGCAGGGCCGGGTCCAGGTCGGCGACGATCATGTCATCATCCGCTTTCCACGTCTCGACTAAGACGCGGCCGTAGGGGTCCAGGATCATG
Source organism: uncultured Pirellulales bacterium (assembly GCA_964354535.1). Classification (GTDB taxonomy): domain Bacteria; phylum Planctomycetota; class Phycisphaerae; order Sedimentisphaerales; family Anaerobacaceae; genus PLanc-01. Next base: position 17,370 of record CAYHAJ010000264.1, read on the forward strand.
GCATTGCCCGTCCGGACCTCGTTGTCGTCCAGGCCCACGCCGTTGCTGAAAATCAGAAACAGGCCGTTGTCATGAGCGCGAGAGGGCAGCCACGTCATGAGCCACTGCCGGCCTTTGGGCCCCTTGAACTCCGCTTCGATCGCCTCGGGGGCTTCCCTGCGCTCGTGCCACAAAGATGGATCGATCAGGCCCATGCAGCCGGGACTGGGCGTTTTGCAGCCGCCGGTCTGGTGTGGCGCCAGCAGGACCTCGGCCCCTTGCAGGGCAACGATCCGCACATTCTCCCCGATGTTGTTGTCGTAGCAGGTCAACACGGCGAGCCGGCAGCCCAGAGGACTGTCGAACACCGTGAACTCCGAGCCGCACGACAAGTGGGGATTGACGAAGGCGTGAATTTTGCGATGGCGCCGAAACTCGCCCTGGGGCATGGCCACGACGTAGGTGTTGTACATTTGCTCTCCGTCCCTCTCGATCAAGCCTGCCCCAACCGTCATGCGGTGCTGTTTTGCCAGCCCCATGAGGGCCTGTGACGAGGGCCCGCCCGGGACCGGCTCCGCCACGGCCTGCAACTGCTCGCGCGACAGCTTCCGCAGAAACCAGTAGCCCGTGAGGCAGCATTCTGGGAAGACGATCAGCTCCACCCTGTGTGCCGCCGCACGTTGGACGAAACTCTCTACCTTGGCGAGGTTCGCTCCCTTGTCCCCGGCGACCGACTCGAACTGAACCGAGGCCACGCGGATGTTTTTCATGACTTCAACTCCCTCAGATCATCCACCAATTCTCCGGGCTGAGCGCCGGCAGCTTGAAAGACCGTTGGTCCTCCGCCAGCGACTCAAGAAGCTCTCTGGCCTTCTTGCCGAGCGCCTGGGCGGCGAGCTCGATGTTGCGCCGCCCGATTTCGGCGGAAGCGTATTTCCGCGGGTCTTGGCCGCCGATGCCGTCGGGCGGCTTCATGTTCGGGGCCAGGGGGCCGTCGCCCAGGGTGGACAGATCGACGAGGTCGGGATAGAAGAACATCATATTCGAGGTCTCCCACTTGGCCGCGTGGTCCGTGCCGGACTCGGGGCCCCGGCTGAGCGTGATCTCCCACAGACCCATGCCCGTCACCGTCTTATCCGCGACCACCGGCGCCAGGGCCTTGTCGATCATGTCGATCTGGCCCTGGACGTTGTGGCCGGAGACGCCGAGGATGACCCGCGCCCCGGTCTTCTTGAGCCGTTGAAACAACGCGGTCAGAACCGGCACCAGCGACTCCTGCGGGAAGCCGTTGTGAAAGTACACGGGCGGGTACACGACACCGCCGAACTGCTCGGCCGTCTTGACGAGAATGCCGTGGGCCTTGAGGGCGTCGTTCCCGAGCGGCAGGTGCCGGCCGTGCCATTCGATCAACCCGAACGGCACATAGACCGCCGGAAACGCGCGCAGCGCCTTTTCCAACTGGCCCGGCCGCAGGAACTGCATCTGGACGGCCGGGGACAGCTCCGCCTTGATCACTCGTTGCTCCTGGGCGGCATGTCCGGTGCCCGCAAGACCGAGTGCCACGGTCGTCCCCATAAAGTTCCGGCGCGAAATCCGCCTGTGCCTGACAGCTCCTGGCCTATTCTCTTTCATCGTTGTGCTCCTTTCTCAATCAGCAGAATCGGACGAATGATGCCACCAAGGAAGAGCTCGGTGATCTTTCGATGATCGACCTTGAGGGCAACAACATTCTTGCCCGGCGTGACCGCCCCCGTGACATCCACCTCAAACGGCTTGCGCGACGCCTCCTTGCCCAAGGACGCCACTTGCTTGCCATTGACATAGACAACCACCGCCTGGCCATCGACCTCCGTGAAGAACAGGCTCCATCGCCTATGTTCCCCCGGCACATTCAGTGATGTGCGGTACCACAGGAACGACTTGGTGTCGGGCAGGCCCTGGGCGTTCAACGTGTTGCTATACGTGGCAACCTCCTTCCACGCGGAATCGTCGAAGTCCGGCCTATGCCAGCCCTGTTCCTGTCCTTTGTCCTCGGCATCGTACGCCAGTTTCATGCGGTCCGGCAGAACCAACAAGACCTTGTTCGGCTCCGCGGTCGCTTTGGCGCCCGCCGCTATGTGCACGCCCACAAAGCGGTTCAGATAGCCGGGCGTGTAGTTATTGCTGTAGCCCTTGGCCACCTCCGTCTCGTTGCGGGCGTACAGGTCATCATAGATTCTCTTGGCCATGCGGAAGTCGCCGCTATTCATCGCATCACGCATCTGGATGTACTGTCGCGCGTTCTGAAGGCCCTCGGCAGTCAGGGCCACGCGCGCGGCGTAGGTCGGGTCGCCCTGGACGGCGTCGGCGGCCTTCTGCATGAGACCCTCCCAGTGCTCCAGGGCCTGCGGCGTGTACACCAAATGCAGCGCATAGAAGCTGCCGGATTCGCACGTCATGTTCGCGAAAGCCCGGTCCAGGCCCAGCCAGTATTGCTTCAAGAACGGGCCGGCCTGCGGGCCGTAGAACTTGAGAAAATAGTCCTCCATCATCGCGTCGGCGTCCGCCCCGGGATCGTAGGCCAGGCGAATGCTCTGGTACATGTGCGGGCCATAGATTTCCCAATTCGCGAGTGACTCCAGGTTGATGGCGATGCAGCCCTTGGCCTTGAGGTAGGGAATATCATGAGCCCAGACGGAGAGTTTCGGGAAGGGGACAAGACATTCAGCGAGATTGTAGTTGTACGTGCGGTAGGCAATGTGCTGGGCCGAAGCCGCCCACTGGTCGATCACCTCGGCAAGCTGCGTCGTGCTGAGCGAATTGGGACTGCCGATCCGGTGAAAGCGCGAATACCGGATTGGCGCGATCCAGGCCACCAGGTTGGGGGATAACTTGATGTTCGTGGTGGGAGGCTGCGTGTAATCGGCATAACAATAGAAATTCAGCAGCCAGTCCGGATGAACCTTCGCCACCTCCTTCGCGACCGCATCGAAGAAATCCACGTACCGATTTGTCACGTTGACCGTCCCCGACGAGGGTTCGATGCTCGATGGGTCATCCTGGGCCCGGCAGGCATCGCATTGGCAATACCCGATCCCGTCCGGCGGGGAGATGGAGGGATTAGACTGACCTCGCGCGACGACTCCCTGCGCGAAGACCTTGCGCAATTCGCGATTGGATGTGCAGTACCAATCACCCTTCTTGCGCTCCCCATTGCGCAGAGCAAAGTACTCCGGGTGGGTGTCAAACAGGCTCTGATCGACGTACGCGCCCCAGGCATGTTGCGTGGACAGCGGCGTGCCGCCGTCGCCATTCCAGACCTTCCAGAGACTTTGCCCGGTCCATTGCGACCCCCAGATCTTCCGCAGCACGAAGCCCGGCTTCTCGGTCATGTTGAGCTTGCCGAGGGTCAAGGTCCTGGTTCTCGGATAGACCTCGCCCAGAGCATTGTCCATAAAATACCGGCAGCCCAGTTGCTCCAGAAACCGGCACGCGGCCTTGACCGTCGCCTCCTCATTCTGTCCGGCGAGGAGGACCCTGGCCTGCCCATCGCTAACGATGCGCAGCCCCTCTCTGGTCGGGCTATCGATGCCATCAAGCTTCAGACCCGCCGCCAGCGCCGCCTTCCCCACATAGATTGCAGGCCCGTCCCTCGGGGCTTGGGCGACAATCGGCAATCGGAGCTCCGTGATCTTCTCAATCCAATCGGCCAGGACGCCGGCCGCGGCCGCGTCGCTGCACACCAAGCCGCGTCCCTTCGCCGGCTTATCCTTCCTCGGACCTGGCGCCATCCGCTCATCGACCACAATCACCGCGACCGTCTTGCCGTCCCGAACGAGATCCATTTCCTGACTCGGAGCGGATGAGGGCAGAGCCGCGAGAGCCATCAACAGAGCCAGAGTGTAGCGCATGGACATCATGGCCTAATCCTCCACAACGAACTACCCGGGTCCGAACGAACGCGTTCCGTTCAGATCAGCATCCATGCCTCCCTACTGTTCCTCTGGCCATCGTACCAACATTCCTTGAAATGCCAAGCCATTGTGATAGGATCATGGAAGGAAGGGAAAAGGGAAAAAGTAAAAAGGGAAGAAGTCAGAGAAAAAGACAGGCATAGGCCGTTGGGACGGCACGCTCTTTTTCCTTTTGCCTTTTTACTTTTTACTTCCTCTTCCGGTGTCACTACGAACCACTGGAGGTGACGAATGTCGGACAATGCCGTGCCCGTGGGCAAGATCGGGGACGTCACGATCAGTCGACTGATCATCGGCGGCAATCAATTCAGCGGCTGGTCGCACAGCCGGGATCTCAAGTACCTGCGGGACCTGTTCAAAGCCTACACCACGGAGAAGAAGATCCTGGAGACCCTGCGCACCGCGGAGGAGAACGGCATCAACACGATCATCACGTCGGGCTCGGCGTACCTGAGCAAGTACTGGAAGGACCTGGGCGGAAAGATGCAATGGATCGCCCAAGTCCATCCGAAGACGGACGATGTCACGAGCGATATCAAGCGAGCGATCGACGCCGGGGCTATCGGCGCGTACGTGCAGGGCGGCGTGGGTGACAGCTTCGTCAAAGGCAATCGGGTCGACCTGTTGGGTAAGGCGGTCGAATTCATCAAGAGCCAGCGCGTGCTCGCGGGCCTCGGTGGTCATTCGCTCCAGGTGCCGATGGCCGTGGAAAACGCCGGCATCCAGCCGGACTTTTATATGAAGACCTTGCACCATGACAAGTACTGGTCTGCCACGCCCCGGGAGCAGCGCGTGGAGTTCAACGTCGATAGCAACGGGCCGCAGGACCATGACAACATCTGGTCCATCACGCCGGAGAAGGACATCGAGTTCATGCGGACCGTGGCCCGGCCCTGGATAGCGTTCAAGGTCCTGGCCGCCGGCGCCATCCACCCGCGCGAGGGCTTCCAGTTCGCCTTCGAGAACGGAGCCGATTTCATTTGCGTCGGCATGTTTGACTTCCAGGTCCGCGAGAACGCGATTATCGCCAAAAACGTAGTCGCGCGCGCCCAAAACCGCCAGCGGCCCTGGCGCGCGTGACCGGGTGAACTGCATGGCTAAGGTGGTTGATCCGAAGCAGGAGTTGTGTGTGCTCTGTCATTCCCGCGCAGGCGGGAATCCAGTAATCCGTCGTACGTTCCTGGACCCCCGCCTGCGCGGGGGTGACAAACAGAGGATGGTTTTGCCGAATCACCACAATCGAATTCAGATGAGTTGCATTGTCGGCTTGGCGGGAGTGGACTTATGAGACGACGAGATTTCTTTGCGGGTACGGCACTGAGTTTAGCGACGGCCGTTATGAGCCGGCAAGCCGGTGCGGCGATGAAAAGTGAAAAGTACCGTGTGGCGGTCATCGGCCGGACCGGCCAGGGCAATTACGGCCACGGCCTGGATGTGGTGTGGAACGATGTCCCGCAGACCCGGCTCGTGGCGGTGGCGGACTCCGACCCGAAGGGCCTCGCCGCCGCGGCCCAGCGGTTGAAAGCACCGAAGACCTACGCGGACTACCGTCAGATGCTCGAGAAGGAACATCCACAGATTGTCAGCGTGGCGGCGCGCTGGCTGGACTGCCACCGCGACATGGTGCTGGCATGTGCCGAGCACGGCTGCCATATCTTCCTCGAAAAGCCGATGTGCCAGGACCTCGAACAGGCGGATGAGATGATCGCCGCCCTGGAAAAGCGGAACCTCAAGCTGGCCATCGCCCATCAGACCCGCTACAGCCCGGCGTTGGCCCATGCGAAGAAAGCGATGGCCGACGGCCTGCTCGGAGACATTCTGGAGCTTCGTGGCCGGGGCAAGGAGGACGCCCGGGGCGGCGGCGAGGCCCTCATGGTGCTCGGCACGCACGTCATGGATCTGATGCGGTTCTTCGCGGGCGATCCGCAGTGGTGCTTTGCTCAGGTGCGCGCGAACGGGCACCCCATTACGAGGAGTGACGTGCGCGAGGGAGCCGAGGGCATCGGTCCTCTCGCCGGCGACGAGATCCAGGCCATGTACCGATTCGGCGGGATGACGATGGGTTATTTCGCCACGCACCGCGCCCGGGACGGCGCCTCGGCACGCTTCGGCCTGGAGATGCGCGGCAGCAAGGGCATCCTGACCACCGTGACCGGCGCCTTTCCGGAAGTCTGGTTCGTGGCAGACCCGTCGTGGCAGCCGGGGCGCAGCAAAGCACAATGGAAACGGATCACCAGCGCGGGGATCGACCAGCCGGAACCCGTGAGCGATCCCAGCCACCGCCACGGCAATCGCCTGATTGCCCTCGACCTGATCCGAGCGATCGAGACAAACGGTCAGCCCCAAGGCAGCATGTACGACGGCCGGGCAGCCTTGGAGATGATCCTGGCGATCTACGAATCGCACCGGCGCAACGCCCCCGTCCCCCTGCCGCTCGCCAACCGCAAGCATCCGTTGAGTCTGCTGTGATTGTGGCGGCATCGAAGTCTCGGTTCGTAGTGTGCTCGTAGGAGTATATCCGGCCGGGAAGATAACACCTCACGGCGTCACTACCAACACGAATTGCAGGAGCTGAGCAATGAATGTTCGACAAAGGACAATCGTCTTGGCAAGTGCCCTATTGCTGGTCTGTGGACCCACGTGGTCTCAAGAGAATCGAGAGATCGACCGGAACGTGCGTCAATTGGGAGCTGTCGGCGATGGCAAAGCGGACGACACCGCGGCGCTGCAAAAGGCGGTTGATTCCGCCATCGGCGTTGTCCGCCTGCCCAAGGGCGTGTACCGCATTACCGCACCAATTGTGGTCGAGCTCGACAAAGTCGGCTACACATCTTTCTGCGGCGACGGCATCGCGCGGATTGTCATGGCAGGACCGGGGCCCGCGCTGAAGTTCGTGGGCACCCATTTCAAGTCTGCCGACCCGGCGGGCTTCGCCCAAGACGTCTGGGACCGCCAGCGCATGCCCCTGGTGGACGGCCTGGCCATCGATGGTGACCATCCCGAGGCCGTGGGCATCGAGGCCACCGGCACGATGGAACTGACCCTGACCCGCCTCCACATTCGCGGCACGCTGCACTGCATTCACTTAGTGACTGCGCAATAATAACCTGAACAACTTTCACTTCCGTGGAGACAGGGTGTAGTTCCATTCGCCGTGGAATTCGTGACGTTTGAGGCGTAGTTGCCCCAGTTGCTCGTCGGTTACCTTGATCTTGGCAGGATAA
>CAYHAJ010000265.1:0-9961 GCA_964354535.1 uncultured Pirellulales bacterium
CGGAAGAGGCCCACTCCGGCTCGCACGCCAAGACGTATGCGTACTGGAAGTATTCCGGCGGCGGCGTCATGATCGGCAAGGGCTGCCACCCCCTGACGGCAGCCCTGTACCTCAAGCGCGTCGAGGGCAAGGCCCGCGACGGCAAGCCCATTCGGCCCAAGACCGTCACGGCTCGCATCCACGCGATGACGCGCATGCCGAGCTTCCGCGACGAGGGCCACATCCGGTCCAACTACTTCGACATTGACGACTTCTCGATGATGCACGTCACCTTTGAAGACGGGACGGTGGCGACGATCTTCGCCTCGGACATCATCCTGGGCGGGATTCACAACTGGCTGGAGGTCGCGGCGAACAACCACCGGACGTTCTGCCACATCAACCCCAATACGGCCATGCAGACCTACAACCCCGTGGAGGCCAATTTCCAGGACGTCTACGTGGTCGAGAAGATCGGGACCAAGCAGGGCTGGACGAACCCGTCGCCCGATGAGGACTGGTTCACCGGGTATCCGCAGGAGATCGAGGCGTTCTATCGCACCGTCGCCTACGGTGCGCCGGTGGAAAGCGACAGCAGCATCGCGGCCGACTGCATCTCGACGATCTACAGCGCCTATGTCTCGGCCGAGCGCAAAGGCGCGGAAGTCCCGGTCAAGAACTTCTGACGCAGGAAGTGTGATTTTTGATTTGTGATGTTTGATTTCTTGAATCAACAATCAACGATCAACAATCTAACTTCTGGAGCACAGGATGACCAACGAACAATGGGCAAGGCTGCTGGCCGTGATGGAGGGGAAGGTCTTCGATCCTCTGCCGGTCGGGTTCATCATCGACAGCCCGTGGCTGCCCGGCTGGGCGGGCATCTCCACGCTGGACTATTACGCCAGCGGCGAGAAGTGGCTCGCGGCCAATCTCCAGGCCGTGCGGACCTTTCCGCAGATCATGTTTTTGCCGGGTTTCTGGTCCGAGTTCGGGATGTGCACGGAGCCGTCCGCCTTCGGGACCAAGTGCCGCTGGGCCCAGCAGGATCTGCCCTTTGCCGATCGTGTCCTCAAGACGATCGACGATGTCGGCCGCATGGAAAAGCCCGATGTCAGGACCGACGGACTGCTCCCCTTCGTGATTCGTCGCCTGCAGCTTCACCAGAAGACCATCGAGGATGCGGGACATTCGATCCGGTTCGCCATCTCACGCGGGCCGCTGAATATCGCCAGCTTTCTCATGGGAACGACGGAATTCCTGATGGCGGTCCGCACGAATCCGGACGAAATCCATCAGCTTTTGACTCTCGTCACGGACTTTGCCGTTGATTGGCTGCAATACCAGAAGGAGTGCTTGCCGTCCATCCAAGGCATCTTCGTGCTTGACGACATTGTCGGGTTCCTGGGCGAAGAAGATTTCCGCCGGACCGCTTTGCCTTATCTCAAACGCATTTTCGGCTGCCTCGACGTGCCCGTGCGCTTCTTCCACAACGATGCCCAAGGGCGCGTTTGCGCAAAATTCTTGGCCGGGATCGGCATCAATCTCTTCAATTTCAGTTTCGAGCACTCACTGGCCGAGATGCGGGAATGGGCCGGCCCAAGCGTGACTCTGCTCGGCAACATTCCGCCGCGCGACGTTCTGGCGCAGGGGACACCCGCCGATGTGGCGGCCCGCGTTCGCGCCGCACTCGAACCCTTGCGGGATCGAAGCCGGATCATCCTCTCCTGCGGCGGCGGCATGCCCCCGGACGTGCCCACGGAGAACGTGCGAGCCGTCTTTTCGTAGGGCGAGCGTCCCGCTTGCCTGAGGACATCGTGCGGGACGCACGACCTACGAAGACGTGGCGCTCGGCTTGTGCCATTGGCGGCCGTCGGCTTCGAGGAGGGCGTCGGCCTGGGGGAAGCTGTCGCTGCCGGCAGGGTATTCGTACGGCCGGTAGGGGCTGCACTCCCACGCTTCCAGGACCGGCATCAGGAGCCGCCAGGAGACCTCGATGCCATCGAAACGGGTGAACAGCGTCTGGTCGCCGGCCATGCAGTCCAGCAGCAGGCGCTGATAGGCCTCGGGCATCTCCACGCCATAGACGCTCTTGTAGCTGAAAGCCATCTTGAGCGTGCCGATGCAGGCTTTCGAGCCGGGCCGCTTGGCCTCGAAACGCAGCGAGATCCCTTCTTCCGGCTGAATGTGAAAGACCAGGACATTGGGGGGCATCTGGCTCAATCCCACCGAGCCAAACAGAGAATGGGGAATCTCCTTGAAGGTCACGACAATCTCGATATTCTTGCGCGCCAGGCGCTTCCCCGTTCGCAGATAGAAGGGCACGTCCTTCCACCGCCAATTGTCCACGAGGACTCGGGCGGCGACGAATGTCTCCGTCCGGGAGTCGGGGGCCACGCCCTTTTCCTGGCGATAGCCCGGTACCGACTCCCCATTGATTCGGCCCGGGCCGTACTGGCCGCGCAACACCCGACAGTTGGCCGGCGTGCGCGCGGGTCCATTCTCTTCGCAGACACACTCGAAGGGCCGAATGGCTCGCAGGAGCTTTACTTTCTCGTCGCGGACGCGGTCGGCGTCGAACGAGATGGGCGGCTCCATCGTCACGAGCGCCAGCATCTGGAGCATGTGGTTCTGAAAGATGTCCCGCAGGGCCCCGGCCTGGTCGTAGTAGTCCGCCCGGTGTTCCACGCCCAGGGTCTCGGCGATCGTGATTTGCACGTTGTCGATGTGATTGCGATTCCAGATGGGCTCGAAAATGGCATTGGCAAAGCGGAACACCATGATGTTCTGGACCGTTTCTTTGCCCAGGTATTGATCGATCCGGTAGATCTGCGACTCCGCAAACCATTGGGACATCGCCTGGTTGAGTTCGGTGGCGCTGGGCAGGTCCCGCCCGAAGGGTTTTTCCACCATGAGTCTGGCCCGCTGGTGGCACTCGGGCTCGTTCTTGCGCGACAAGCTCGCGGCCCCCAGGCGCTCGATGATGGTCTGATAAAGAAAAGGAGGAACCGAGAGATAAAACACGTTGCCGCCTTCCGCGTCTATCCCGTGCTTTTGGCGCAGCTCGGCCAGCCTGCTCTTGAGGCGCTGATAAGTGCCGGCATCGCCGTAATCGCCAGTAAGGTAGTAAAGCTTCTCGAGGAAGGTCGGCGACACGTCCGCAGGGGGATTTCCGGAGTTCTTCCGGATCGCTCCCGCGGCCTCCTGCCGGAACTGGTCGTCGGAGTACGGCGTTCGCCCGCAGCCCAACAGGCAGAACTGCCGGCTCAACAGACCTCGGTGGTGGATCTGTGCCAGGCCGGGCAGGAGCTTGCGGTGGGCGAGGTCGCCCGAAGCGCCGAACACGACCATCGCCGTGGGAGGGGCCGGGCTCTCGGCGCAAAGCATCTCCAACGAAGTCACCGACGGACGTATCTCCGGATTCGCCATGTCCTCACCCCCATCAAGAGAGCCACGAGTCTCAAGCCCGGAGCCACAGGTGGGGCTTGCCCCACCAGATTGACCTGCACATAGGTCCCCGTGGAGCAGGCTCCACCTGTAGGTTCCCTACTCCTCCACCGGTTCGAAGTCCTCTTGGCCCGCTCCGCAATCCGGGCACACCCATTCGTCCGGCAAATCCTCAAACGCCGTACCGGGCGGGACACCGTTGTCGGGGTCGCCCACGGCCGGGTCGTAGACATAACTGCACAGGAGACAGCGGTACTTCATTCGTTATTCCTTCCTTCGAAAAAAAGGCGAGGTCGGTTCGATGCGTACACCATTTCCCTAAGCCGGCAACGAGGCCAGGTAGCGGCGCAACTCGGCGGCGTGGCTGACCTCTTCCATAATGACGCCTTCGATCTTGTCCTTACCGGCTTCATCCGGGACGAGAGACTTGAGTCCGACGTAATAGAGAATGGAGTTCTTTTCCGCGCCGATGGCGATCTCCAGCAGCTCTCGCGTGGATTCCTTGCCCGTCAGCTTGACGTTGCGGCTGCGCATGCCCTCGAAACCCCGGTCGTCCGCCATCGCCTGCAGATACAGGGAGGCTTCGCCTTCGGGGTCGAAGGTCGTGCCGCCTTTCTCCTGGTTGCCGAGCGACTTCCGCATCTGTTGGAACGTGCGCAGGTGGTTGTCCTCCATGGCCGCCAGACGCAGGAACATGTCCTTGGTCTGCCGGTCGGAGGTCTTCGCGCTGGCTTCCCGATAGAATTTGGCGCCATTGCGCTCGATCTGCTCGGCCATCTCGAAGACTTCGTCGGCGTTGAATGTTATGCTCATGCTCGTTCTCCTTCACGTTCGGCCGATCTCTACTTTCGCTCGCCCATCTGGTGGTCCAGCATCAGCAGGGCGCCCGGGGCATTGGCGGCCATTTTGAGCATCTGAACCATCCGGTCCGCCGAGGCTTCCTCCTCGACCTGCTCTTTGACGAACCATTGCAGGAGACCGGCGGTGGCGTGATCTTTCTCCGCAGTGGCCAGATTCACCAAGTCATTGATGCGCCCGGTGATATACTGCTCGTGCTCCAAGGCCGCCTCGAACGCCGCCAGCGGCGACTTCCACTCCTTACCCGGCTCCTTGATCGCCTTGAGGACGACCCGGCCGCGACGCTCGTTCACGGATTCGAAGAATTTCATGGCGTGCGCGTTCTCTTCGCGCGCCTGGACCTTCATCCAGGAGGCGAAGCCCGGAAAGTTCTGCGACTCAAACCAGGCCGACATGGCCAGGTACAAATAGGAAGAAAACAGTTCCTCGTTGATCTGCTCGTTCAGAGCTTTTTCCATCTTGTTGGTCATCATAGTTTTGCCTCCCATACTCCATGCAGGTTACAGTACTCCCTGGCCATGACATTCTCGGCGGCGAGGGGGAAAACCGCTTCCGGCGCCTGGCCCGGTTGGAGGGCCTGGCGGTAAACCTTGCCGTCCGTGACGATCTCGATCCACTGGATGAAATGTTTCTCTTCCATGGGATGAGGGATGCTGCCAATCTTGACTTTGAAGCTGCCGTTGGACTTCTCAATCACCGGCACGTGTTTCTCCTTGCCCTGGTCGGCGGTCTTGGCCGCCAGGTGATCCATCGGCTTGCCGCAGCACACCAGATTGCCGCCGCCTGCGGTCAGGACCTCCACTACATTGCCGCAAACGGCGCATTTGTAAACCTGAAGCTTTTCTGCCATCCGTTTCTTCCCCTTTCCATGATCCGTACCCATCGGAACGATATTCGGCGGCCGGCCCACGGCCAAACGTTCGTCACTTGACGATTCCCGCCGCTTGATGCCTGGCCAGGATCTGATCGGCCAGATGGTCCAAGGCCGCGAAATCCTCCTTTTTCGGCTGACCCTTGGCGATCACGGGCGGGATCAGCTCCACCTTCAGGTTCGTCAGAAGTCCCGCGAGCTGGTCGACCATCTTGCCGCCCCAGCCGAAGGAGCCGAGGATCGAAGCGAATCTCGTCTTGGGCCGCAGGGCGTTAGTCACGAAGGCCGCATACGCCGCCTTGGGATGGGCGCCCGTCAGGACCGTCGGCGAACCCAGTACGATCGTGGCGGCATCGACCAGCGCGATCGCCAGCCTGCCGAGGTCGGCCACGGTGAGGTTGAACTGCTTGACCGTAATGCCGCGTTGGATCAGAGCTCTCGTAAAATGCTCCACCATCAGTTTCGTGCTCTCGTGCATGGAGACGTAAGCCAGCACGACCTCGTTCTTGACGTTGTCGCCGACCCAGTCCTGGTACGCACGGACGATCATTCTGGGGTTGTTGTAAACGGGCCCATGGCTGGGAGCGATGATGTCGATGGAGAGCTTGCTGAGCTTTTCCAGGTTCTTTTTGATCACCGTCCGGAAGGGCATCATGATCTCGGCGTAATACCGCTTGGCGGATTCGTAGATCAGCGGCTCGTCATCGGCATACAGGCTGCTCGTCGCCAGATGCGAGCCGAAGAAATCGCACGGAAACAGGATATGGTCCTCCTGCAGGTACGTGCACATGGTTTCCGGCCAGTGGACCCACGGGATATCGAAGAACTCAAGGGTCTTGCCCCCAAGAGGCAATGTCTGACCTTCCGCGATCGTGAGGAACCTGCTCTCCTCGATATGCAGGAGGTCCATGAGCATGGCTTTACATTTGGCGTTGGTGACGACCTGGGCCTGAGGATAGCGGGCCAGGACGTGCGGAATCGAGCCGGAGTGGTCTTGCTCGGCGTGATGTGAAACCACGTAGTCGATCTTGTCGATGCCCGAAGCTGTGAGGCTGCTCATCAGCGTTTCGGTCTTCGTCGGATCCACCGTGTCGAGCAGGGCGGTCTTCTCCCTGCCCTCGACCAGATAGGCGTTGTACGTGGTCCCCTCGGGCAGCGGGATCAATTCATCGAAAAGCCGCCGATCCCAGTCGATGGCGCGAATCGAGTAGACATCTGGCCTGAGTTCCTGCATGCTGCGAGTTCCTCTTCACTTGAGCTTCTGTGCCGCACTCAAAGCGGCATCATAATCCGGTTCGCTCGCCACTTCTTTGACCAACTCTATGTACCGTATCGTGCCTTGTTTGTCCAGTACAAACACCGCCCGGGCCAGCAGGTGAAGATCCTTGATGAGCACGCCATAGGTCTTGCCGAAGGCGGCCGCACGGTAATCGGAGAGCGTCCGGACGTTCTTCACACCGGCGGCTCCGCACCAGCGGTTCTGGGCGAAGGGCAAATCCATGCTGACAGCCAGGACATTCACATCGTCCCCCAAGCTGCCAGCTTCCTGGTTGAACCGCCGCGTCTCCAGGTCGCAGACCGGCGTATCCAGCGACGGCACGGCCGTGATGATGCAGACCTTGCCCCGAGCCAGAGCGGACAGCTTGACGACGGAAAGGTCGCCAGCCACCAACTCTGCTTCCGGGGCTTTCTGACCCACCTTTACCTCATTGCCGACCAGGGTCAGGGGGTTGCCCTTGAAGGTGACTAAACCTGTTCTTTCTCCCATGCTACGACCCCTCAATAATTAGCTGCTTCGATCTCGAAAAACGCTTGGGGCTTGCCGCAAGCGGCACAGAGCTTGGGCGCTTCGAGGCCTTCGTGGATCAGCCCGCAACTGCGGCAGACCCACCGGACGGGCGTTTGACGCTTGAAGACCTGGCCCTCGGCGATGTTCTTTGCCAGTGCGACATACCTGTCCTCGTGCCGTTTCTCGGCGACGGCAATCTTGCGGAACACGGCAGCGATATCCTTAAGTCCTTCTTTTTCCGCCACTTGCGCGAAACTCGGGTACATCTCCGTGGTCTCGTAGTGCTCGCCGGCCGCGGCCGCCCGCAGGTTGTCCAGCGTAGTGGCGATGGTCCCGGCCGGGAAGGCGGCCCGGATCTCCACTTCGCCCCCCTGGAGAAACGTGAACAGCCGCTCCGCGTGCTCCTTCTCCTGGCCCGCCGTCTCTTCGAAGATGGCCGCCATTTGCTCATATCCTTCTTGTCGGGCCCGGCCGGCATAGTACGTATACCGGTTCCGGGCCTGGGATTCGCCGGCGAATGCAGTGAGCAGATTCCGTTCGGTTTCCGTGCCCTTCAAGTTCATTTCAGACCTCCTTCGAGGAAGTAAAAAGTAAAAGGTAGAAAGTCAAAAGTAAGAGGTGAAGAGGCGACGGTAAGTCAGAGGTGGTCACCCAAGTGGAAGCATTTGGTTCACAGCGTGCCCTTCTTCCTTTTGCCCTTCTTCCCTTTTACCTTCCTATTTCTTCCCGGTTCCACACCGGTCACAGTAACCTTCGATATATACGGTCTTTTTGAGTACGGTGTATCCGGGCATAAGGTTTTCCGGAATGTCGATGGCGTCAAATGCTTCGTGATGGAAGTCTATGATCCGCTTGCACTTAAGGCATTTGAAATGTTGATGATTTTTCAGATTGGCGTCGAATCGCTTGGCGTCGCCGGAGCCTTCGACGACGAAGGCGGCGCCGATGTCGCTGAGGGTCAGGAGTGTGCGGTTGACGGTGTCGAGCGAGATCGAGGGGAACGTCTTTCGAACCTGCCGGAACAAGACCTCGGCGGACGGATGCTCGGCGCTTTCGAGGAGGGCCTTGTAGACCGCCATTCGTTGCGGGGTGATTTTCAGTCCCGTCTCGCGGCACTTCGATTGCAGTGCCTCCAGGCGCTCTTTAATCCCGCCTTCCACCCCCGTGTTCATCTTTCCTCTCATTTGTGTCCCCGCACGGGCCCAAGTCTCCCGCAGGCCCGGCAATCTGCTCGAATCTCCGCCCAAGGCAAACCGTGAAAAGCTGCTGTAGTGTCACTCGCCGATGCCGACCAGGGCATTGTCATCTCACGAAGGTGCTCATCACTATCAGCGCAGATGCATCATAGCCTCGCGAGAGGAATCCTGCAAGCTTTCCTTGAGAATCCTCCCGGTCAATCCTCTCGGCACGGGGAATTGACTGGAGCGGCATCTTCCGATATTGTAGAAACCATCGATCCTAAGCCACGCGTCTCAATAGGAGGACATGTACTATGAGAAACCAAAGATCATCGTTTTCCCGCCGGGACCTGTTGAAGGCGGGGGCCGCCGGATCGGCGGGCGTCATGTTGTCGTCGGGCGGCCGGGTGTTTGCCGCCGGTTCCGATAAAATCCGCGTCGCTATGGTCGGCAGTGGCGACCGGGGGACGAAGGACGCGATCGACTGCCTCAAGTCGGCCCCCGGCGTGGAGATGGTGGCTATGGCCGAGTTGCTGCCGGACCGGCTGGAAAGCTCGTTGGCACGGATGAAGAAGGCCGCGCCCGAGCAGGTGAAAGTGACGCCTGAGACGTGCTTCCTTGGTTTCGATGCCTATAAGAAAGTGATGGCCCTGAAGGACGTGGACGCCGTGCTGCTCCTGACGCCGCCGGGTTTTCGCCCGGTGACCCTGCGGGCCGCCCTGGAAGCGGGCAAGCATGTCTTCATGGAAAAACCCGGGGCGGTCGATCCCGCGGGCGTGCGGTCGTTGCTGGCCTCCGCCGATGTCGCCGACCAGAAGAAGCTGTCGATCGTGGTTGGGACGCAGCAGCGGTGGCAGCCGCAGTACCAGGAATTGATGAAGCGGGTCCACAACGGCGATCTGGGCGAGGTCGTCGGCGGGCAAGCTTACTGGAACTGGGGCAGTTCCAAATGGCACTGGGAACCGCGTAAGCCCGGCTGGTCGGACATGGAATGGCAAATCCGCTGCTGGCCGTACTTTGTATGGCTCTCGGGCGATCATATTGTCGAGCAGCATCTCCACAATATGGACGTCATCAACTGGGCCATCGGCGCGCACCCGGTTTCCTGCCTGGGCATGGGCGGCCGCCAGTCGCGTACCGGGCCGGAGTTCGGCAATATCTGGGACCATTTCACGGTCGAGTACGAGTATCCCAACGGGATTCGCGTGATGAGCATGTGCTCGCAGATCGAGGGCTCCACGTCGAAGATCGGCGAGCGCGTCCTGTGCACCAAAGGCGCCACGGTCACGGACCGCTCGATGGGCTACATCGAAGATACACGGGGCCGCAAAGTCTTCACCTACAGCGATCCGATCCACAGCGGCGAGGTCGCCCAGTTCGCGAATCTCTTCAAGAGTATTCGTGACGGCCAGCCGCTCAATGAGTGCCGGCGGATCGCGGAGACGACGATGACCCTGATCATGGGTCGGATGAGCGCCTACACGGGACGGGCCATGAAATGGGACTGGGCCCTCAACGCCTCCAAACTGGACCTGACGCCCGCCAAGCTCGAAATGGGTGACCTGCCGGTTGCGCCCGTCGCAGCCCCGGGGAAGACACAACTCATCTGATGTAAGACCCAGTTGACGACTTCTTCTGGGGGGCAGCCTCAAGGCCGAAGGCCTTGGGGATGGTGGGCGTATATGGGGAAGCCATCCCCAAGCTGCCAGACTGTGTCACAATTCGGCACGAGCACGAGCCTGGTTCTCCTCGAGGGCCAGCGGCCTGCGATGTTCGCCGCGCCGACACGCGGGCCGGTACGGCTCATGTCCGGTCGGGACGCGCGGTTGACCTACGCTC
>CAYHAJ010000266.1:0-43278 GCA_964354535.1 uncultured Pirellulales bacterium
CACCGCGCCGACCGATCCCTTCAGCGGAACAGCCAACGACCAGGCACAGATGAACCCCGGCTACCAGAATCCCAGCGCCATCCGGCGGACCGGGCCGGTCGACGACGACGTGTCGGTGCTCTCGGTGCAGACGCCCGCCGGGCGGCCGATCGCGCTAGTGGGGAACTACTCGACGCACTATGCCGGGGCCCCGCCGCTGTCGGCCGACTACTTCGGCGTGTTCTGCCGGCGGATCGGCGAGCTGGTCGGCGCCGGCAACGGAGCGAAGAAGGGGGACAGTCCCCTTTTTCCCCGGCCGGCCTTTGTGGGCATCATGTCCAACGGCACCAGCGGCGACGCCAACTGCTGCGACTTCGATCAGGCCCAGCGTAAGTTCGATTATTTCTCCGTGGCCGAAGATGTCTCTCGTGCCGCCTATGAGGCCTACCAGCGGATCCAGTACCACGATTGGGCGCCGCTGGCCATGCAGCAGGAACTGCTCAAGCTGAACGTGCGCATGCCCCGCCCGGAGGAAGTGGCCAAGGCCAAGGAGTACATCGCCGCCAATCTGGGAGAACGCCAGCCGCGCACCTGGGCCGAGGTGTACGCCTGGGAAACAGTCCTGCTCGACCGACTACCGCCAACGCGGGAATTGAAATTGCAGGCGATCCGCATCGGAAACTTCGGCATCGCGGCCCTCCCGTGCGAGGTCTACGGGCGAACGGGGCTGAAGATCAAGCAAAGCAGCCCCTTGAAGCCGACGATGAACATCAGCCTGGCCAACGGCTGCGAGGGCTACCTGCCGCCGCCGGACCAGTTTCCGTTAGGCGGATACACCACCTGGCGGGCTCGTACCAGTTGTCTGGAGGTCCCGGCGGAACCGAAAATCACGACCACCGTGCTCGAATTACTGACACAAGTCGCGGACAAGGGCCTTCGTTCGTAGGCAAGCCGCTTCACTCGGTTCCACATGAGGTACGGCAGACAACGATGGTGCGGGTAGGCTCTTGGAGCGTCTGACAGAATGGACCTCATGATGTCATCGCGAGGAGCGCAGCGACGAAGCAATCTCCATCCCCCGGCGTGGGAGATTGCTGCGCTGCGCTCGCCCTGACAGGGAAGTGATTTCTGCTTCCACGTCTCCTTCTGTAAGGGGCTCTTACTGCCTCAGCAACAGCACGTCACCCTCGTCGAGTCTCGGCAGTTCCACAGTGATGGAAGCGTCCGACGCGGTGAACCGCAAGGTGCGTTGAAGCATGCAGGAAACCACGTGCTTCGTTCCCGGAACGGCTCGGATCGTGACTGGAAGATTCGCGGCCGGCAGGTGCTTGACGATCGGGGACCGGCGGTGCGAGGCGTCCTCTACCAGGGCGGTCACGCCGTAGGCCCAGTTGGCGAGGGTCACGGCGCGCAGGCCATTGGCGGGGTTCTCCAGCAAAACACCCTCCACCAGCGGATCGGAAGCATCGACGACCGGTCGCGTCAGTTTGAGCGCCGGACCGGCAACGACAAGACGAAGCGCCGCCTGGAAATCGCGACGCATGTTGAAACTGAGCCGACGAACCGCCGCACTGTATTCCAGGCCCGGAAAGAAACCAACGACGTGGACTTGTCCCTTGCCATAGCGGTGGCGCGTCATGGCGGCGGCCCCGTCGGCGAAACGAGCGAGGACTTCGGCGCCCTCGGCAGGCCGAAGCACTTCTCGACCGACCACCGGCAGGAAGGAGCCTTGGATCGTATCGCCCACGGTGACTCTCGCTCCGGCAGGAACGGGCGCGAGCTGATTGCTGCGTTCGTCGTAAGGCTCAAGGTTACTCCCGCCGTAAAGACTGACGCGATACCACATTTGGGGCTCTTGGCGGTCCTGCAGTCCGAGCGCGGGTGCAAGGACCGTCAGCGGCTGGTTGGCCTCGTCGCGCGCCAGTCCCCACCCGCTCGTGTAGAGTGTGCCGCCGTCTCGAACGTATCGAGCCAGGTTCCGGGCGGCTCTGGTCGTGAGATGCGAACCGCTGACGTAAATGATCTTGTACTTGGAGAGGTCTTCTTCGGCCAGGATGACTTCATCGATCGGATCGACGGGAACGTGGGCATGCTGCAGGGCCGAATACACCCACTTGGCGTTCTCCCAGGCCGCCATCAGGGCAGGCGAATCGCCGCTGAGGTTCATCCACCGTTGGGTCGTCTCCGGCTTGACCACGGCTACCTCGGCCGGCACCGCCCAGCGGGACCCGTACAGGGCCTCTTGGGCCGTCCCCAGCAGGTGAGCGGCCTTGCTGGTCAGCGTCAGGGCGTCGGCGTCCTGGGAAAAGCTGTCTCCCTTGGTGTAGTCCGGGCCATAGGTGTACCAATACAGCATCGTGTCGCCCCGGCTGACCGCCGAAAGCATCCGCTGCACGGGCGCCCCGCGATGCGGCTTGATGTAGATGCCCTGGGCCAGGGACATCTTGGCGCCCACCACCCGCTGCACGTCGCAAAGATAGCTGTCCCAGCCCCAGATGCGCGCCTCGCGGTTCGAGGTTTCGTAGACGATCGCATTGTCTGCGCGACGATAGAAATCGAAAAAGTCGAGGCTGTGCCCTTTCATGAGAAACGTGTTGCCGCGCAGGGCATAAGAATACACCCACGGTTGTCGCGCTACCGGGCTCTCCGGATCTCCGCCGGGGCCCAGTGCGGCCCGCTTTGCGGCATTGGCCTGGGCAAAGGCTTCCTGGAGAGGGGTGAACAACATCGCGGTGACGTGGTTGTTGAATGCCAGCGTATAGTAAGCCGCCCGTGCCAGAGCGGGGTCGCGCAGCCAGGGCCGATCCTTCGGGGAGGTCCAGACATCCAGCGGCCGAACGCCGGACCAGGCCGTCGCGCCAAAGTCGGAAGGCTGGAGGCGTTCCCCAACGCGGAATTGTGCGCTGGGGGCCCCGAGCCCTTTGCCCTGGAGCCATTCCTGAAAGCCCCGGATGCAGCGCGGGCAGACCGACAAATGGGCCTTCTTCTCGCGGGTTCGATCCGTGACCGCACCAATTTCATCGACCGTCAATCCCCAGACCTGTTCGGCCGTCGGCGCCAGGGCATTTTCGAGGGACTCCTTCACCAGCCGTCGCGTCTCACGGGCTACCTTCTCGCCGAAGGGGCAGCCGGCCTGGGGGTCTTCGGTACGTCCCGTACGATACTCCTCGACGGGAAATCCCATGACGTGGGTAATCCGTCCGCGACTCCACTGCTTCGCCTGCGGATCATTCTGCCGCAGCATGTCCAGGAGGAAGGCCGGCGGGTCACGAAATCCGTTGACGCCCAGTTGGCGAAGACTTCGCATCTCAGCAAGAGTGACCGCCCGGTCGGTGGTGCGAATCCCGTAACCGAAGCCGGTGCCGTATCCGCCGATGTTGTTGAGGATCGTATATCCGTCGGGCAACGGCCACTTCGCCCAGGACAGTCTCTCCAAAGTCTCCGCCCGCCGAAGTGCATAGCCCAACACGTCGGTCAACTCTTCAATAAACGCCGGTGAATTCGACCCAGCACTCCCGGTTAGACGATACACCGGAATCACCAGGGTCGCCGTTCCCCCTTCGGGGCCGGCGGAGGTGAAGGTCTTGATCACGTCAGCGCCGGCACGAAACTCCCATTCGAACATGACGTCGGTCGAGTACCCGCCGCGCCGGCCCGTGCTGCGCTCGACCGTCTTACCGGGATTGCCGGCTGTGACGGTGAGAAAGAACCTCTCGGAGAAGCGCGCGGCCAGGGAAACGAGCGGCACCGGCGCGGACCACTCGCCCACCGACAGCGCGTGAGTGGCCGGGGGCGCATCCACCGCGACACCCACTCTCGCAAAGACGCCGCGGAGGACTTCGCCGCCCTGTCCTTCGCCGCCGTAGCGCCATTCGATGGGGGTCGGCGTCTCGGGTGTGATGCTCTTGAGCCTGATGCGCAAAGTCAGATCGTCAGGGACGCGAAATGATGCCGAGCGCAGAACGGGAAGGTCGATCTGCGCCGTATCCTGCTGTGCAAAAGCGCACATCGAAAACAACAGCACCAGGACACCTGTTCCGGCCCACCCAATGGCACATTCGACATCTTTGGTTTGATCGTTCCGGTCGTTCATGGCAGATGACTCCCCGATTTGCATATCCCCTCCCTTGGCAGGACCTCTCAGACACCGCACCGCAGTCAAGCAGGAAATCGCCAGACTCGTCCCCAGTTCTCCAGGATCGGCAGCGGCGGAAACTCACTTCCGCTGCACCACCAGACGGTACGAGGGACCCGCAACGCCGGCCAAATTGACCGAACGCAGCAACCATTCGTGTCTTTGACTGGAAAGCGGCAGGGTGAAGTAGGGATCGACCGGGCGCCAGTCTCCGCCGGGCTCTGGGCGGATTTGGTACTCCCGCAGGTTGGGCGTGCATGAAGTGATTCTCCCCTCGAGCTGCTCCCGTTCGACCGAAACCGTCACCTCCAGAACGTTCGGGGTCCATTCGATCCATTGCCGGTGGCGGGTGGGCACGAAGTATTCGGCCTCATACGCCCAGTGTTTGTTGGTTCGACCCCGGCGCCACCACGTGTGGCTGCGAGAATACTCGTCCTCCCACGTCACCAGGGCACTCGAATGGAAACCCGCCCAGTTGGAATGGCGGTCGCCCTGGATCTCCCAGGTCAGCCAGCGGTAGGTCACCGGCCCCCCTTCCGGTTCTTCCGGGCCGGCCACCCGTTGGCGCTCCGGGCCCTTCACGCAGGCAATGTCCGCGGCCCCATGGCGCAGGAGTTCGTCCCGCACTTCGAGAGCCGAGAGAGGAATCCCGTTCTTCTCGAAATGGGTGTCGTACTTGGCATCGATCAGGACCCACTTGCGAAAGTCATTCGACCAGACCTCGTTCACACCGTGGTGTCCCCCCGGGTGGTCCGCCGTTCCGCCGGGGCCCACGCCCAGACATCGGGTCACGTAGCCGAACGCATTCAGCACGGCGTTCTGCACGACCATGAAATGCCCGCAGTGAAATCCGCCCCCTTTCAGGGCGGCATCCAGAATCCCGAAGGCATCCCCGCGGGTCTCGGTGGGATTGTCGTTTTCGATGCGGATGTTCTTCTTGATCCAGTGACGCAGCAGCAGGATCCGTTGGAACTCATTCGTCTCGCCCGCCACGATCTTCTCGAGATCGTAGCGGTCCCGCAACTGCCGGAACCGGGGCGAGCGGAGGTCCTCCTGCACGCCAAACAAGTGATTCCCCCGGAACGTGGGGTTCTCCACTTTGATCAGCTCGTACGCGTTACTGCCTTCGGCTGCCTGCGAAGGAGAAAGGCCCGGAAGGAATGCGACCGCCGCAGCAACGACCAGAAGAGATGGGATATTCGTTGTGCTCATGTAGTCAAGCTAAGGGACTCACCGGGAACTGTCAAGGGCTTCCTCGACCGAGGGGCCTTCCCTTGCGACACCACGATACTTCGGATATCATGGGGCCGTCGTCACTTTGGCCGTGACGCACGGATTGTAGAACATAATCTTGGAGGTAGCCTCATGGACACCCCTGCGAACCGCACCGCCTGTCGTGCAACAACCCCCCTGTCCAGACGAAGTTTTCTCAGTCTTGCGGGCGCTGCCTGCCTGGGAACTGCGGTGGGCACGAGCCTCAGACCGGCGCAGGCCGCGCAAAGGCAACGACCCAATATTCTGTTTATCTTCTCCGACGATCATTCCTTCCAGACCATAGGAGCGTACGGGAGTCATCTGGCGGCCTTCTGCAAGCAGAATGCCGTCACTCCGAATATCGACCGTCTTGCCGACCAGGGGGCGCTGTTCGTGAACAGCTTCTGCGGCAATTCTCTCTGCTCGCCAAGTCGGGCCGCGGTCCTCACCGGCCTGCACAGTCACGCCAATGGTGTCATGACGTTGAACAAGCCGATCAACCCCGGGTTGTGGACTTACCCGCGCGCCCTGCGCGAGGCCGGATACCAGACGGCGGTCTTCGGCAAGTGGCACCTGGCGACCACGAGACCGGAAACGGATTACTGGCGCATCCTGCCGGGCCAGGGCGTCTACGAGAACCCGAAGTTCGAAGGCCCCGGGGGCATGGAGTCGCACGAGGGATACGCCACGGACGTCATCACCGACCTGTCGCTCGAGTGGCTCAAAAAGCGTGACACCTCCAAGCCGTTCCTGCTCATGGTGCAGCATAAGGCCCCGCATCGGAATTGGATCCCGCCGCAACGTTACTGGCGCTGGCTCGATGATGTCGAGGTCCCCGAGCCGGACACCCTTTTCGACGATTACGCCAATCGCGCTTCCCCCGCGCGATTGCAGAAGATGACTATCGGCGCGGACATGACCCTCAAGAGCGATCTGAAGGTCGAGGGGCCCGAGACGAAGATCGACCCCGACTCCGCCTATGGCCCGCGCAACGTTGATTTTCGGCGGCGCAATCCGCAGGGCCGGGACCTGACCCGCTGGAAATACCAGCAGTACATGAAGGATTACCTGCGCTGCATCAAGGCGGTGGACGACAGCGTCGGGCGGCTGGTGCAGTATCTCACGGACGCCGGTCTCGACTCGAACACCGTGGTGATCTACGCCTCCGACCAGGGCTTCTACAACGGGGAGCACGGCTGGTTCGACAAACGCTGGATTTACGAAGAGTCTGTGCGCATGCCGCTGATCGTGCGCTGGCCCGGCGTGGTGAAGGCGGGCCGCCTCCCCACCGCCATGGTACAGAACATCGACTACGCGCCGACGTTCACCGAGATCGCCGGCGGCCGGATACCCGAGGGCCTGCATGGCCGCTCCTTCGTGCCCGTGCTGCGCGGTCCGACACCCGCCGATTGGCGCAAGAGTATTTACTATCACTACTACGACCCCGGGCATGGCGTGGCCAAGCATTACGGCATCCGCACGGAGCGATACACCCTGGCGCACTTCTACACAACCGACGAGTGGGAGTTGTTTGATCGGGAAAAGGACCCCAAGCAACTTCGCAGCGTTTATGCCGACCCGGCTTACGCGGCCACCGTTGTCGAGCTCAAAGCCGAGTTGGAGCGGCTCCGCACGCAGTTCAAGGATGACACCGCCTCGGCCTCCACTTCCACCCCAGCACCGCGCGGGCCGTCCCAGGGCAAGGCAAAACGAAAAAAGAAGGCGCAGGAACCGTGAAACACCCCTTCCTGCAGCTTTGGGTCATCTTGCTGTCCCTGGTTTCAGCATCCTGGGCCCAAGCCTCGTGGCCGCAGTTTCGCGGGCCCTCGGGCGATGGCCTCGCCGTGCGGGCGAACGATGGTTCGCCCTCGTTGGACCTACCGATCCATTGGAGCGAGAAGGAAAACATCCGCTGGAAGACCCCCATCCCCTACCGCGGCTGGTCCACTCCGGTCGTGAGGGAGGGGCAGGTGTGGCTGACGACCGCGGCGGTCGATGGTCACGACTTCTTCGTGGTTTGCGTCGAGGCGGACTCCGGCCGGATCCGCTTCCAGGAGAAGTTGTTTCAGGCCGATCATCCCGAGCCCCTGGGCAACCCTCTCAACGGTTATGCTTCGCCTTCGCCGGTGGTCGAACGCGGCCGCGTGTACGTACACTTCGGGAGCTATGGCACGGCCGCGCTCGACACGAAAACCGGCGTCACGTTGTGGAAACGATCCGATCTGCCGTGTCGGCACTATCGCGGCCCCGGCTTTTCCCTGGTCCTGTTCAAGAATCTGCTCATCCTGACCATGGATGGTGTGGACGTCCAGTACCTCGTGGCGCTCGATAAGGAAACCGGCCGGAGCGTCTGGAAGACCGACCGGACCGCGGAGTGGAACGATCTCGACGCCGCCGGCAAGCCCAGAGACGAAGGGGACCTCCGCAAGGCATACTCCACCCCGCGGATCGTGACCGTCGGAGGGGGCGTGCAGATGCTCAGCGTGGGGGCCAAGGCCCTCTATGGCTACGATCCCGGGAGCGGACGTGAGCTCTGGAAGATCCCCACGCCCGCGTTCTCGCGGGCCGCCAGTCCCGTCTATGGCCGGGGGATCGCCTACATGATCACCGGATTCGGCAAGACGGAGTTGCTCGCCATCCGCCTCAAGAATCAGGGAGACGTGACCGATGCAAGCATCATCTGGAGAACTGCCAGTCTCGTGCCGCAAACGCCGTCGCCGCTCTTAGCGGACGACTTGCTTTTTATGATCAACGACGCAGGGGTCCTCACCTGCCTGGAAGCCGCCACCGGCAAGCAGGTCTGGCGAGAACGGCTCCGCGGGAACTTCGCCGCTTCCCTGCTCTATGCGGATGGACACGTCTATTGCTTCAGCCGGGAAGGTATCACGACGGTCTTCAAAGCGGCCCGGAACTATGTAGTCGTGGCGACGAACGTGCTTGATGCCGGCTTCATGGCCTCCCCCGCCGTCTCCGGAAGAACGCTCTTCTTGCGGACCAAGGAAGCCCTCTACCGGATCGAATCCAACCCATAGCACCAAGTCAGTTTCTCTGGTACACCCGGATCACGTCGCACTCGTAATAGCTCGGGAACGGAGTCGTCGCGTCGCACTGTCCCGGCCAGCGCGCGTCGATCCCGAAATTGATCAGCAGGTACATCGGCTCGCTCACGATCGCTGGAGCGTCGGGGAACCGTGCCCGCTCTACGCCGTCGATGTACCACACGATCTTGTCCGGTTCCCACAGTAGCCCGTAGGTGTGAAACTCCTGGCTGTACGAGAAACCGTCCTCGGTCCAGCGCGCGCCGCGTGACTTGTGCCCCTGGTCGTTCCAGTGGTAGGTCATACGGATCTGCGGGTCGTCCCGGATCGTCTCGAAGATGTCGATCTCCGGCGGCCAGTGTTGCGGATACGGCAGCATCCAGAACGCCGGCCAGAACCCCTTGCCCGCCGGAATCCGGAATCGCCCTTCGAAGTAGCCGTACTTCTGCGAGAACTTACCGTAGCTTGTGATAACCGCAGAGGTGTACTTCTGGCCGTGCGAAGGTTGGTCCTGGACCTTCAGCCGCAGCAGGCCTTTCTCGATCAGCACATTGTTCGGATCGCAGTAGGCATTGTAGTTGTGCGTCTGGCCCCACTGATAGCTGGGGATCCACTTCGAGGAATCCAGCTTGTCGCCGTCAAAAATGTCCTCGAAGGTGACCCTCCAGTCACCTTCCACGGGCGGCCCGTTCGGAGTCCCGCGTTTACGCGGGTCGGACTGGTCTTTCCCGCCAGGCGGTACTCCAAACAATTCCTTCGGCAACTCGTCCCGGTTGGCCACCGCGGGATCGCTGAGCATCTCCTTGACGTTCTGATTCGTCGCCAGGCTCCATCGGGCATTCCAGCACATGAAGTAGCAGGTCTTCGGAAAGTTCTTCTTCACGCCTTCGAGGAAGCGCCGATAGTCATAATCGCCGGGCGGATTGCTTGAACCATGCGGGCCGTATTCCGAGAATCCGAAGGGCTTATTCAGCGCGACGATCTCGTCATAGCCCTGGACATGCTCGGGGTCGAGGAAGTCCGTATAGGCATCCAGACCCACGATATCCACATACTCATCCCCCGCATAATAGGCGGCGGTCCTTTTGCCGTGGTTCGGCCCATAGACCCACAACAGATTATCCAGCCCCTTGGTCTTGCTGAAATAGTCGAACATGTGCCGCCACACGGCGATGAACGATTCGGGTTTCTGGGCCCCCCACCAGAACCACCCGCCGTTCATCTCGTGAAACGGCCGCCACAGCACGACCACGCCCGCCGCCTTGAGTTCGAGCAACCCGTCCGCGATCAGATCGAGCTGCTGCATCCAGCGTTCGTTCGTATCTGTCCCTTCCTTGAGCAGATCCGCGATATCGACACCCTTGTCCCGCAGGCCGCCGCCCTTGGGATTGGCGGGGTTATACATGTGGGCCATGATGCTCACCAGCCCGCCCTGCTTCCAATACTCGATCGCCGCCGCATTGGGGACCTTGGTCGTGACGCTTCCTCGTCGAAAGTCCGCGTAGTCGGCCCCCAGCAGCGCGGGCCACTGGCCCGTCGCTTCGTGAATCCGCTCCATGATCCTGAGGTTCGCCCCGTTGCCGAAATCCGTGAACTGCCCGGACACGATCCGGTTGTCCGTCTTGCCCGCGAGCGAATAGAAATACTCCAGCACCGCCCTGACCTGCGGATTCGCCTGGCGGTTGGCCGGCTCCACGCCCCAGACCGCAGACCCGCACAGCACCGCCAGGACCCAACCGGTGAGGAAGATTCGAAATCCGAATCTCGAAATTCGAATTTGGTGCTTCGTGCTTTCTTCATCGACTCGTCCCATGGAGTCCTCCTTCCTGCGAGACACGATTGCGATACAGACGTTCATCAGCACAACTGCGAACCGATTATCCCTCTGCCTTGGCGCGATGTCCAGCACATCGGGCTTCGACGACTGTCTGGGGCATGGTCGGCATACGGCGGCGGATTGCCGCGCTCCGCTCTCCAGGACATGTCCCAGATCCACCGCGCCGCGCCGGCCCTGGAAATTGGTCGGGTAGACCGTGATGGTCCTGGGGGTAGGCATACTTTGTATTCCCTGGAGCTCCGGTCTTTCGATGCCGGAGTGTCACAATATTCTGCCTTGCCCAAGGCCATCACGGCCCCCCCACAGAACCGGACTTGCAGATTTCCCGCCTCCGGCTCTTCAGCCAGTCTCCCACGACGGCGACGGTCCGAGGACCGTCTATGCCGGTGACCTTGTCCTTGCCGACAGGTCTACCGCACGCCCGCAAGAGCCCCTTCAGCCACCGCTCGTCTGGATGACAAACGGCAACTCCAGGGCCCTGCGGGCTCGTCATGATCCCAGAGCATCTCGTCCGTGTCGGCATTTCCACCTCTGAGGATGGGCCACACCTTCTCAGCTCCGCACAACTGACCGCCGGCCCCTTCGAGTGGCTCCTGCTTTCGCAGACCCGCGCCGGGCATTACCCCGACTACGTCTCTACTATGAGCCAGTCCGACTACCGTATCTCCCCGGCCCCGCCTTGCTTCTTCAGCTTGTAAGGGCAGACAAGCGATACGGCTCTCCCAAGTTCCGACACCATCCGTTGGAGGACCCGCCGCGGCCTGCGACCCCGGCATGCCGTGATCGACTCGCCTACGAACGCCGACCACGATACTGGCTTCAGGGCAAAACACCCCCTGGCCCCTTGCGATTAGCAAAATTTCGGGGCTGACCGCCTTCACTGGCGTTGCGGCTGATCCTTCGCTGCCCGTAGGGCTTCGCACCCTTCGTTACCTCCTGATACGCCCACGTTCATTCCGGCCGGGCGGCTTCCTTTGACCGGGCAGGATTGGATACCTGCTGGATAGCGCCAGCTTTGCTTGGCGCACGCTTTGTTTCGCGCGCTTGCTCCCTGGGCCGGGAGGCAGCATCAAGGCCTCTGGCCTTGGCGACGGTCTTCGGTGCCTGTCCGAAGCGAATTGGCTTTGTTTGTGCGAACTGCCGGGGGATCGGAATACTGGAATCACGGGGCCTGAGGACGGCCAGAGGCCACAGGGTCGAGGGACCAGCCCTCCGCCTCTTCGCGTCGCGCTTCTCCATGTTATCTCCGTATCCCGTCTCGAACCAACTCTCAGTCAGTGTCACCCGACCGCGGTGAGCCAGTCTCAGGCTTGCCACTAACCCTTGCGTCCACGGCCGACGCACCGCGGCGACTGTTCATAATATAATAAACTCACACGAACCATGTGTCAAGTGCAAACAGAAGATAATTGACCGATGGAGCACTAATACAAACCCTTGTCCCACAAGGACTAACCGCCCCCGGCCAAGAAATGTAGGACAGCCGCCCCCGGCGGTCTCCTCCGTCCGCCACCCCAAACGCTTCTCCACCACGAATGGCAGTAATGACACGAATGCGATCTGTTTGTCTTCCTTCTTCCATTCGTACTACTACTTGTCAGAATCTTGTCTTCTTGCGCAGATTTCTGAAGGGATGTAACGTAAAGCATGGAAATCCAGAGGATTATGTCTCGCGCGGAGACGCAGGGACGCGGGTGGGAGAGGCTGTTCTGATCCTCTGATCTCTGCGCCTCCGCGTCTCCGCGCGAGTGGTATTTGGTTGCGCCCGAGCGCAGCGAGGCCGCGCTGGGTGATTCGTGCCATTCGTTGTTTCTATGTCCTTTCTTGCCAGGGACTTACGCGACTTCCATTGAAAACACTTGCTAAGAGGGTCCCGCGGGGATGAAGGACGATCGCCCGCCGATCCGAAAAGGCGAAGCCGTCGCTTTTCGCCGAACCCGGGAAACCCCTTGCCTCTTTCATCCGGCCATGCTATCTTTCTGCTGGCAAGGACATGGCGAGCGCCGTCGCCCTCGGCTACGGCTAAAGAAAGGAGTAGAGGTATGCAGGGACACACCGGGACCCGAAGAGACTTCCTCAAAAGAACAGCGTATGGATTCTGCGCGATCGGTGCACTCAGTCCGGCGTGGGCGGCCGCCGGCGACGCAGGCATTCCCACCCGCCCCCTGGGGAGTACGGGACTGAAGGTCTCTCTGCTGGGATTGGGAGGGCACCACATCGGCCAAATCAAGGATGACGCCGAGTCGGTGCGACTGATCCGCAGAGCTATCGACATGGGTGTAACGTTCCTGGATAACGCCTGGGAATACCATAACGGACGATCCGAGGAGCTGATGGGCAAGGCCCTGGCGGACGGCTATCGAAACAAGGTCGTCCTCATGACGAAGCACCACGGCCGCGACAGGAAGACGGCCATGGCGCACCTGGAGGACAGCTTGCGCCGCCTGCACACCGACGTCATTGATTTGTGGCAGTTTCACGAGGTCGTCTATGACAAGGACCCCGAGATGATCTTCGCAGTCGGCGGGGGCATCGAGGCGGCCGATCTGGCCAGGAAACAGGGCAAAGTGCGGTTCATCGGCTTCACGGGGCACCGCGATCCGCTCCTGCACCTCAAGATGCTGGCCTATGGGTATCCCTGGGACGCCGTGCAGATGCCGCTGAACGTCCTCGATCCGCACTTCAAGAGCTTCCAGGCGCATGTCCTGCCCATCCTGGTCCGGCGTAACATCGGCGTCATCGCCATGAAGACCATGGGCAGCGGGTACGTGTTGCGGGCCAACGTCGCCACGCCCGAAGAGGCCTTGCGGTACGTGTGGAGTCAGCCGGTCTCGACCATCGTCTCAGGAATGCAATCCGCGCAGCTTCTGGAGACGAACGTCGCCCTGGCCCGGCGTTTTCAGCCCATGAGCGAGCCGGAGCAAACGGCACTCCTCGCCAAGACCAAAGAGGCCGGGCTCACGGGGAAGTTCGAGCCCTTCAAAACCGCCCCGAACTTTGACGGCCCCATCGGCCGCCGGCTGCACGGGATCGGGTGACGACGAACCTCCGGCCGGAGGTTTCGGCGGCCCGCCTCAGCCGAATTCGGATTGATTCGTTCGCCGGCCTTGTCGCTGTGAGCGTGGCGAAGTACCCACGGTTCGTAGTGCCCAGGCCCCCGCAGAGGCAACAGAACTGAAAATCCGCAGAATTCCGCCGCTCTGGCGAAGCCCCGCGGAACACCGCCAAGCCTTCCCGACCACTGCCTACCGGCTACCGACAACCGCCCTGATTCCTTTTGCCTTCCCGCCGGCCCGCCTCTACAATAATAGACGGAATAGGAGGCCATTATGGATACCGGCCAGGGCCATATAGACTCTCCATTTGACGATCCGCATTCATGGTGAGACGATGGACGCAATAGAACGGTCTCTTATCAAAGAAATCCTGAATACTGCGTTGGTTTCTCGAACTGGGGTCAACGCAAAAGAGTTCAGGGCGGGACATGAGGATTACCTCGACGTACTGGACCGCCTTGAGCAGGGTCCATACATTGAGAGAAGGGACGATCTCTACCGTATCAGGTTGCTGACACTGGCCGAACTGAGGGACGACGATAGCAGGGTTGAGGCGATCATCCGTCAGTGTGATAAGGTGTTCTGCTTCTTGCGCCCCACGTACAAGGACCGCACAGGTGTTCCCATCACACTTGCGGAGATTGCTCAGAAGACAGACATACCGGAATTCGAGCTTCGTCTGGCACTCAGCTACATGACGGATGCACCGATCTGGGGCGGATACACCTCGGATCTATTGCGCGCTCAGGAGGTCATGGTCGTACCAGGCGAGAGCATTCTCAGATACAAGACGTTCGACAGTGCTGTTCAGCAGCTACGGGATTGGGCTGCCCGTCACCCGACTGGGGGCTCTTCACCAGGCGGCGACCAATCAGTGAAACCGCTGTTTCTCAGAGAAGCGGACACAACTCATCTACGCAGTCCAAGTGATTTCCCGAAGTGGTATGCCAACCTGCCCGAGAAGATTCATGATATGTTGAGGGAGGTCCGTTATGCCCTCCAAAAAGAGTTGCGTGCACTGCCTTCGATGGGACTTCGCGCTGTTGTTGACATGATCTGCAACGATCAGGTGGGAGACACGGGAGGCTTCAAGGAGAAGTTGCACAAACTCGAAGAAAAGAGGCTCATTACACCTAAGAAGAGAGAGATAATCGAGGCTGCCCTTGAGGTTGGCCACGCATCGATGCATCGAGGTCATTTCCCACCAGCGGAGCACCTGGACATAGTGCTGGATATTGTTGACCACCTACTCGAGGAGCTATATGTTCTCGATAAGGCATCGGATTCGCTCAGCGTATCCGTACCTAGACGACACTCCAAGAAGAACGAGTAGAGCTTTGGGGCCGCCATATTCATCTCGTGGCCAATTGAGTAAGGCGTCGCCCATACTTCCTCCTGAACTCGAGGTGCGAGAGTAGGTGTCAATACTATGCAGTTCTTCTTCGACGAGTCTGGGGATTTCTCAATCCCGATGGCTGGGGAGCACAGGTGCGCCGTTGTTTGCGGATTGGTCGTTCCTGAAACCGTGCAAACGTCTTTGTTTGCCGAGTTTGAGGCCTTTGCCTCGGCATTGCTGCGCGAGGAGACGAACCAAGGTGAACCCAAGGGGACGCTTCTCCGGGACGACAGCCGCATTGGTTTTTGCCGCCTCCTCAACAATTACTGTGGCCAAGTACTCGTGACTCCAACTACGCTTGACTTGAGCATCAGCTCTGCGAAGACGGCAGGCAATATGTGCGAACACATGAAAGCGCGCCTATTTGAAGAAGCCAAGAGGTGTGTTCACACCACAATGCGCAACCAGATGGCGGAGTTGGCGAAGCAGTGGGGAAACCTCAGTATCAATGACGGATTGAGACTAATATCGCTGACGTCATGCTTTTGGGAGGCAATCGAACATTCTGTTGTATTTCTTTCGGAAAAGCCGTATTACGCGTGCTGGGAGTCGCTACATTTCGTGGTTGACACGGTGAGGACAGCACAGCTTTCACGAGACGAGAGAGTCTTCCGAATTATGGTGTTGATGTGGCTGACAGCCTGGACTAAGCGCAGGCCGCTCACGACGATTGCAGAAATCCATACTCCCGACCATCCCTTCGAGAAGAACTACTGTATTGATGATGGTAAGTTTGACCTCGGTAAGATGCTGCGCGGGAATATATACTTTCGGCGATCAGACGATTCCTTGGGCTTGCAGATGGCAGACATCTGCTCAAACATCGTGTACCAAGCTGTCCATGATCTGGGTAACCATAACGGACGTCTCCCGATTTTCAGGCTGTTGATGAAGAACTGTCCCTATGGACCAGCAAGAGGAGGTCCAGGGCTTATTCACATACACGAATCAGAGAGGAGAATAGCGGCAGAAAAATACAGATTACTCAAACAGGTTATGAACAGCAACAGGAATCGCGAGGTGAGTTCGTGAACCGAGCTCTGCGGATTATTGGAGACCATGGGGTCAGGGAGACCAGGGGGTCAGAGCTTGATTAGTGATTAAGGCTCACACCTCAAGAGGTGTCGACCTGCTCACTTATTCCTTGGCAGAGGCCAGTTCAGGTGCTGGTGCAGGAATTCGAATGTGCCTTCGCCATTGATGCTGTGGCCGCCTTGAAAGAATTCGATCTCCGTGCGCCCCGCGATCCCAAGCTGGGCGTACAGCCAGCGCACCTTGGCGTACTCGTGTGCCACCCAGCGGTCTTCCCCCACCAGGTCGAGGTGGCCGCGTTCGACCATGAAGGGCCGGGGCACCATCAGGTAGGTCATCTCCGCGTAGTCGAACGTGGGCCCGAGATTCCAGTAGGGCATCTCCCATTCGATGGTCCGCATGAAGCTGAAGGTCTGGTCGGTCGCGGCGACCTTGCGCGTCCACTGATTGAAGTCGCCCGAGCAGATCGAGAGACAATACCTCTCCAGAATGGGCGGCACGCGCACCGCCGTCTCACCCCCGTAGCTCAGGCCGTAGAACGCCATGCGCCGGCCATCCACAAAGGGCAGCGTCTGGAGCCAGCGCAGGATCTGGTCGTGCTGCGCGATGATGAACGAGAACAGCGTCGCTTTGACGGTGTTCGCCTTGCGGCTCAGCCAGCGATAACGGTCTTCGCCCCGGTACAGGTTGTGCGGCGCAAAGGTGATGAAGCCGCGCTCGGCCAGGCGGGCCGCGAAGTTGTTATAGGCCGTGGAATTGGCGTCGATCGTGTCCCGCGGCAGGCCCTGGCGGCCGTGCTGGCATACGACCACCGGACGCCGTTCGCCGGGCTGTAGATCCTTGGGCACCACCAGCACCCCCCAGGCGAACAGATCCGGAAACACGTCCAGCACCACGTCATACGCCTTCCATGTCTCTGTGTCGAGGATCAGACGGGTTCGCGCGTTCGGCGCCAAGAACGGCTGGTCGAAGCGGCCCATGCCCTCCGTGTAGAACTGTTCCCGGAACCGCCTCGCGCCGTCGGTGAACTTCTCCACGGAATGCGTGGGGTGCCGACGTTCCGTGCTCCAGCGGCGCTGGGCCAATTCCGGCATCACCTTATAAAGAAAGAACCGGTCGCGCACCTGCTCCGATTCGCGCACCAGCGTCTGAACATGATTCTCCAATTGTTGCACGGCGCGGTCGTGCCGTTCGTTGGGCCGGAAGGCGCTGCGTCGATCCGCCGGGATCTCGGTCGAGAGGGACATCTGTGTCCGGACTCCCAGCCGCTGGGCGAATTCGTCGAGGGCATGAACCGAGCCCGGCCCGGTCGGCCGGCCGTCGTCCTGAATCAGGACCGGTTTTGCGAATCCGGCAACCACGGGAATGCGCTCGAACTCTCCGGAGACCGAGTTATACTCCGGCGTGCGCCAATCCCCCTTGTGGCCCGTCACCGTCGGCACCGGGCTGTGTTCCACCGCCAGCGCCCGCGGCAGAATCAACGAGGCAATCTCGGCATCGCCAAACCGCTCCAGCAGGCTCCACACATTGCGGTAAATCGGCTCCGCCCAGACGTTCTCCCGCGCGTCGAAGTAGCCGCTGACCAGCACCGCGTCGATCCGCGTATCGAGCGCCGCCGCATGGAACGCGATCAGACCGCCTTCGGCGTAGCCCAGCACGCCGATCTTGGCGGACGCCTCTCGTTTCGCAAACCAGTCCACGGCCGCCAGCACCTTCTGCACCTCATAGCCGATGATGTGCCGGCCCATGTGGAACGCCTGCCGGTAGATCCATTCGCGGTACGTTTGATCCGATTTCCTTATCGCCTGATCCTCGGTGTCCAATTTGCGGCGGCTGACCAGCGCGGGAATGACCAGCTCAAATCCCTGCTCCGCCAGACGGCGGGCGAATTGCGACTCCGGCACGACGCCCGGCGCCAATCCGAGGACCTGTTCCGGCGTCTGGTCGGCATCGGGCACGACGACCACGTGCGCGACCGGCGCGGTCCGTGGCTGCACGAGCAGACCTTCGCCAAACACACCGTCCAGGACCGGCCACCGCACCTGGAACACGCGGTATTGCGAAGTCTCCGCCACGAGAGCGGGATTCGGGTCCCCAAGTGCATAATTCCGCACTTGGGAGCCCTTGACGTCATCGCCAAATTGTTCCACGCGCACCGGCAACCGCGAGTCCACCGCGCCAAGGATCTGACGCAACTGTTGCCGGTTCTGGGCCACGGAGGCCTCATACGCCTGCGGGGAAGAGGTATCGCATTTCCAGAACCGGCCCCGCCGGTCGCGCGCGGAGCGGATCTGCCCCTCGACAAACCGATGGGCCCCATCCATGAGCCGTGTAGACAGATCGTCCTCGGGCCACTCCAGTGGCTTCGTGTCCGCCAGGGGCAAGCCGGCGCCGGCCGAAGCCGCCCATCCTGCCGCCGTCAGCATGCACATGATTGTTGCGATGGAGGTTCGATTCATCGGAATCTCCTTGCTATGGGCTGGCCGCCCATTCTTGACACGATGGCAGTATACCGCATGATGCCTCGTCTGTGCCACCCGTCGTGTCGGGTGAGCGTGCGTCTTGCCCTGTGTGCTGTTCTCTTCTTTCTTGCGGGACCACGCCCTATCCACTACATTGGATTCTTGGCCGCGAGCTTGGGCCGCGTGCCATGGGCATCGGGCCTGACGGATAGGAAAGGGCTTGTAGGATGCAGCAAAGGATTCTCAGAGGCCGGAGAGCGAGCAGGCAGATCCCTATCATCGCACTTCGCTGCTCGCCGGTTCTCGTCGCGCTTCTGCTGACTGCGTGCCGCTCTGTTCCGCACGACCAGGCGACCGCCCTTGGCATCGCGCGTCTGACCGAACCCGTTGAGGTGGACGGCCGCTTGGAGGAACCCTGCTATCAGCGTGTGATCCCGGTGACGGATTTCAAGGTCGCGTCCCGACCGGGTGCGAAGGCGAGCCCGACCCAGGCGTGGCTCCAGTGGAACGACGCCGGCCTATGGTTCGCCTTTGGTGCTTATGACACTGCTATCGTGGCTGCGTCGCCCACCGGAAACGAACATGCAGTGGATGCACAGGATCGCGTCGAGATCTTTCTGTGGCCGCGAGACTCCCGGCGCTACTTTTGCCTGGAGATCGCCCCGGACGGTGCCGTCCATGACTACGCCGCACGCCTCTACCGGCGGTTCAAGGATTCCTGGACGCCGGCGGGAGCCAGATTCGCCACGCGCCGCACGGCGGAGGGCTACGCCGTGGAGGGTTTCATCCCAGCCGGTGCCCTGCACGCGATGGGCGTCCATTCCTGGAATCCCGGCACCCGGTTCCACCTTGGTCTATATCGCGCCGACTTCTGCCCCGAAGCGCCGGAGGACCCGACTTGGCTCACATGGGTGGAGCCCAACCTGCCCAAGCCGGACTTTCACGTCCGCGCCACATTTGCCCCCGTCACGCTATCGCCCTGACTGCCGTAGTCCTTCTCCATACTCTTCCAGCGGCGGCTCGCCATACTGCTTTACGTAGTCGGCGTCGATATAGACGGCGAACGACGTGACGTGCCGGATTCCGCGCTCGGCGTACGTCGCGATGTCTTGCAGGAACACGTCTTTCCGCCAGGGCAGCTTTTTCTTGGCGTCTCGCTTCCAGGAACTGAACAGCGACACGTCCAGCCAGTACTCCAGGACTTGTGCGTTGTCTCTGCCAAAGATTTCCAGATTGGCATCCAGCCAATCCAGATACCGGCCGTGCTGCCCGTCCTTCGCTTCCCGATGACTGATCGGTTCACTCCAAGTCCGGCCGATCGGCGCAAACTCCAGGAAGATGCCCGAGGCGGGTTTGACTTGGACGGGCGCCTCCATGGTACGCGCATAGGCCAGGTGTGCCAGAGTGGCCCGTGAGTCCACCTTTCGCAACGCCCGCAGCATTTCATTTTCCAGGATCAGCGTCTGCTCGCTATCCGAATAGCCGCGGCAACGCGCGCACCGGCACATGGGCCGGCCGTCATCGATCCAATAGAAATAGCGGCCCGTAGTCGGCTTCAGGAGGTTGGCATATTTGACGACGTTTTCACAAACGACCGCCACGGCCTCGGAAGAATGAACACAGCAGTTGCAGTCGGGGCTGCGCTGCCCTTGCTCATTCATCCGGTACATCGAGGGGTCTTTCGCGAAGAGGCTGCGCGGGAGCAGATCGCTCATGGCGTGCAACTCGTGCTCCACTTCCAGTCCGCGCTCTCGGCACTGAGCCAGGAATTCGCGGCCCTGGTCGGTTTGCATGAACTTCGACACCTCGCTGGGCGTTACGTGTGTGGCAATCGTCGTCAGTCCGGCCTGGGCAGCCCGTTGCGGCCAGTCCAAGGTGGACAGGTCGGGAGTTGTCAGAACCACCCCGCGTGTTTTGAAGAACGGCTCGGAGCTTTCTCGATCACTCCGTGCCGAGGCCGGCCTGCCGAAGAACCATGGCACAGAGACCGCGACGTGTAAACCGGCGCACAGAAACTGCCGGCGCGACGGACGGTTCTCCGACAATGGTGCGTCGTTCCTTTCCATCATGGCGTCCACACTCCTGGCCGACCGCGAAACTGCGTCTGCACAGAGTGCCGGCGCGACTCAATCGTCGCGCAGCAGTTCCCGCAGACCGTTCATCAGAACGAGTTCGACACCGGGGGCAACATGGGAGGCATTCGGGCCCGTCTCATAGCCGCCTTGCTCGTAGGCC
The DNA here is from genome assembly GCA_964354535.1 of uncultured Pirellulales bacterium. Lineage (GTDB taxonomy): Bacteria > Planctomycetota > Phycisphaerae > Sedimentisphaerales > Anaerobacaceae > PLanc-01. Next base: position 20,425 of record CAYHAJ010000266.1, read on the forward strand.
ACGGCCGTGCCGATGTAGCCGGGGCCGTAATCGCCATAGGCGGCCATCGCAACGAGCAGATCACGCCGCATCTGTTTGGCGGCGAGCTGATATTCTACGAACAGTTCGCCCGGCAGGTGGAGCAGGCGGGCTCGGCCGAGCCGAAGGCAGGACAACTCTGTCCGGTGTCCGGCCTGGCAGCGCCGCAACCAGACCAGTTGGGACGCTGCGCCGGACTGGGGGCCTTTGTCCGATCCGCGCAGGGCCGCTTCGAGATCTGCTTCTTTCAGGTGAGGCGCGGCAGGCAGCGCGACGGGCACGACCTTCCAGTCGACATCCTGCGGCGTGAGCGGGGACTTCTCCGTCGCCTCCCACGCTCGTTTCATCCCATCCGCCAGGCGCTGGGCCAGCAACCAACGCGTGCCGTGTGAGCCGTCGTTGTACTTGCCGGCGCCCAGGTTGCCGCCGGCGCCGTTGAAATGGATGTGCAGCGCGTCGGGGACCTGCTGCTGCCGGAGAAAACGGGCGATCCCGGGGAAATCCGGATTCGCAATGCCGGTGCGATAGTAACTCTGCGGATGACAGGCATAGTAGCTGAGCACCGCCAGCGGCTGGTCGCCATTCCAGAAGCTGATGAGCGAGACCATCGGGTCAATGGTTCCCTCCGGTTCGGCACGCAGGCCGGGGTCCGGCGTCGCAGTCCAGCGGGTGGCGCGCACCTTGCCGTCCGGTCCAAGGATGCGCCGGTTGGAGGCCACCTCTCGAACTTCGGCCTGCCCGAGGCCCAGGTGAGTGACCGGCCTGCTCTCCCCCAGCGCCGCACGAACGGCAGCCGTCAGCCGCTCCAAGGCCGCCCGGGCGACGGTACCTTCAAAGGGGCCTGGCGGCAGGTCGTGCTCGCGGAGCAATCGTTCGGTCGCAAAGTCACAGTCAGGGGCATCGTGCTGGTGCACCGTATGGACCGCCACGCGCGGCGGCGTGGTCCCCGCCGCGTCCGCCAGTCTTTGTTGGAACACATCATGCCCCTCGTTGGCGATGCCAATCCAGTCGAGGGCACACAGGACGATGGGCTCCCCGGCGCCCAGCAGAATCACGCCGCGCCCGCGCAGGCTCAGTTCCCCCTGCGCCTTGACCGGGTCATAGGCCATCATACTGCCCACCGGCGGCGTCACGTCCACATCGAACACCGCCAACTTCAGCCCTTCGGCCCCCAGCGTCGCAGCGATGGAAAGGACGATGCAGATGGCGACCGATTGAAACACCGTTCGTGACCATGGGCTGTGGTTCATTGCGCACCTCCTCTACGATACTCACTCTCGTACAATCCAATCTTTTCGAACGGAATGGGCTTGAAACCGATCTTGTACGCCGGCGAATTATCCTGCAGACGGAAGGCCTTGGGCGGTGCGTCCTGAAACAGCGGATCGGCATCCACACAATTATCGGAGAACGTGAGGTAGGGCCGCGCCTCTTTACTCACTTCCTCCCACTGCCCGCCCCAGGAAACGTTGCGGGCAACAACGTTGCCTTTGGGGGCCGCCGGCTCATCCTGAAGCACCCTCACGAGCTCGGGGTAGCGATCCCGCCAGAGCGGGGAGGTGTAGGGCACGGCCTTCAGCCGCTGCATCATCGTCGTGGCTACGGAGTCCTTGGCCCAGCCCATGGCGCGCGCGTCAACATGCAGGGACGGCCGGCAGTCCACGAAGATGTTGTTCTCCACCGTGCAGTCACGCCCGCCGCCGATGAAAGCGGCGCGGGTCACCCGGTAGAAGACATTGCCGTAGATCTGCGTGCCGCAGAACATATCATCCAGGTAGACCCCCACGCAGCCACGCCCTCGGAACCCGGTGATGTCGTGCAGATAGTTGTGGCGGATGGCCGTGCCCCGCATGGTCCAATCCCGGCCGGCGTAGATCGCCCCGGCATCGTTGGATTCCAGGCAAACGTCATGGATCTCGTTGAACTCCATCACGTGGTCGTTGCCTCCGAAGGAGACCGCGATGTGAGGAGCGTCGTGGATCAGGTTGTGTGTGACGCGGTTGCCTACGCCATCGAGCGAGATGGCCGGTGTGTACATGCGATTCCATCGACCATAATGATGGATGTGGTTGTTGTCGGCGAAGTGCCCGCCCGGGGTAAGCGACGCGCGCTCACCCCCACGCAGATAGATACCGCCCCCGCCGGCGCCATAGATGTCACAACCCGCGACGCCGTTGTTCTGGCCGCCTTCGATCTGGACGGCTCGGTTCCCAAGGTTCCGCAATACGCACCCCGCGATCTGGGTGTGCTCGCAGTCCTTCATCACGACGGCCGTGCCACGCGCGGCCTCGAAGATCACGCCTTCAAAGGTCACATACGCAACGCCCGTGAGGCTCACCAGCACATCCGCCACGGAGACCACCGCACGGCCCTTTTCGATGGGTGCCGGGGGCCAGAAATAGAGGACCCCCTTCTCGCGGTCCAGGTACCACTCCCCCGGCATATCCAGTTCCGGTAGGATATTCAACCCGTAGAACCACTGGCCGATGCGGTATCCGTAGCCGTGAAAGGGTGGCGCCACGGTAATCACGCGCTTTTCTGTGTCGATGGATTCGACCTTCTGACGCTCATCCGCCCAATCCCAGAACCAGTACCCGTGGACCCACACGTCGTTCTCCTGGCGCCAGCGACTGGGCCTGTCGCCCTCATACAGGAACTTCCCGGTCTTGCTGCCCTTGGTGCCTCTGACATTGACCGTGTCGGGTTCGACCAGGCCCGCAATGGTGACAAATCCCTCGTTCGGCCAACGAGCCAGCGTCATGGGCTTGTCCTCGAAGAACAATTCCAAGCCCCCGCTTTTCACTTGGCCATAGTCACGGATGCCGACGGCTTTCAGATCCGCTTGGAGCACCTTGCCCCGGGCCTCTGGGACGAGTCTGCTGAGCGTGGCTTCGTCAGTGACAGGCCTCCGGTCGTCTACTTGCCGGCCCCCAATGATTCGCACCTCCTCGTCGGGATACGCCCGGTACGTCACGGGCTTGCCCGAACGTCCCGAATCCTGGGCCGTCAATTCGAAAGGCCCCGGTCGTTCATACACACCCGCTCTCAACCAGACAACGATCTCCCCGCCACGATCGGACTTGCGCACCGCATCACGGGTCGCTTCCAGAGTCTTGAACGGTTGGTCCTTCGTTCCCGCCTGAGCATCATTGCCCTGGGGTGAGACAAAGAACTCGGCCGCTCCGCACCGACAACACGCTACCGCCGAAATACCCACAAGCATGACGGCGACCGCAGTCGCCTTTCGAACGACTTCCCCCACGGGTGGCAGCCGACTTTCCGTTGATTTGCCGCGTTCACTCATCTGCAGCCTCCGTCTCTCTATCGGTGGGACTCAGTTACGTCGTGGTTACCGGCCGCCGATCAGGGTCATGTAACTCGCGGTGTCGAGCGTGAGCTTGATTGGTCGATTGTCGATTGCGCCGGTCGCTTTCTCAATGGAGCCGGGACTCGCCGGTTGACTGAACGCCTTGGGGCCCAGGCAAATCACAAAACCCCTCGAAGCAAGAACGAGGTGGCCTGAACGATTCATGGCAGTATCCTCCTCTCTATTCCCTCGCCCACCGGGTGACCGATTCCTTATCTCGGACAAAGATGCTCTTACCAGAGACGACGGGATGCGCCCAGATCTCGGGCTCGCCGACCTTGTAGCGGGCCAGTTCCATGTACTGCTTGTCGCTCGGCAGATAGACGCACAGATCTCCGTTGACGGCCAGCGCGATCAGGCAGGAGCCGGCATCCACGACGGCGGCACTCTGGCCCCGGGCCGCCGTGTCGGCCCAGAGTACCTTGCCCGTTTCGGCGCTGAGGCACAGAAGCTTGGTCGCCGCGTACCCGAACAGGAGGCCCTCGCGCAGCACGGGCGTGGTGAACGTCGAACCCGCCTGCGTGTCGCTATTGGTCCATACCGATTCCGCCGCCCATTTCCCTTCCTTCTTGAGGACCTTGATGGCCAGCGTGCCCATGCCCTGTCCCGTGACATACACTGTCTGCCCATCGATTACGGGCGTGGTCGTGTTGACCGGCCGGGCCTTGAACGGCACTTGCCACAGGAGGGTCTGGTCGGCCAGGCTGACCCCGATCACTTGCTTCTCGTTGATCGTCACGACCTGCCTGACACCATCGACTGTCATGAGGACCGGCGACGAGGGCGCCGGGGCGTCGCCGGTGTATTTCCACTTCGCCTGCCCGCTGGCCAGGTCGAACGCGATCAGCGCTCCCTGCCCCTTGCCGCCGATGTAAGCGATGCACTGCCCGTCGACGACGAGGGGAGACATCGACGACTCGAACTGGTACGGCGTGTCCATGTAGTCAGCGGCGGACTGCTTGCGCCAGAGGACCTTGCCCGTGGCGGCGTCCACGCAGGAGAGAATCCCGCCGACGCCCAGCACGCAAAGCTTGCCTTCGGCCACCACCGGCGAGCTGCGCGTGCCGGGGTGCCGCGCGCTGACGCCGGTGACGACGAACTGCGCCGGATAGATTTCCTGCCAGAGCATCTTGCCGGTGACGGCATCGATGCAACTGATGACCTCGTTGGCCTCCTGGCGTCCGAAGGTGTACAGTTTGTTGCCCACCAGGGCCGGCGAAGAATCGCCCACGCCAACCGGCACTTTCCACTTCTGCGTCAGTTCCTTCGGCCAACTCTGGGGTGCGGCAAACCCGCTGAGCTTCCCATCGCGATTGGGCCCGCGCCACTGCGGCCAGTCCTGCGCAAAGAGGCGACCTGCACCGACCAGAATGACAATCCCTGCTGCTATCGCTGCCAATCTGCCCGCGTTCATCATGATAGTGACCTCCACACTCATACGCTGAAGACCATTAGACTGCCTCGATCGTTGAGGGAGGCTTCGAAGCTATATTGTAGGTCACGCTTACGACGCCGGGCACGTCGCGGATGATCTCGCGAGCGAGACTCTCCAGCGTCTCAAAGGAGAGCCGTGTGGGTGTGGCGGTTCGGGCGTCCACGCTGTCCCAGCAGCGCACCTCGATCTGATAGCCGAAATCCCGTTTGCCCTCGCGCATGCCGGTCACCCGATCCTCGTGCAGAATCGCCAGGTACTGGAAGACGCGGGTCCCCTTCAGCAACCGTTCCACGACGGTGGTGGCCTTACGCACCGTCGCGATCCGTTCCGGCGTCACCGCGCCGATCACCCGCGCCGCAAGCGCCGGCCCCGGAAACGGAATGCGCTCGAAGAGCTCGCTGGGAAGCCCCAGCGCCTTGCCTACCTTTCGGACCCCGTCCTTGCGGAGTTGCACGAGCGGTTCGAGAATCTGATAGCCGAAGGCCTCTTGCGGATCGATGCCGAGCTGCGCAAAGACATTGTGCTGCCGCTTGACCCCCGCCACCGTCTCATCCACGTCCGTCAGGATCGTGCCCTGCAGCAGACACTTGGCCTTGCTCTTCTTGACGATCCGTCCAAAGACCTTTCGGTAAAAAGTCTGGGTGATTGCTTCCCGTTTCTCTTCCGGGTCGGTGATTCCCTGGAGCGCCGCGAAGAACTCGTCCCGCACATCGATCACTTCGACCGACACACCCAGCTTGCGAAACCAGCTCACCACCTGATCCGATTCCCCCTCGCGCATCAGACCATTCTCGATGAAAACGGTCTTGAGGTGCTCCCCCAGGGCCCGATGCCCCAGCATGGTGACGGTAGACGAATCGACCCCCCCCGACAGCGCGTTGATCGCCGTTCCCGTGCCCACGGCTTCTTTAATCTCCGCAACCTTCGCGGCGGTGAATTGTTCGGTGTCCAGTTCCTGCGCGGTAATCTCCGTAATCATGTGCTCATCTCCTTCGGATCCCATGGTTTCCGTACGACATCGCAATCCGCGTCACGCGTGCGATATCCCTTCCTACCGATTGATTCGCCTGGTCGGTTCGAACGAGGAATGTCCGGGAGATTGCTCCCGCCGCGCACCATCATTCCCGCCGGCGGGGCCACCCGAAACGAGCCTCGGCCAAGTCGGCCCCATGTTACTGCCCCAGTGGCAGGGACTCAAGTTCCATCCGAAGCAAGACCTTGAGGCGCCTCGACCGCCGCCCACGGCACGAGCATCACGAGAATGAAAGGGGCGAGTGCCACGTCCGTAGAAGCAACAGCCTCAGCGAGAGACACGGTCAGGTCCGCGGTACGCTTTGGGAGATGCGGGCCTCCCGGTCGAGGTGGCCACCAAGCCGGAGCGAGACTCGATGGTACCGAGCAGCACATGAAAGAGGCCGCCAAACGCAAGTACTTGGCAGCCAGTATCTTACCACAGCGGGCAGGACTGGAGTTGAACCAGCGACACACAGATTCTCAGTCCACCATTCGGCTTGTAAGTCGCTTAAACACAATGACTTACAAGCGTTTTTGTGTCAAGAACAAGGGTTACAAGTGGTACACAGGCGAGGGACGAGTGGCGCCTGGAGTGGTTTACCAGTAGGCGTAGTCGATTACTCACCGTCCGGCGCCGGAAACTCCCGGATCGGGCTGTACCGCTTGTACGTCTCGAAGATATCCCCGACCCCGAGGATGCGAGGATCCCCCGTCCGCCCGCCCGGCGCCACCGCCGGCCAGCTTGCCGCCATCGGTCCATGCACCCCGTACTCATACACGTTCGCCTTGGCCCGCGGAAACGACATCCCGTTGTCGCCCGTTACGACGATCAGCGTGTTTTCCAACTCACCCCCAAAGCCCTCAAGAACTCCCTGCGCGTCTGCGTGCGCATATACTTCCTCCAACGTGTCGTAGAATAGTCAATTGCCGCTATTCTCTCCTTGGCTGTCTGCAGTGTCACGCGAATTCCACTTATTGGACAGAATCGGCCGCCCGGATCGAGGCCGGATGTTTCAGGAACTGCTACTGCGGCAAAGGCGCGTCGTCCCCTTCGCGCAGGACGCGCAGCATCTGCTCATGCAGCAGACCGTTCGAGACTACGATCGTGGCCGTCGAGATGAACTCCTCGTCTCCCTCGGTGGAGGTGGCACACCCCCCGGCCTCACGCACGAGGAGTCCCCCCGCTGCGATGTCCCAAGGCTTGATGCCAAACTCCCAGTACCCATCCAGCCGCCCCAGCGCCGTCCACGCACAATCCAGCGCGGCCGAACCCAAGCGTCGCACGCCTTGCGTACGCCGCTGGAATTGGGCAAACTGGGCCAGGTTGTTCCGGGGATTGGTGCGGACATCATAGGCGAAGCCCGTGGCCAGAAGGGCCTGCCCCAGGTCCGCCTGGGAGGAGACCCGGATGGGGCGACCATTGAGAGAAGCCCCCCGTCCCAGGGCGGCAGCAAACAATTCCTCGTGCAGCGGATCATAGACGACTCCCGCCACGGGAACTTTGCCGCGCAACAATCCCAGGGAGATGGCAAAGAGCGGCAGGCCATGAGCGAAGTTGGTCGTTCCATCCAAGGGATCCACGACCCATCGATATTCACTGGTCCTGGGGTGATGACCGCTTTCTTCCGCCAGGATGGCCTGCTCGGGGAATTCCTTCTGCAGGGAGGAAACGATCAGCTCTTCCGAACGCTGGTCGAATTCCGTAACGAGGTCAATCACGCCTTTTCGCCGCACCTGGCGTACATGGCCAAACCCCTCCATGACGATGGCCCCGGCCCGGCGTGCTATGGCTTCTGCGATCGGCAAAACATCTGACACGGTCGTACCCTTTCCCGGGATTTCGGGGGACGCCTCACTCCTTCCACTCTGGGGAAGTCAGCGTGGCATCCCAAATATCAACTATTCGTTTTTCGATTAACCGATGGAGGGACTGTTGTACCATTTCCTCAAGGCACCCAGGGGAAACTCGAAGGGAAACCAACTCGATGTATCGCGAACCACTTGATGGACAGGCGGCGTCTGGCTTGTCCCTTCTCGTTCCGCGCCCCGGGTCGAGCCGGCGAGATTCGCTGCCACAACGAGTATGACGCTCGGGGTGACGCTTCGGCCCCTGTTCATTTCCTTTGTAACCACATCACATCTGAAGATCGACCGGTTGCCTGAGAATTTGGGCGCCGCGAGGTGGTCCGATTGCCGCTTGACAGGTACGCATGGCGGAAAGGCACAGATAAACCTCATGGTTTCTTGTTCTGCTTTTTTGCTCTTACCTTCGGGACCGCCACCATCGGCCAGTTCGGGTCCTCCAAGTGAGCCTTCGCCATCAGGGCGGTGGCCTGTGCGACCAAGGCCGGCTGGCCCGCGGCCAGGTCGGTGGTCTCGCTACCGTCTTGGTGGAGGTTGTAGAGCTCGATGGCTGCCGAGGGGCCGTTCCTCACCGCTTTCCAAGCGCCGAAGCGCACCGCCTGGAGCACGCGGCCTTCGTGCAGCTCCCAGTAGAAGTACTCCCGCTGCGGCGCAGGGCCGCCCTGGAGGAAGGAAACCAGCGAGTAACCATCCGGTTGGAAATCGGCGGGGAGCTTCGCGCCCGCGAGCTCGGCGGCCGTCGGCAGAAAGTCCCAGAATGCCCACGGTTCGTCCGTCACGCGCCCGGCCGGGACGACCCCAGGCCAGCGAGCCAGCGCGGCCTGGCGCAGGCCACCTTCGTACAGGCTGCGTTTGATGCCGCGCCATTTGCCGCCCATCGACTGGTCGAAGAACGCGCCGACTTCCGATTTCTCGGCGAAGGCGGAGCCATTGTCGCCTACGAACATCACCAGCGTGTTGCGGTCAATCTTCAGTTCCTTCAGCAGTGCGAGCAGTGTGCCGACGTCGCTGTCGAGTCGCGTGACCATGGCGGCGTAGGTCTTTTGTAGCGTCGTCCAGCCGGCGCGGTTCTCGTATTCCCCGAGGCTGTCGATTTCATACGAGCCGTGCGGCAAAGTGACGGAATAAAAGAGAAAGAACGGGCCGTCTTTGTGCTTCCGGACCCAGTCGAGTACGTCCTTCTGGATGAGATTTTGCGCGTAGGTCTTGCCGTCCAGCGGCATACGCCGGTCGTCATTGTCGAGATACGGCGGGAAATAGTCGTGGGCCTTGGACTGGCAGTTGTAGCCGAAGAAGTGATCGAAGCCTTTCTTGAGCGGGCTACCGGTAGTATCAAAGTAGCCCATCCCCCACTTGCCCATGCAGGCGGTGGCGTACCCCTGCGTCTTGAGAACCTGCGCCACGGTAAGGGTCTTCGCCGACAGAGGCCATTGGCCCTCGGTGGTACCCGGCGGCTTCTTGTTCCCCCGGGACGGCGTATGCCCCACATGCAAACCCGTCATCAGGGATGTGCGCGAGGGCGCACAGACGCTCGTCCCGCAATACGCCTGGGTGTAGCGCGTGCCTTCGGCCGCCATCCGGTCGAGATTCGGCGTCTGGATGCGCCTCTGCCCATAACAGCCGAGGTCCCCCTGCGCGAGATCGTCGGCGAGGATGAAAATGAGGTTGGGCTTCGGTGGTCGTTGGGAGTCCGCCGTGCACAACGTCCCTTGCAGGGGCGAAAGGCCGAGGGGCCGGAGGACAGTTAGGAGGAGCAATGTCACGGCGACGACTGTCGTTGGACACGCTGGCTTCATCATGATCGTGAACCTTTCGCTATCTTCTGTCAGTTGCATGCCGTCAGTCTCTCAGTACGAGGCTCTTCCACCAGTTGGGATCGGGTTGCCGGCCAGGATCGAGATGGGCAGCGTGTGACTTCTCAAGGCGGCCCTTGAGTACCTGCGCATCCTTGCGGTTCTGCTCGGCCATGACCTCGGTAAATTCAGGATTGGATTGCGGGATCTGGGCACCGGTTTCCTGCGAATTCAATTGCCGTGACGTGGCCCGCGACCGCTTGCCAGGCACAACTGGTCGTCACTTGCCGGCCTTGCGTTTGGCTTTGGTCTTTGCTTGGGGCGTATCCACCTCGTCCTGCTTGCCGAATTTGGCCCGGCGGTCACGCTGGTGGCGCTCGGTGCGGGTAAAGGTGCCCTCGCGAACCGGTTCGTGCGCCTTTTCCGCGAGCGCGGTCAATTTGGCCAGCAGATCCGGTTTCGCGGCGGCAATGTCCTTGGACTCGCTCGGATCAGAAGCAACATCGTAAAGCTCCCACGGCTGGCCCGCCTTGGGGCGGACAGCGCGCCATGGGCCCTGGCGGAGGGCCGTCCAACCCCCTGTCTCCCAATAAAGATACTTGTGCTGGGCCTGCCTGCGGCCCGCGGCCGCTTCGCCGATCAGTTCCGGCAGGAGGGAAAGGCCGTCAATGTCGGCGGGCGCCCTGGCTCCGGTGACTTCGGCAATCGTGGGCAGCACGTCCGGAAAGGAGCCGAGATAATCGCTGACGCGGCCCGGGGCAATCTTGCCCGGCCAATACGCGAAGAACGGCACCCGCAATCCACCTTCGTAAAGGCTGCCCTTGCCGCCGCGAAACTCGACGCCCGTTTGCGGATTCTTGTTCGCGCTGTGCAGGCCGCGCGGAAGTTCTGGGGAGGAGAAACGATCCTGGCCACCGTTGTCGCCGCTGAAGAAGATGAGGGTGTTCTTTTCGACACCGAGTTCCTTCAACAAGGCCAGGACTTCACCGATCTGCCGGTCCACCATCGTCACCATCGCCGCATAACGGCGCGCGGGCTCCGGCCACGGCTTGTCCTTGTAGAGGGCCCACGCGGGATCGGTGTCGGGAATGTCGAGGTTCGCGTGCGGCGGCGTGTAAGGCAGGTAGGCGAAGAAAGGCTCCTTGCCGTGGTCACGGATAAATTTCATCGCTGCCTCATGAATGACGTACTGGGAGTAGGTCTTGCCGACGCTGCCGCCATTGTTGCCCTCCAGCTTCACCTCCTCGCTGTTGCGGATCAGATACGGCGGGTAGAAGGTGTGCGCGTGAACTTGGTCGTAGTACCCGAAGAACACATCGAATCCGTGCTTCTCCGGCACCCCCGTTGAGTCGCGTCCCCCACAGCCCCACTTGCCGAAGCCGCCCGTCGCATAGCCGCGTTGTTTCAGGATCGAGGCGATGGTTTCCTCCTCGGCGCGCAGCGGTGTCCCGCCGCCGTTGGAACGAACGGACGTATGCCCGCTGTGTTTGCCCGTGAGCAGGCAGCAGCGCGTCGGCGCGCACACCGAGCCGCCGGCAAACAAGTTTCGCAAGACGATTCCTGCCGCGGCCATCTTGTCGAGATTCGGCGTCTGGATCGTCTTGCTGCCCATAAAGCCCGTCTCGTAGTAGCCGAGTTCGTCGTCAAGGATGTAAATGATGTTGGGTTTCGCCTCCGCGGCGCGCAGGGACATACTGGTGCCGAGAAAGAGCAACAGGGCCGTGAATAAGGCTTCGAAGGTCAGTGGTTTCATAGTGGGTTTCCTCTGGTTATCTCTTTACTTCTCTTCGAGCGTGCGTTGTTCTTCACTGACGTCCTTTCTGTTTCATCAAATGCTTCGTGAAAAACTCCAGAGCTGCCGCCAAGGTCTCCTGCGCATACTGGTTCGAGCCATTGCCCGTGAACCCATGCCCTGCTCTTTCCAGCTTCAGGAACGTCGCCTCGCCGCCGGCCTGCCGCAGCTTCTGGTGGAAGTCGAGCGACTGCTCGATGGGAACCTGACCGCGCGCGGCGCCCACATCCTTGGTGCCATGCACGATCAAGAAGAGCGGCGGATTCTTCTTTACGTAGGAAACCGGGGACGCCCGGCGATAATCCTCTTCGTTCCCTTCCAGCGGCTTGCCGATAAACGCCTGTACGATCGGGGCCGAGGCGGACCGCATCATGCCCACCAGGTCCACCGGCCCGTAACAATCCACGACGCACTGGACGCGGCTGGAGAACACCGCCAGCTCGGCATCGCTGTTGTCCCGCGTATCGGCCAGAGCCAGGTACGAGGCCAGATGCCCACCCGCCGAGCCACCGATGGCCCCGAAACGCTCCGGGTCCAGCCCATACTGCGCCGCATTCCTCCGCAACCAGCGCACCGCGCGCTGCACGTCATCCAACTGCGCCGGGGCTTGCCAGGCCGGCCCAAAGCGATAAGTGATCGAGACGGCCGCGAACCCTTGGCGTGCCAGCGCCTCCCCGAGCCACGCGTATACCCTCTTGTCCCCTCCGGCCCAGCCGCCCCCGTGAATACAAATGACCAGCGGGCGCGGCGTCGGCTGCGATTGCGGCAGATAAAAGTCCATCACATTCCTGGGGTGCGGGCCGTACGACACATCCTTCATTACTTTGAGGCCGGCGGCTTCTGCCTTCCGCTCTGCGGCCGCCGCCGAAACGGCACCCAGCGCCAACCCCAGCACCGTCAGCACCAACACTCCCCAGCCAGTATTTCGAAGTGTGCCTCCCTGCCTTGCGGTTACAGTTGAGCTTCTGTCTTTCATGGGCTTCTCCGACGCTCTGTAGTTGTTGGTATTCGAGGGTCCTTCTGTATGTCACCCATCACAAGAATGCAGTCGGCTATTACCTATGTCCAGCGAAATCGACCAGGTACAGGACCGCTTGACAGGCACACCATCACCTGTGGCTAAGGGGTTAGCGGGCCGGCAACGGCTTCGAGGGGTCGCCTTTCACGCGCGCACCTTGTGCCGTCGGCAGCGACAATCGCCAGATCCATGTGGTAGCGTCCGGGGACGAGAGTGGATGTATCAAGTATGACGACCTGTTCGTTGGCGAGGTCCTGTTGCTGCTGCGTGCGCGTGCGGCCGTCATCAGAGGCAAGTGACAGGGCGACGGTGTGGCTACCCGGTCGAACGGATCGAGTTCCTGCGATGTCAAACGAGACCGCCAGCCGATTGCGCGGGAGCGTGACATACGCGGGGGCATCCACACGCTGGATCACCGGGGAGGTGAAGCGCAGAAGCTCGATATCCCTGACCTCAAAGGCCAGATCCGTGCCGTGGGCATAATCGCTCTCGGCAACAAACAACTGGATCTGAGAGACCGAACGCCATGGGGCCGGACCAACGCCTGTCCGGTCGATCAGTTCGCGGAGCGGGAAACGTAGGGGAATCCACTGACGTTGACGATCTCCCAAGTCGACTTGCGTATCAAAGAGACGCTGGGGGGTACTATGCGAGCGGAGGGACAACCCAAGTCGCGTCGAGTCGTCGGCCACCTCGTCGCGATTGGAATCCACACGGATCAGCAGTGATAGATAGTCGTAGTCACTGAAGTCGAATTCACCCTCTCGGAAGGAGCGGGCGATCCGGGGCCATCCGATGGGATATTTACCGCCTTCGCCACCGTCCGTCTGATGGTCGATATGGACCCGCCAGCACAGCTCCTTTCGCTCCGTGTGGTCCGCCACCGTGGTGATCTCAATCTTGCCTTCTTTGGTGCCGTTGGACCACGCGGCGAAGTCTCCGCCCAGGTCCGTCGACCGGAGGTTCCCGGCCTGCAGCGCTTGATCAAGGCTCGACGTTTCCGGCGGGGCCGGCCGCGGCGCGGTGTTCGTCACCAGAACGGACGGCGCGCTGCCTGTCCGGACCGCGGGATACCGCAGCAACTCGCTGGTGACCTGGGCCAGGAGCCAGCGGCGGGTGTTGAATTCCTCCGAAGGCCACATGCCGTCCGCCAGGTATTTCTGCTGGACATGGATGGCGTCCCAAGTGTCCTGGAGAAGCTGGCGGGCGTCGGCGACGGCCCGGCGGCATTGGGCATTGGGCGAACCCTCGCGCTCGAAGATGGCTTGCTGCAACGTGTAGATATAACGGGCGTCGTCGACGCCTTCCCGAAAGCACTCCCAGTAGACGGCCGGGATCACTTCGCCGTCCTCGTCGATCCGCTGGCCGCACCCCGACTGCGAGCCGCGCAGGTAGTCGAACTGATCGGAGCCCGGCGTCCAGTTCCAGTTCCACGGAATCAGCGTGGTGTAGCCGCTGCGCCAGAAGCCGAAACCATACGTCATCCTCCCGCCCTTGCACATCACCAGGCGGTCTTTGATCTCCCCGGCGTTGTGATTCGGATAGCACCAGTACTCGTATCGGTCTTGACCTATGATCTTCTCGTAGGGAACCGAATAGGGCTGTGAGCACCAGATATCGATATAGGGCCGATAGACAGCCGCATCGGCGCCGGTGGGGTCTTTCGTCGCATACGTGCGAATCCCGGCCGCCTTCACCGCCGCGTAGACCTGGGCGCCGAACTCCTTTCTCTCCGCCGCCACCTCGTCCATGGGACAGCAAATGAATTCCGGCCATCCTTTCGCCTTGCGTTCGGTCTCGAAAGCCTGGAACGCGGCGGTGATCCTCTCGTAGAACTCCGGGGGCGGCAACTGGTTGATGTTCCAATGCGAGCCCTGCTCGCCGCCCGGAGTCGTGTCGCGGTAGAAACGCCCGATGACGCCGTCGGCCGTGACCGGGATCGGTCCGATCAGCCCGGCCTTCAGCATCCGGTCGAGTTCATCCGCGTAGGGCAACTGGATTGTCTTACCGTCATTGCTGCGAAGAGACAGGGTCGGCGTCATATCCAAGCCGTAAGCGACCATCGCCCGGTACTCGTTGGCGGAGGCTTTCTGAACAAACGACTCGGGTTTGCCCGCGTACTGCGTCCGGTTCCGCACGTAGTAGTAGGCCGAGTAGTGCTTGGCGGGGTCCTTCTGAAGCCTGAACCCCAGGACGCGTAGTGACATGGGGATCTCAACGGCCTGTTCGAAACCATCGTCCCAGACGGATACGGTTCCTCGGTACAAGCCCGGCTTCGTGTCCTCGGGCACATGAACCTCGATCCAATACCGCTGGCACTCCCCGCGCCCAGACGAGTGAACGCTGACACGCTCCAGGAGTTCGGGCGTGCGCCGGTACGTGGACCGAGAGGTATAGCGCGGATAGCCGACGTTCCAATAGGTGACCAGGCGCACCGTGATCGCGGCGGTAGGAATTTCGCCGGGCTCGCAGGTCAACGACGAGCACCGCACTCTAAGATTCTGCAGTTCGCGGACCGGATAGAGGCCCAGCGTCAGCGGCTCGAACTCTCCTGGTGTGGCGAAAGCCGCGAGATGCTCCAGGCGCTCCTGAGCGAGAGGCTTGGTATTCGGATATACCGGCTCCATGATAGGACGGTGGAACAACACGTAGCCGCGCTGCTTCTCCTCGGGCGTCAGCGCCAGCTCGGGGGCGGTTTCGACGAAGGGCATTTCCTTGTAGACCGACGGCACGGTGGGCTGAGGTCGCGCGCGGCGCTCGGGGGTGTCGTCCACGGGTTTCGGCGCCTGGCGGATGGCGGTCGGCGACTTCACCAAGAGCTTGTTGGCCGTGAGCCATTCTTGCAGGCGATCCATGAAGTGGTCGGCGCCGCCCCCCTTGTTGACGAAGCCGTGCGCTCCCATCTGGAACACGTGGAGTTCAGCCGACCCCTTGCCGTTGCGATAGGCCGTGTACCGCTCGACCGTCCGGTCGGCCGCCAGCGGGTCGTCGGCCGCGACCGCCAGGAACAGGGGCGGCGCCGGGCTCGGCGTCACCCTGATCTCCCCGACCCCGTAGATGATCGCCGCGAAGTCCGGCCGCGTCGCCGCCGGGCCGAAGAGGGCTTCCGACGTGACGAGGCCGCCGGCGGAGAACCCCATCATCCCGATCCGGTCGGGCCGCACCCCGAACTGGTCCGCCCGCTCGCGCACGAGCCGCACCGCCTGCCGGCCGTCGTCCACCGCCAGTGCGATCAGGTCCTGACCCGCCTGAGCCTTGTAGGCCCCGGTCACGCTGATGGTCTTGGGTCGCCCCGCGCCGGCTGCCCCACTTGCCGGCCTGCTCGGCGCACCGGGGCCGGTATACAAGAGCCGGTATTTCAAGACGAAGGCATCGACGCCCATGGCGTTGAGCCGCCGGGCGATGTCCAGGCCCTCGTAGCTCATCATCAGCGTCCGAAACCCGCCCCCCGGCGCGACGATCATGACCGTGCCCACAGCCTTGTCCCGATTGGCCGGATAGTGCAGCAACACGGGCCGGACGACATCCTGCACCATCGGGAGGCCCGTCGCCGTCGTGACGGACCGCTCCGACCAGTCCCACTTCTCCGAGCCCGGAGCCGCACCAGGGTAAAGCGGGATCTCGCTCGCGGCCTGGGGCAACGCGGTCGCCACTGGCCCCGGCGTCGCCTGAGCCCAGGCACGGATCACCAGTCCCAGCAATACTGCCATTACCACCGGCGCGTGTCGTGTACTTTCCATGTTGGTTCCTTTCAGATGGTTGGGGAATCTGGGGACGCCCTACTCAATTCCAGACCGAAACCAAGAAGCCACTTGTCCCCGGCATTATATCAATCACAGGGCATCGATCCAGACCGTCCTTCCGCACCATTCCACACCAAGCCGATGCATCAGGCCTTTGTCCGGCGGGACAGCATGTTCGCCCGCGCGGTGATGACGCGCGGAGAGGTCCTGTAGGAAAGAAAAGCGTCTACGAGCAGACCAAGCACGCCCTGAACCCGAGCCCGTAGGAAGCCTCGCTGGCGGGGAAATCTGGGAATCTGCGGACATCATACTTATCGTCCAGAATGCGGTTGCAGGCGGCCTTTCGATCTGTTATAAATGGTGTTATTGGCGGCGAAAGTCTCCCACTGGCACGCCGCCAATACGGAGACAAAGGGTTTTATGTCACGCACGGGGAATGACGTTGGAGGACATCCAGATGAAAAGGCCATTATGGGCGTTCGTCAGGCCGGATTTAGAATTCTCTTCGCATGATTTGAGGGAGGTAACACAGATGACACGCTTGCGCATGATTGGTATTGGTTGGATCGTCGCCAGTCTGGTACTGGTGGGACAAAGCCATGCCCAAGTCGATCCGGACACGATTCTGGGGGCCTGGCTCCTCGACGAGGGGCAAGGGACCGCCACCAAGGACGCCTCCAGGAACGGCAATGATGGCACGCTGATGGGCGCACCGGCCTGGGTGGCCGGTCAATTCGGTAGCGCCCTGCAATTCACCGGGTCGGGGACGTACGTCAATTGTGGCAATGCCGAGGCGCTGAACGTCAAATCGTTCTCGGTGTCCTTCTGGTGCAATGTCGCCAGCATTCAGTACTGGAACCACATCATCTCACGCGGCTCCCACGTGGCCAGTGGCACGCCCGGCTCCGTCAATTGGGGCGTCATGATGTACGACGGCCAGGCGACCATCCTTTTTGAAACGTACAATAATACCGGTTGGAACGGCATCAGCGCCGCCACGACGGTCGGCGAATGGCATCATCTCGTGGCCACCTATGATGGCGATCGGATGCAGCTCTATCACGACGGCACCTCGGCGGCCTCCACCACCGGCGCAGGGATCCTGCTGGATCCGAGCCGACGGTTCTTGATTGGGGCCCGCTCCACCGCCGGCGGTCAATCGGATTACTTTATCGGAAGGGTGGACGAGGTGGGCTTCTTTCGCGTCGTTCTGTCGCCGGAGGGCATCAAGACGATCATGAACAAGGGGCTGGCGGCAGTCATCGGCGGTGCGCCCGAGGCCGCCGACCCCAGACCGGCCCATGGGGCCCTGGATGTGCCCCGCGACGCTGCGCTTCAGTGGACACCCGGCATGTTCGCGGCCACGCATGATGTGTATCTGGGAACCGCCCCCAAGGACGTGGATGGCGCCAGCCGCAACAGTCCGCAGGGAGTTCTGGTCGGCCAGGGGCAGACCGACGCCCGGTACAGTCCCAAAGAGCCGCTCGAATACGGCCGGACCTACTACTGGCGCGTCGACGAGGTCAACAAGACCCCCGACAACATGGTCTTCAAGGGCAACGTGTGGTCCTTCACCGTTGAGCCGTTCGGCTATCCACTCAAACCTGCGAAGGCCACGGCTTCCAGTTCCCAGGCCGGAATGGGTCCGGAGAAGACGATGGACGGCTCCGGCCTGACCGGGGACCTGCACGGCGCCGAGCCGACCACGATGTGGCTCAGCGCGGGCGCGGCACCGAACTGGATCCAGTACGAGTTCGACAAGGTTTATAAGCTGAACGACCTCGTCGTCTGGAACTCCAAGCAGCTCATCGAGAGCTTCCTCGGCTTCGGCGCCAAGAATGTCACGATCGAGACTTCCGTGGACGGCACGACGTGGACGGCGCTGGCCAACGTACCGGAATTCGCCCGGGCGTCGGGCATGCCGGGCTATGCCGCCAACACGACCGTGAGCCCGGGCGTGGAGGCCAAGTTCGTCAAGCTGACAATCACCGCCAACTGGGGTGGCATGGCACCGCAGACCGGTTTGGCCGAGGTGCGGTTCTCCTACGTTCCCGTGCAGGCCCGCATTCCGCAGCCCGCGACGGGCAGCACCGCGGTGAATCTTGACGCCCAACTGGATTGGCGGCCGGGCCGCGAGGCGACTTCGCACAAGGTCTTCTTTGGCACCGATCAAGCGGCGGTGGCCGGGGGAACAGCGCCGGCCCAGACCGTGACCAATCATGGCTTCGACCCTGGCGCTCTGAACTTCGGCACTTCCTACTACTGGAAAGTGGACGAGGTCGGCACGGTCACCTATCCGGGCAACGTCTGGAGCTTCACCACGCGGCCGTATCTGCCCATCGATGACTTCGAGAGTTACACCGACAAGGCGGGCGAGGAGATCTGGTCGTTCTGGATCGACGGCTTCGCGGACAATTACAAATCCAGCGGCTCCACCGTCGGTCTGGATACGGCCGTGAACGGGACCTTCGGCGAAACGACAGCGGCTCTCGTGCATGGCGGCAAGCAGTCGATGCCCATGGCCTATGACAACAGCAAGGCGCCCAACTTCTCCGAGGCCGAGCGGACGTTCAGTCCGGCTCAGGACTGGACTACCAACGGGGCCAAAGACTTGGTCGTGTACTTCCGCGGGTCGGCCCCGGGCTTTGCCGAGACAGCCTCGGGCAGCATTCTCATGAATGCTATCGGCACTGATATCTGGAATAACGGCGATCAATTCCGGTTCGCCTACAAGAGCCTCAGTGGCGACGGCACGATGGTGGCCCGCGTGGACAGCATCGCCAATAGCAACGTCTGGGCTAAAGGCGGCGTGATGATCCGCCAGAATATCCAGACCGGGTCGGTTCACGCCTTTATGCCCATTACCCCCGGTGGCGCCAGCGCCGGCAACGGCGCCAGCTTCCAACGCCGGCTCGCGGCGAATGGCACCTCGTCCAACAACGACAGCACGACGCTGGTGGCGGCTCCCTATTGGGTCAAGATCGAGCGCAAAGGGAACGCCTTCTCGGGTTATATTTCGCCCGACGGCAAGACCTGGGCCCAGTTGGGCACAGCCCCAACGATCACGATGAGCAATCCGGTCCTGATCGGCTTGGCGCTATGCAGCCATGATGCCGCCATTGCGACCGGTGCGGCGTTCACCAACGTCTCCACGACCGGCAATGTGACCGGTGCTTGGCAGATGGCGGAGATCGGGGCCGCCCAGCCGGCGGGCAACTCCGTCGAAGGTCTGTATCTGACGGTCAAGGATAGTGCCGGCAAGACCAAGGTCGTGCGGCATCCGGACGCTGCGGCCACGGCCTTCATGGCGTGGCAGCAGTGGACGATTCCGCTGAGCGAGTTCACCTCGGCGGGCGTGAAGATGACGGCAGTCAAGTCGCTGACGATCGACGTCGGCGACAAGACCACGCCGAAAGCCGGCGGCACCGGCACGGTGTACCTCGACGACATCAGCTTCGGCCATCCGGCCCCATAGTCCAGCGCAGCCGCCGCACCGCAGCCGGTGACATAAAGTGACACAGAACCGGGGCGTCCGTCCACCAGACGACGCCCCGTTTTTCTTTGGCGTTGTTGTTACGACGACTGTAGCGTTCGGCGGATTGACACGCGTCTCCTTGCTTCGCCCAAACGGTAGTCGCCTCACACGTCAACGCCGCGTCCGCAAACACGCCCACAAGGGCGGTTCAGGGGCGTAGACGCTCCGCACGTACCCGCCGCCGGTCCAGCATTTCCGCCCCCTGAACCGCCTCTTCTGTCCTCGGCGTCCGGCTTGCCCCCCCTTCCGTGAGGACGTGCGCCCGGTGTCACGCCCGCGCTTTCCTGGCCCGGTGTTGTCGCATCAGGCGGGGACGTGCAACGGTTCTAAATTGTCTCCGTTAAATGATATATGAAGACGCGACCCCCCGCCGACCCCCCGCCGACCCCCCGGATTCCATGGACACACGCCAGACGCAGGTATTGTGCGTATCTATCCTCGCCTTATCGTAAAATAGGGTGCGTCCCCAGTTTCCCCCGGTTTCCCCTGGCGCGGCTTCAAGAACGAACTCGACCCGCTTAGTCTCACCCTCTCCGATAGAGACCTGCTCCTCTTTGGTCTGCAGAGCATACCCTGGCTTAATAGGTGCAGCGACTCGGTATTGCCCCGATGGAATCCGCATCCGTGCCAACCCCTTTTCGTCGGTAACCCCACGAAACCACCGGTCACGTTCTACGCGACAGACCCTAAGACCAGCTTGCCCAACAGGTCTTCCCTCGGAGTTCTTGACGAGAACCTCTATGACGCCACCTCTCGTCAACTCAAGCCTCACACCGCTTCTGGTTTCTGCCGCCCCGAGACTGATCTCCACCGGCTCCGCTGCCCATTCCGCCGCTTGTCCTCTAGTCATTGCCAACTGCAGCGTACGTCTGCCTGCAATAAGGCCGCCGATGCTGAATGTGCCATCCTCGGCGGTCGTGACAGGATCAGGCGGCAAGAATCCCTCCTCGAACTGATCGAATCCAGCAGTCACTTTCACTCCGGCGACGGGTGTGCTGCTGATCTTCTCCACAACTACACCCTCGATCCTGGCCTCCAGAGGCAGCGTCAGCCTGATGCCCGGTTGGCCCGGTGAGAACTGCAACCTGATTTCTCCGCTGTCCGTCTGTGCAACGTTCGAGGTTGCGGAAGAATCACCGAACGTTGCTTGAGTGAGAGTATCGACTGTAACTCGCCCAAGTTTGCGAACGCGAAATTCGAAGGTTGCTTCGGCGGGCATGTTGGCAAAGAGAAAACGGCCGTTCTCGTCGGTCTTGGTGTCGAGGAAACTGGGCAGCTCTAGGACACGCCAACCTTCGCCCTTTCCCATCATGGCGCGGGTAATACCAACTTCAGCATCGGCGATCGGCTGCCCCGTCTCATCCAGAACATCCCCAGCGAGGTCCTTCGGCTGGCCTAGTCCCTATACAAGCGTGATTTTTCCCGCATTTCTGAGGCGGGAATTCATAAAAAGGCTCGCAATGCCTGGAAACCTGGCGTATAAGAGGGTTGGACAAGACTTATCAGAAAGACCCAACAGATACGCAAGGAGGCATTTCGAGTGAACAAGATGCTACCCCGAAGGCTACGACGACGCCAGCAAAGAATCGAGCGAAGACTGCGACCGCGACCATGGGAACCGCAGGACCGGCCCATGTTCCGCGCCAGCAATATTCAGTATGAGATGGCCGAGCGAACCCGAGGTTTCGCCTACGGCGGCCTCGGGGCCATGCACCTGCTGGCCCAACAGACGGGGCTGATTGCGGCGCTCGATCAGGAGTTGCACCTGCTCAAACGCCATCTGCCGTACCACGAGTCGGATCATGTGCTGAACATCGCCTACAACATTCTGTGCCACGGGGACTGCCTGGAAGACCTCGAACGTCTGCGTAACGATGAGGTGTATCTGGACGCCTTGGGGACGCAACGGATTCCCGATCCCACGACGGCCGGGGATTTCTGTCGGCGGTTCACGGTCGAGGACGTGATGGCCCTGATGGAAATCGTCAATCGGGTGCGGCAGGGCGTCTGGAAGAAGCAGCCCGAGTCCTTCTTTCGGCAAGCCATCGTCGAGGCGGACGGCACGATCGCCGAGACGACGGGCGAATGCAAGGAAGGGATGGATGTCTCGTACAAGGGCGTCTGGGGCTATCATCCCCTGGTGCTCTCGCTGGCCAATACGGGCGAGCCGTTGTATCTGGTCAATCGCAGCGGCAATTGCACGAGCAGTCAATCCGCCGCCGCGTATTTCGACCGGGCCATCGATCGGTGTCGGGCCGCGGGCTTTCGCCAGATTCTGTTGCGGGGCGACACGGACTTCAGCCAGACGGAACATCTGGATCGCTGGGACGAGCGACCCCAGGTGCGGTTTATCTTCGGGATTGATGCGATGGCCAATCTGGTCGCCCTCGCCGAGGGCTTGCCGGAGGGTCTCTGGAAGCCCTTGCACCGACCGGCGAAATATGAGGTCCGCACGGAACCACGCCAGCGACCCGAGAACGTCAAGGAGCGAATCGTCCAAGAGCGGGGGTACAAGAATGTGCATCTGCAATCGGAGCAGGTGGCTGAGTTCGACTATCGCCCGACCAAGTGTCGCAAGACGTACCGGATCGTGGTGCTGCGCAAGAACCTGTCGGTGGAACAAGGCCAACAGCGGCTCTTCGACGAGATCCGCTATTTCTTCTATATCACCAACGACCGGACCTCTTCGGCCGCCGAGATCGTGCGTCTGGCGAACGAACGCTGCAACCAGGAGAACCTGATCGAGCAGCTCAAGAACGGCGTCCAGGCGATGCGGATGCCGGTGGACAGCTTGGTGAGCAACTGGGCCTACATGGTGATGGCGTCGTTGGCTTGGACGCTCAAAGCGTGGTTCGCATTGCGGCTGCCCGCGGAGGGCCGCTGGGCGGAAAAATACGCCGCCGAGAAACAGTCGGTGTTGACGCTGGAGTTCAAGAGGTTCCGCCAGGCCTTCATCGAACTGCCGTGCCAGATTGTCAAGACGGGCCGTCGGCTGGTGTACCGTTTGCTGTCGTGGAACCGGTGGCTGCCGGTGTTCTTCCGTGGTTTGCAGGGGTTACGCTGTGGCTCCGGCTAAGATGGCAGCCCCTGAAGTCGTGGTACGGACGCCACGATCCGCCGTCACCCCTGGCGACGAAGAAAGCCGCCCCCGCATGAAGCAAAGACAACCTGGAGCGATGACCCCAAGCCGCTGATCGGCGGAGGCAAGGAAGATATGCCGATACCGAACCTCGTCTTCTCCACCCGGAAAGGCTCGGGGGATTCGCTTGTTTTGGG
>CAYHAJ010000267.1:0-9750 GCA_964354535.1 uncultured Pirellulales bacterium
TCGATGATCGCCAGGTGCTCCTCGGCGCTGAGCCACGACTCGACCGCGAGCGTCACGCGGGCCTTCTCGGCCTTGGCGGCGATATTCTTGAGCTTGCTCACCACCGTGTCCGTGCCGGCCTTGTCGTTCTTGAGATCGCCCTTGCCGAAGAAGGCGAGCAGGATGATCCGCTGCCGCATCGCCCGGGCCACGTCGATGGCCTGGTCCACCCACTTCTCGGCGCGCGGGTCGCTCTTGTACGCCACTTCGTTGAGAACGCCCATCGCCAGCGAGGCGATCCGCATCTCCTGGGCCTTGACCTCTTCGGCGTAGCGACCTTGCAGCTCCGCGTTGAACAAGGGCGGGTCCTTGTCGGGCCCCCCGCCGAAATCGACCTGCACGCCATCGAGCCCGATCTTCTTGGCGAGGGCAAAGGCGCCCGGATCGCAGCGTTTGCCGATAGTCCAGTCACAGACGCCAATCCGAAAGCCCTGGGGCTGTTTTCTCTGCCTGCCCCCCTGCTGCTCCTGCCCGAATGCCGAGGGCGCTGTCGCCAGCGTTAACCCCGCGATAGCCCTTGCCGTCGTCGCGAGCATCCCTCGGCGGCTGATATTGCTGTCGAACATGTGTCTTCTCCTCACCGCAGGGTGCGTATCACGCACCATCTTATGCTGACACCCTTCGCACTCTTCTCACCCTTCAGACTCTTCACACCCGTCTTAGGCTTTCACGCCTTTAAGATTGGCGTCGAGCTTTTCCGGGTTCTTGAGCATCTCTTCCCAGGTGACCATGCGATTGCCGTACGCGGCGGTCCGGCCCAGGATCGTGACGAGGTTACTGCGGACGCTCGTCTCGACGGTCGGATTGTCGAAGTTGCCGCCCGTGATGCTGTCGTAGAAAGTCTTGATGTTGGCGATGGCCCCATCCTGGTAGATGCCCGGCGAGGACCCGCCCCGATAGAAATTCTTTCCGCGAATGATGACTTGGCCGCCGTACTCGGTCTCGAGAACACCTTCCGACCCGAACATGCGATTGCGGATGCCGTCGGGTTGGGTCCCGTGGCCTTCCATCTGCCGCGAGCTGAAGGTGATCCCCACGTTATCCGGATACTGGAACAGCAGGCTGAACGTGTCATAGCAGGTCCCGACCGGCCGGATTTTACGGCCGCCCGTGCCCACCGCCCACAGCGGCGGCACCTGCATGATCCAGTTCATCACGTCCAGCGTGTGAATATTCTGCTCGGTGATGATGTCGCCGGAGAGGACCTTGTCCAGGCCCCAGGCCCGCAGGCGGTTCTCCGCCCCCTCGGGGTCCTTGCGCCAGGCGTCGTACATCCGCCCGAACGGACAGGTCGCGTGATAGGTCGCTTCGCCGAAGGTGATCGTGCCGATCGCCTTCTCCTCGTGCACCCGCCGCAGCGCCTCCTTGTAGAAGGGGTCCGCGCGGGTCTGGAAGTCGATCAGGAAGCCGCGCTTGTTCGCGCGGGACTTCTTGCCGCTCTCTTCGATGCCCAGGCACCCCGGGACATCGACCGCGATAGGCTTGGCGACGTAGACGTGCTTGCCCGCCGCGACGGCGGCGGCCGCCTGCTCCGGGTGGAAGTACGGCGGGCTCTCTATCGCCACGGCGTCCACCTTCTCCAGCAGCTTCAGATAGCCTTTGAGGCCCGGGAACCGGTTGGCCTGGGGCACCTCAAGCTGGTTGCCGGCGCCGTCGATGCGATCCTGGAAGTAGTCGGCCACGGCAACCACGTTGTATCCGCCGTGCTGTTTGAACAGTTTGGCGATCCAGGTGCCGCGTCCGCCGCAGCCGATCAGGCCGAGATTGATCCTGGAATTCGCGGCCGAGCCGCGGACGAGACCCGGCTCCATCACCGTGAACGACACGGCGGCGGCCCCCGCCCCGGCCATGAAGCCCCGGCGGGTGAGTGACAGGCCGGTCGCAGTTACTTGGGTAGGTTTGCGCGTCTGGGACATTCTCCGGTCCTCCCTTCGAATTTATGATTTCAGATTCACGATTTCTGATTTGTCGTTGAGCACGGGGACCATACTAAATCGCAATTCGTAAATAGTAAATAGCTTTGGAGCCTCGGTCAGAATGAAAACGCGGTAGACACTGGCTCCCTGTCATTGCGAGCGAAGCGAAGCCATCTCCCCCTCTTGGGATTGAGATTGCTTCGTCGCTGCGCTCCTCGCAATGACATGGTTAGATTTATCCTGTTAGAGGTTTAGCTGCCGGCGGCATCGCGCACGGGCTTTTGGGTGGCGCGCGAGGCTACGTATTCCGCAATCCGCGTGTGCTTGGCCTCCAGGTGGTCCAGGTTGATGTAGTGCTCGCGTTTGATCTTGCCCGTGGAGGTCTTGAGGAACTCACCCGCAAGGATTTCGAGATTGTGGGCGGCGACCTTCTCGAAGTGGGAAAGCTGCTTGTTCTGCTGCTGGCAGTCCCGGATGCTCTCCCAAACCAGGTTCTTGACGAACTGGGGCTCCGCAAGCAATTCCCGCTGGGGACGGCCCGTATGACTCTCCAGGGTTTCCCACGCCGGCACCACGAGGGCCCGGACCGACTCCTCCATCAAGCCGTTGTTCTCCTCGCGGCGGCTGGGCACGACGAGGACCTCCCGGACAAACTTCGCCTCGGACAGGGCCGTCTCGACCCGCTCCGGATTGACGTTCTTGCCGCCGGGCAGGATGATCAGGTACTTCTTGCGGCCGGTGATGTAGAGATTGCCCTCCTCGTCCAGGTAGCCGAGATCGCCGGTATGCAGCCAGCGCACCCCCTCGGCGTCCTTATCGATGACAGCCTGGGTCGCCTTCGGGTTCTTGTAGTAACCCCTGGCGATGCAGGGCCCGCCCAGGCAGATTTCGCCACGTTGGTGCGGCGGGAGCGTGCGATTGTCCGCATCCGTGATCTTGACGATAAGCGTATCGATCGGCTTACCCACCGAGCCGATCTTGTCGGGCCGGTCGTTGAAGCCGTAGACCGGCGAGTTCTCTGTCGTGCCGTAGCCCTCGTACATCTTGAAGCCGCGCCGCCACAGGACTTCGAGCACCCAGCGCGGCATCGGAGCCGCGCCCGAAAGGAAGAAGCGTACCTGTGTCCAACCTTGTTTCCGGCGGATCATCTTGCCCAGGCAGCGCGGGGCGAAACGGTCGAGCAACGCGACGCAGCGTTTTTCCTTCTTCTGCTTCTGGATTCCGTCCTCCAATTTCTTGGCCAGGGTCGTGTACAGGGCCGGGATCGCGATGAAGATGGTGACCTGCTTCTCGCGGATCAGGTCCGAGACCTCGCGGTACTTGTTCGTGTAGATGCTCGTCGCGCCCGCCAGCAGAGGCAGAAACTTGCCCACGGTCATGCCGAAGGAATGGTGCGGCGGCAGAATGTGGCCCAGAACATCGTGGGGACCGATGTCGACCTTCTTCACGGAGCCCTGAAGATTCGCGATCAGGTTGCCGTGCGTCAATTCCACCTCGCGGGGATCGCCGGTGGTGCCGGAGGTGCACAGAATGACCGCGGTGTCATCGACGTCGACCTGGCTTTGGATCTCCTCCAGAGCCTTGGCATCCACGACCCCCCCTTGGCCGAGAGGCTCGTCGGTCATGGTCACGATAACCAGGTGGTGCGCAGCGCCGAACTGGGCCAATTCCGCGCGTGCCTCCGGATGCTCATAATCGTCGGCCATCACCAAGCCGCGGGCATCCGTCGCCTGCAGGTGCGAAATGACACCGTGGGCCCCGCGCTCAGGATCGATCAGGACCGGAATCATCCCCGCCAGGATCATCCCCCACAGGGCAACGTCGAAATCCGTCCGGTTCTTGCTCAGGAGCGCGACCTTGTCGCCAGGATGCAGGCCGGATTCGCGGAGCAGCCAGGTCGCAAACGCCTCGGCCCGCTCCGGCAGTTGCCGGAAGGTCAGCGTCTCATGGCGGTCGGTGCGCAGAATCTCGACGGCCAATTTGTCCGGGTCGGTTACGGCGGCCACGGACCGGTGGAAGAGGTCGATCAGGCTGCGATACGTCAGGGCTGTCTCCATGTCATCCACTCCAACCAATCTTCGTTTCGATCCTTGCGTTACCGATGGTCAGGCAGCGCACGCGGCGGATTTCGAGGTGCGGGGCGTGAATCGTCATTTGGGCCGTTCGCGGCTGCCACCGCTCGATCACACCGACGGCCATATCCTGCCCGGCGGCGTCGGTCAGGCACACCAGGCGACCGAGAATGTTCTCGGGGGTCATGTGCTCCACGGACCGTACCGCCAGATTCTTGAGACTCAGCGTATAGGCCGTCCCGTCCCGGAAATACTCCCCGAACAGCCGACGCCGGTGCTCCTGCCGGGCCTCGGGCGACTTGCGCCGGAGTCGCGCCGGCGTCTTCACCCTATCGATGCGGGACAGCCCGGTCTGCAGGCCGCCCAGAACCTCGTCCAACTCATGGGCGCGCTGGATCGCGAGGATTCGTTCGGGCCGCAGCAGTCGCTGGATCGTCCACCAGAGCGAGCACGCGGCGCCGCCGGTGACAAGGCCGGGGGTGTCGATGAGAACCACATCGGCGGCCCACCTGGCCTGCTCCACGCACAGAGCGAGCGCCGCCGTCCATTGCAGCAGATGCCCCATGGGTGTGACATCGCCCACGAACGCAATCCCGCGGGGCTGCAATTCGATAGCCTCTCCGGCATCCCTCTCGCGCAGGCTCCAGCCGACGGTGGTCGGCGGACCGAGGTGGGACTGGCCGATATCGCCATCGACGAGAGCGACCGGTCCGCGCCGGACCAGGCGCTTGACGAGAGCGCCCAGCAGGGTCGTCTTGCCTGTATCGGCAGCGCCGAGCAATAGCAAGGCACCCCCAACGCGATGCTTCACGTGGGAGGCTCCCGGCTTGCCCTTGCCCAGAGCATCCGTACCCACAATGCGGTCCGCTACCACGTCAGCCCACTTCTCCATCATCGTTGCACGCCCCACCGACGGGGACGGTCGGATCCCATTCACTTCGGCTCGTGACCTACCCTCTATCATAGAGGAAAAGCCCGAAAGAAGAAAAGGGAAAATCCCGCCGGACGGTGCCACCCGTCTCGATCGCTCACTCTGCCAAGGCGAGGAGCCTCTCGGCAATCTGCCGAGTTACGTTGTCGCGGTTCTCACGCGTTAGATGTACCAATTCGACGCCGGGATAGCTCTTGACTTCGCGGATCAGGCCTGCGCCTTTCTGGGCGACCGTGGCGAGAACGGATTTGTCCGACTTCAACAGCCGCCGGATCGCATCAACAAACTCGCCGGAAAAGCACTCCATCTTGCCGATTTCGTCAATCACGAAGAGGTCCACGTCCGGCGTGTCGGGATTGAGAACCGAGACCGCTTCTGTCTCAAAGCTCTCGATGTCTACACCGTACTTGCTGACTCGGTGAGGACTCTTGATCTTGACATGGGCGAGCGTGCCGCTGCGTCCGTTCAGCCGATGCCAGCGAAAACCGACACGCCCGCCGGCCTCACAGATTTCCTCCGTGTAGAAGCCCGCCCTCCTCACCTTCTCGTCCAGAGCGGCGGCGATCTTTACCACCGCCGTGGTCTTGCCACACCCCGGCGGACCTGTCAGCAGGACTCTTATCGGTGTGCCGGCCATAACCACCATGACGAGAAGGCCCTGAGGTCGGCGAAATCGTCGGCTCGTCGGATGGGTCCGGAATCGGCCCGTGATTCATCCATGGCTCACCTCGCTCCGGAAACACCAGAGAGCATGACAGCCATATCATGAGGCTCCGGTATGAGACTTTGCGAACCGCGCGTCAGTGGGCGATTATATTGCGGGTCTGGGCTCAAAGTCAAGGTAGATGATAGGTACGAGAGAACGGGCCCCGTCCGCCTTGTGCGGCTTGAGCAAAACGAAAAAGGGCTGACAGCACTTGCCACCATCAGCCCTTACCCACCTGCCGAGTACGCAATAGGTTCTACGGCTGCACGGCCCGGTCGTAAATCTGGACTTCGTCAATCAAGCCTTTCCAGAAGGTGCCGGGGGCAAGCGTGCTGCCCGCCCCGATGATCATGTACCCCGTCGAACCTGCCAGAGCCGCCTGGGTATCCCGGGCGACCTCGGCATCATCGACGTAGAGGATCCGGGTGGAGTTGTCCCAGGTGAAGCCGACCCGGTGCCAGTTGCCGTCGGCAACGGCCGTATTGGAACGTAATGCCTTGCCCAGCCGACCGCCCCTCTGCGAATCGGTCTTGAGCGTACCTGTAGCCGAGTCCAACATCAGCCAGTTGGCGCTATCGACCTGCGAGACGACAACTTGTCCCGGGGCCCCGCCTTTGACCCAGGCAAAGACGCTGAATGGACCGGTGGCCGGGTTCACGATGAACGACGCCCTGATGTGGTCATCAAGGCCGTCAAGTTGTAGGGCGCCGCCGACTTTTCCGCCGGCCGGCTGCCAGAGCGGATCACCGACCACCACGCCCTCGTTGCCTCCGGCACTGTCGGCGGCAATGGCTCCCGAAGTCTCATCAAGCTTCCAATACGCGACCAACGCCGGATCGGGAATCTCCTGCTGCCAGTAGCACATCAGGACCTCCAGATCCTTCGCATCGACCTTGCCATCGCCCCAGGGCATGGGGCCTATATCTACCGTCGGATCATTCTGGCCCCAGGATTCGATGAGTCTCAGAAGGTCTTGGAGGTCCACTCTTTCATCGCCGTTGAAGTCTACAAGGGGAAGGATCGGTGCTTGCCACGAATCCCAGGGTGAAGTGCGGCTACTGCCAAAATACAACGTGCGGCCATCCGGTGAAATGCGTGGAGGAAACTCCGCGCCGGGCCCGTTGATCTTCGGTCCCAGATTTACCGGCGTCTGCCAGGGATCGGAGAGACTCGCTCGCCGTGTCATCCAAAAATCACTGTTGCCATATCCCCCCGGCCGGGGCTTGGCATTGTCGTCGAACAAGAGCAGCAGCCCATCCGGAGAAAGCCCTACACCGTCTTCATTGTAGGCACTGTTCACAACTGGCCCCAGATTCGCGGGCTCCCCCCAGGGGTCGTTCTCTGTTGCCCGTTTTGTCACCCAAAGGTCGAAGCTGCCGTATCCCCCAGACCGAGTCGACATGAAGTAGAGTTCCAGACCGTCTGGCGATATCCACACGTTGGCATCGATAGCGGAGGTGTTGATTGTCGGGCCCAGGTTCGCGGCCGGACCCCAGGGGGCGCTGCGGCTGGCGCGAGTCGTCACATAGAGGTCGGTGCTGCCAAAACCGCCGGGGCGGTTGGACTGGAAATAGAGCGTCAGTCCATCGGTGGAGATGGATGCCAGCCAGTCGGCTTGCGGGCTGTTGACCGCAGGCCCCAGGCTCGCCGGAGGGCCCCAATCGTCGTCCACCGAGGCACGTGTCAGTACGTACAGGTCAATGTTGTCAGCGCTCAACCACCGGTCGATATACATCTCCAGCCCATCGGAAGAAAAGCAATTGATGTCGTCGCTGTTCCATAACAATCCTGAGCCGAACTTCACCGGCTCGCCGAAGGTGAAATCGGCCCTCACAATGGACGTGGTGCCCAGCGCCACGACCACACACGCCAGAATCAGAAAGTTCCTCGTCGCGTTCATGGTTGTCTACCTCCACTTTCCGGTCGCGTTGGCGGCCTGTTTCCATTCGCTTGGACCTTCTTCTCACAGATGCTTAGCAGTCTTCTGATCGCCTTCGTGGGCGGACCACGTCCGCGCACGTTACCCCGTCTGAGCCCTGCCCAACTCCTGCTGATTCTGTAACTGCCTTGCCGTTTCATGGTTGTGCCCTTTCAAAGAGGTTTCCGTTGTCTTCACAGCCTTCTTGGGCAAAAATCTCTGATCTTGCGCGAAATCTCGGTCTTTTCTGGCGGGCACGCGGAAATCTCGCAGATCCAGACATCCGACAGTGATCCGTTCTCGGACAAGTTCTTGCCGTGAGGGTGGTTATGATGTAGAGTAGAAGCAGCGGCTTATTGGCAAACCGGGTTGAAAAACCTGGTCCGACACCGAAAAAGGACAGATCTGTGGGCGGGGAAGACCTCTGGGCAGGTCTGTCGGCAGGGGAACGGGACATGGGTCGCGGCGATTACACAGACATGGGTGGCACGGGAGAGGCGTTTCTGACGACCCACTGGTCGTTGATCGAGGGGGCAGGTGCAAGCGACCAAGAGAAGAGTCAAGCCTTGATCGGCCTGCTGCTGCACCGGTACTGGAAGCCGGTGTACTGCTATCTGCGGCGTAAAGGGTGTAACAACGAGGAAGCCAAGGACCTGACCCAAGGCTTCTTCCATGAAGTGGTGCTGGAGCATCACCTCCTTGAGAAGGCCGATCCGGCCAAGGGCCGCTTTCGCACACTGCTTCTGGTGGCCCTGGACCGCTATGTCAGAGACGTGCGCGACGGAGAGAATGCCCAGAAGCGCCGGCCGAAAGGCCGCCTCGTTTCGTTGGACGTGGCGGAGCCGCCCGAAGTGCCCCAAAGCATCACCGCGTCAACTCCCGAAAACACCTTCCACTATGCCTGGGTCTCGGCGCTTCTGGAGCAGGTGCTTGAGGAGGTGGAGCGTGCCTGCCACCGGGATGGTCGGACCCTGCACTGGTGCGTCTTCCGGGAGCGTGTCCTTGATCCCATCCTGGACCGAAGCACTCCTCCGCCACTTGGAGAGATCGTGGCCAAGTATGGAATCCAGGACGAGACCAAGGCATCCAACATGATGGTTACGGTCAAGAGGCGTTTCGCGGCGGCTCTGCGCCAGCGCCTGCGCGAATCCGTCACGTCGGAGGAACTGCTGGAAGGAGAATTCGAGCAGATCAGGCAGTTTTTTCCCAGAATCGCGCAAGATTCCCAGTGATTTCCCAATGGTATGGTGATGTGAGCGCAACGAATGGCGTCGCTGTCACTAAGGGTGCCCGAACATGAGCAAGAGATCGTTCTTTGGGCTTGACCCTGACCAATTGGATCAACTCCTATCTCTGGGCGCAGAGGCCCAGGGCCCGCCCCAGGACCGTCGCGAAGAAGCCCAAGCCCAGGAGAGCTGCGGGGACGCCACCGATGACACATCCAGAGAGAAACCTGCACAGGATGCCGGCGCGGTGGAAAACCGAACAACAGCTTCTCTCGCCGGCCCCGAACAGCCTGGCGACCGCATCGGCCGGTACAAGCTGCTCCGTGTCTTGGGCGAAGGCGGCATGGGGATGGTCTATCTGGCCGAACAGGAAGGCCAGATTCGGCGTAAAGTCGCGCTCAAAGTGATCAAGCCGGGCATGGATTCCCGGCGAGTGATCGCGCGGTTTGAGGCGGAACGCCAAGCCCTGGCCCTGTTGGATCATCCCCATATTGCGCAAGTCTACGATGCGGACACGACCGAGAGCGGGCGGCCCTACTTCGTGATGGAGCACGTCAAGGGCTTGCCAATCACAGAGTACTGCGACCGCCACAAGCTCACTATTGACGAGCGGCTGCGCCTCTTTCAACAGGTCTGTCTCGCTGTCCACCATGCCCACCAAAAGGGCATTATTCACCGGGACATCAAGCCCTCGAACGTCCTCGTCTCCGCCGAGAATGACCAGCCCATCCCCAAGATCATCGACTTTGGCGTGGCGAAAGCGATCAGCCAGCCGTTGACGGAACGGACTCTGTTCACGGAGGATAGCCAACTGCTCGGCACCCCGGAGTACATGAGTCCGGAGCAGGCGGAGATGGTCAACGAAGACATCGACACCCGCTCGGACATCTATTCGCTGGGAGTGCTGCTGTATGAGCTCTTGGCCGGCATCTTGCCCTACGA
>CAYHAJ010000268.1:0-39384 GCA_964354535.1 uncultured Pirellulales bacterium
TGGCAAGGACCTGCTCAAACCGCTGGCGGCGGCGTGCGAGAAGCAGGGGGTCAAGCTGGGTTTCTATTACTCGCAGGCCCAGGACTGGTGCCATGCGGGCGGGGCGGCCTCCGGCGGGCACTGGGATCAGGCCCAGGACGATGACATGGACGAGTACATCCGCAAGATCGCCGTGCCGCAGGTGAAGGAGAGTCTGTCCAACTACGGCAAGCTGGGAGTCCTGTGGTGGGACACACCCACGAATATGAACCGGGAGCGGGCGGATCTGCTACTGCCGCTGATCAAGCTGCAGCCCGGCATCATCACCAACAACCGCCTGGGCGGGGGTTATGGCGGTGACCTCAGCACGCCGGAGCAGGAAATCCCGGCGACCGGCATGGCCGGCCGGGATTGGGAAACCTGCATGACGATGAACGGCACCTGGGGGTTCAAAAGCTACGACCACAACTGGAAGTCCACCGAGACCCTGATCCGCAACCTTGTGGATATCGCGAGCAAGGGTGGCAACTACCTCCTGAACGTCGGGCCGACCTGCTTGGGCGAGATTCCCGAGCCGAGTGTCGAGCGGCTCAAGGAGATTGGCAAGTGGATGAAGATCAATGGCGAGTCGATCTATGCCACGACGGCCAGCCCGTTCAGCCGCCTGCCGTGGGGCCGCTGCACGAAGAAGCTCAATAACGCCGGAGCCACGCTGTATCTGCACGTCTTCAACTGGCCCAAGGACGGCAAGCTGGTCGTGCCGGGTCTGCGCAATGAGGTCCGCAGCGCCTGGCTGCTGGCGACGGACAAGACTCTGAAAGTGACCGCGAGCGAAGGGGGCCCGACTGTCGCAGTCCCGGCGGAGCCACTGGACGCAATCGATACGGTTGTCGTCCTGGAGGTCAAGGGCAAGCTCAACATTGAGAAGGTGGTGCCCGGACAGGAGGCGGACGGAACGATGACATTGCCTGCGCCGTTGGCGGAGATCCACGGGAGCACCGCCCGGGTCGAATCCAAGGGCGCCCAGCCCAACCTTGGCTACTGGACCAACGCGCGGGACTGGGTGAGTTGGCAATTCAAGCTGGAGAAGGGCGGCCGGTTCAGCGTCTCGGCGGTCATGGCGACACCGGCCGAGAGAAGTCAGTTCGAGGTCATCGTAGGCGAGCAGAAGTTCACTGCTCAAGCCGAGAAGACCGGCGACTACGAGACATTCAAAACTACCAAGCTCGGCGAGGTCCGGCTGGAGCAGGGGACCTACGAGCTGAGCCTCAAGCCCATGCGGAACCAGTGGCAGCCGATCAATCTCCGCTCCATGGTTCTTAAGCCGGTGAATTGATTCACGGTTTGACCGGCATGGATGTTGCCGGCACAAGACGGACGAGGACTTGACCGGGATGGACGACGGCTCCGGGTCTGAGGGCTGCCTCGCCGGCATCGTCCGGGTAAACGACGATCCCGTCCTGCGGCGCGTAGATCTTGCCTTTCACGATCTGGTCATCCAGCTTTGCCAGGCGGTCCGCCTCCATCTGGTGAGTGATCTCGGCAAGCTGAAGAAGGGCCCCGCTCCTCGCGTTGGCAGCGGACAGCGCATCTTTGGCACGGGCCAGGTCGAACTCCCTTTGAGCCACGGCCAGTTCGAGCTCGGCGACCTTGTTGTCACGACCAAAGGTCTTGAGCATCGTCAGGGCGTTCTCGGCTGCATGGGACTGCACGCTGGCCTCCTGGAGTGCCATTTGGGCTTCCTGAAGCGCGGTCATCGCGGCGGTACCCGCAGTTTCGTCGGGTCTGATGGTTGCCCGGAGTCGCGCGACTCGATCTTCGTTCATGGTGCGTTTCTCCTTGGCGATCTGCCCGACAGCTTCGGCCATGGCCAACTGGTTGGGGTACTCGCCCTCGGTAAACGCCTTCAACTGGTTCTGGGCCAAGCGCAGGGCTTTGGCCGCCAGATCGATCTGGCCGGTGGCGGTGTGCTTCTCAAAGCTCTGCGATTCCCGGGCGACGATCCAATCCGTCTCGGTCTTGCGCGTCTGGAAGACCTGTTGTATCCTCTTGTCCACCAAAGCCGAGACATCCAATTCGACCAATAGGTCACCCTTCTTCACGGACTGGCCCGGCGGGACCAGAGAGAGAATCATCGTGGGCTGTTCTACCCGGCAGCGGAGTTCCACCGATCCGGCGGGGGGCGACGTCCTCGTCTGGCGGCCCTCCCGGCTGCCGGTTACTGGGGTTGGGCGCTCGGCCGCCAGTGGGACCTGGGGACCGAGTTGACAGAGTCCCACCCACGCCAGGAAGATACCAACCGATAACACTGCCACTCGCTTTGACCTGTTCATAAGAGTCCTCCCATGTAGTTGAGTGTGCCAATCTGCGATCCGTCCTGCCTGAGAGACGGTTTTGTCTGCATTCCGTTACAGAAGTCGTTGGCAATTTCCGCACCTGGCTTTCCTTTGACCGCCAAGGACATGGTATAATAATGTCGTGGATGTGTCAGCAACAATCGGGGAGAAAGGGCCCCCCATCGCGCTGCGTCGCGAGGGAGAACCCAAATCCTGGGTCGGCCCGATGGCCCCCATTCGGGTGCGGTCCGGAGGCAACGGCCCGAAGGGGGGAGGGGTCTGGATATCGGTGTGGTTCTGTCTTATCGTCCTGCTGTTGACGTCGGTGGCTCTGGGGCGAATCCTGCCCGAGGACGAGGGGTTCGAGCAGGTCGAGCGCCGGGGGCCGGACCCGATCAAGCAAATCCAGGAGACCTGGCAGCAGTGGCATCGGGTCCTGATCTGGGGGGCGGCCTGTTTGCTGCTCGTCGCGGCCGTGTGGATTATCAAACCGTTTCGATTCTTTGACGCGGCCAGTGACCGGATGCTGAAGAGATCGTTGCGCGGGGTGGAGGATCTGCTCAAACGGATCCAGGAGGAGGCGGAAGCGGCCAGCGAAAACTCCAAGAAAGAAGAATCGACCGTGGTTGAGGAGGGGCTTCTGGCGGGACTGGCCGAAGTGGCCGAGTTTTCCAACGCGGAGCAGGTCCCTTCCTATGTCCTGACGGTGAACGATCTGATGCTGGACAACATCCGGCTGACTCTCAAACGGCTGCGACGGTTCACGGAGGGCAACGCGGAGCGGTACCGGGATTATATGTTCTCCGTCCTCAAGGGCATCAAGACTTTGACGGAGCAGAGCGCAGAAGGCGGCGTCTCCTCCGGCTTGGCGGTCGATATCCGGGAGTACTTCGCAGACGACAAGCGGTACCAGGCGTGGCAGCGACTGCTCAGCCGCGCGGCCAAAAGAGGGAGACATCAGGAAATCGCGCAGGGCTTTCTCCTGTTCATGAAAGACGTCAAGGCAGGAAAGACCGCACGGGTTACGGAACCGGCGGCTGCCATAGCGACAGAAACGACGGTCCCCACGGTTGAACCAGCGCCCGAAATCCCTGTCGTCGTGAATGAGGAGACCTTGCCGGCGATTCAGCGGGCGGCTGCCGAGGAGGCGCGCGATTTCTGTTCGTTGGTACAAGCAGGCGCCTCGTCGAACGATTCCCGAGCTTGGCAGTTCGAGTTGGTCCGGCGCCAGCAGCAGGTCCATCGGCGTGCCGAGGCGCAGCGCATGCTCGCGGTCTTTCTCCATAGCGAAAGACAGGCCCTGCGGGAAATCACGAAGATTCGCATGCTGCCGTGTCGGACGTGGGAGCATGTTCTGCACCTGCTCGGCGTGGAAGATGTGGCCCAACTGGAGAAAAGGGTGGACGGCAAACTGCTCACGACCCAGGAGATCCTCATCCTGGCAAAGGCGTTTCTTCAGACTTTCGCCAAGCGGGAATCTCTGACACGGGTCTATGGCTCGGGCAAAGACACGGGGCTGATGATGGACCTGCACCTTCCCCAGATTCGGCGCGAGACGCTGTCGCTCTTGCGCAAGCTGCATCAGACGGAGCCGGAACCTCTGGACGATGCCACCCAGACCCTGAATGACGAAGAGACGCCCCAGAACAACCAGGTGAAGCGGTTGATCGAGCACTATGTGCACCACCGGCACAACCCTCCGCATTGACAAACCGCAGCAAACCCAATAGAAATCCCATAGTGAAAGACACTGGTCATCCGGGTGTGCAATGCCGGACGCAGAAACGGCTCGAAGGAGAACCATGGAGCAGAGAAGAGCGGTGCGTAGATTGTGGCGGTCGGCGGTTGGTGGACTGGTGCTTGTGGCGTGTGCGTGCGGTTGGGGAGCGGAAGCCGAGACTCGCAAGGTCGTCATTGTCACAGGGATCGATTATCCGGGGCACAAGTGGAAGGAGACGGCGCCGGCCCTGGCCACGGAACTGCGGAAAGACCCGCGGTTGAAAGTCGACGTCGTCGAAACGCCTGAGTTCCTGGCGTCGGAGAAATTGCGGGAGTATCAAGTTGCCGTGCTGCATTTCATGAACTGGGAGACGCCGGACCCGGGGGAGCAGGCGCGGCGGAATCTGGCGCAGTTCGTCCGAGAGGGCGGGGGCGTCGTGGCCGTTCACTTTGCCTGCGGGGCCTTCCAGGGTTGGCCCGAGTTCGAGAAGATCGTCGGGCGGGTCTATGATCCGAAGCTCCGGGGACACGATCCCTACGGAGCCTTCGCCGTCACCATGACCGACGTGGACCATCCCGTCACGCGCGGGCTGAAGTCCTTCACGATCAGGGACGAGTTGTACACGTGCCTGGCGGGCAGTCTTCCGATCCAGGTCCTGGCGGAGTCCAAGTCGAAGGTCGACGGTAAGAATTATGCGATGGCCTTTATCCTGAAATACGGCGCGGGCCGCGTGTTTCACTGTCCGCTGGGGCACGACGTCGGGGCCCTCACCAATCCGGGGGCGGCCGAGTTGTTCCGGCGCGGCTGCGCCTGGGCGGCGGGTCTGGCGCCGGTTCCCGCGGCGAAGGCCAAGAAGATCGTCTTTCTCGCGGGCAAGCCGAGCCATGGCGAGGGCAATCACGAGTGGGATAGGAATGCCCGGCTCGTGAAAGACTGCCTGCTGCAGGCGACGAACATTGAGCCGTTGCAGATTGAGGTCCACGACAACGGCTGGCCGCAGAATCCTGCTACGTTGGACGATGCGGATGTGATCGTGTTTTTCGCCGATGGCCGCGACATGCATCCGCTCGCGGAGCCCGGTCGGCTGGCGAAGATCCGGGAACTCGCTCAGAAAGGGACCGGATTGATCTTCCTTCACTATTCCATCGACCCGCCGGCGGGGGCGCAGCCGGACCTCATGGCGTGGATGGGCGGCTGTTATGAGGCGGGCTTTTCCCAGAATCCGGTCAACGTCGTGAAGGTGACGCCTGCCGGCAATGGCCATCCGATCACGCGCGGTTGCAGTGGTTACGTCGCGGAAGATGAGTGGTACTTCGACATTCGTTTTCGCGAGAACGACACGAATGTGGTCCCGGTCATGACGGGCAAGTTGCCGCCTCGGAACCCCCAGGACAAAGTCCTGGCCTGGGCCTACACCCGTCCCAACGGCGGCCGGGCCTTCGGATTCGCGGGCGGGCACTACACGAGCAACTGGCATCAGGAGCCGTTCCGCAAGATGGTTCTGAATGCGATCCTCTGGGTGGCCAAGGTGGAGGTCCCCCGGGAGGGTGTCGCCTCCACTCAGACATGGCGCTTCGTGAGCATGCCCAATTTTGTGGGTGCCGATCTGGCCTATCCGCAGCCCGGTTGGGAAGAGTCGCTGGACTACGTGCTCAAGGCGATCCGGGCGGAGAACCCGGAGTTTGTCCTTGTCCCGGGCGACCTGGTCCAGGGGCACTGGCCGGACAAGGCCGCGATTGAGAAGTCTGCGGCCGCGAGTTATCCCGCCTGGATGAAACGGATGGAGGAGCATGGGCTCCGGTGCTACGCCGCGGTCGGCGACGGCGAGGTGGGAGGCAGCCCTTGGCCAGAGGACAGGGCCGCTCTCGTTCCCCTCTTCAAGCGGCAGTTCCAAAGGTACCTGAACATGCCTCGCAACGGTCCCTTGCGTATGAAGGGGACCGCCTTTTCGGTCATCCATGAGAACACGTTGTTCGTCGTGTTGGATGAGTTCGAGCGGGCCGGCGGCACGCAGGGTGGTATCGTCCCACAGGTTACAGGCGAGCAACTGCAATGGGTCGAACAGACTCTCGCCGATAACCCCGGCGTCAGGCACATTGTCGTGATGGGCCACGTGCCGGTTCTTGGCCCGGCCCGCCCCGAAAGCCCGGACAACCTGCTGCTGGCGGGCGGTCGGGAATCCCCCTTGTGGCAGACGCTGAAGAAACACCCGGCGGACCTGTACCTGTGCGGTGCGGCCGGCACCATTTCCTGCACCCAAGCCGACGGTATTCTCCAGATTGCCCACGGCGGTCGGTGGCAGGTTGGTCCGGGTCCGGCCGCGGTCAACTACCTGGTTGCCACGGTCTATTCTGACCGCATCGACTTGGAACTTAAGGAAATCCCGCTCGTTCCCGCAGGCCGCAGTCCCGCGGAGAAGATTCGCATCGCCGACGAAGCCAGGCAGAGAGGTTTCAGCACCGCAGGCACGGCCGTGCTCCACCGGGGCCAAGCCGGCCTGGTCCTTTCCTGCGCCACGGGCTCTTTCGAAAAAACAAGCCTTCCTTGATGGCCTCCACAGCGTCGTTGTTTCCGCCTATCGTTGGGGAATTGAGAGCCGCGATTGGGCGAATTCCCTACCGGTGCGCGCCGCGAGCCCACGTAGTTATTTTGTATGAATTCTCAGTTATTGATGTGTTCACGGACGAACAAGACGAAGCCGAAATAAGGAAAGGGCGTGATATGAGTCTGTTGGGGTGGGCATTGGTCTTCTTGGTCGTCGCTCTGATAGGCGCCGCCTTCGCCGCGGGATTCGTCATTGCCTCCTTCATCAGCCGGGGCAAGCGTGTGATTATCAAGACCGTGCCTGAGTGAGATCGGTGAAGAACCGCTCGAATCTCGTCATGGCCTCCTCCATTCCCGGCAGTCTGCGGAGGCGTCTCTTACCGGTCAGGAGGTATTCGGCGGGAACGAGAGGATCGAAATGGGCCTTCGTTGGCTGCTGCGCGGCGAAGTAATCCGCTACGGCCTTCTGTACGGGCGTGCCCGGCCCGACCTGAAGCTTGCGCGAGAGGCGCAGCCGCCGAGGAAGCGAGTAACACAGGTCCACCAGGGCCAAATAGGCGGGCGGCCCCATCATGTCTTCTACGGTGCTGTCGATCGGTCCGGCGTACCAGTGGAGGGGAAAGGCATTGGACTTGGCCAGGATTCCCGCGAGGGGGCGCTCACCGGCCACATCCGGGTGCTGGCGAGAGAGCGTGAGCAGCGCGGCGAACTGAGTCGGCTCGGGCGCCAACAGGCTGGCCAGGGTCGCCAGCCGGGTCAGATCGCCACAGGGCACAATCGCCCAGTGGGATGGCAGCCCGACTCTCCCCTTTTCATGAAGCCGGGCGGAGAACCACCGCAGATAGATCACATCGGACGGCTTCTCCACCAGCAGCAGCAGCCTCCTGCCCTCCCCCAAGCCCTGTACGATCCGGTAACCGACCGAGGCCTGTAAAGGCAGGAGCGTATCATAGTTGGCATTCAGTTCATCGCCGCCCACCTTGGTTCCCACATGGAGCGGTTTGCCCGCCGGGGTTTCCTGGATGACCTCCTCGACCGTTCGCACCCACGGGATCCGATCCGGGTCGATCATGAACGGAGAATGAGTGGTGTAGAGCACTTGATAGTGAGGAGCGAGCCGCTCGTGAATGTAGCGGCGCAGATCCCACTGGGCTTTCGCGTGGAGCCCCAATCCCGGATCGTCGAGCAGAATGATCAGGTTCTCGCCCCAGCGTTTGCGGACATCAGAGTACCACACGAGAAACGAAAAGAACCAGACGAACCCGGTGCTGCACTCCTCGAAGTTGAGTGACAAGTTGGTCCGGGTGTTGACAATGCGGGTCTCGAACACCAAACCACGGTCGAAAGGCGGCGGGTCCTGCGCGCGGCCGGGATAGAGAAGGAAGCTGACGCGCAGATCGCGCTCCTGGCTCCAGTACTGGGCGATTTCTTCCGTGACTGGTTGGGCGGCATATTCAAGGTCCGCAATGAGCTCCTCCGACCGCTCGATGCTGGTGAGTTGTTCAACCGAGGTACCGCCCAGTTGCAGCAGGGCCAGGAAGACCCGGTCCTGCCCCGTAAGCTCCCCCCGTTGCTTTCGCTGCAGTAGAACGTCAATGGAGATGCGGCCCTCCAGGAGATGCCATTCGGCAAAATACAGCAGTTTGGGCAGTCGCTTTCCGACGTGCGTTTCGAAGAAGCTGCTGTCCAATTCCTGCGTGGGCGGCTCTTCGACCTTACCAGGGGCCATAGCAGAGCCGGCCGTCGCGGCTTCGCGCGGATCTGCCGGCGCGGCAGACGGATGGCTGGGGTGGGCGATCAGACCGGCCCAGTGCCGACCGGGATAGTAGCCCTTGCGAATGACGACCGCGCGGGACTTGACGGAACCGGGACCCAATGTGCTCTCGAGCACCGCGACATCCTTATCCTCCAGTTCCCACGTCGCAAGCAAGGCGTCATCCGGCTGCTGATCCGCTCGGTTCTGGTAATCGCGCCGGCGGGCCCTGGGGTACTCCATCAGGACGTTGAAGTGGCCCAATTCCGTCACCTCCGGGTTCAGCTTGTGTAGGGCCTCGAGCAAGGAAGTCTTTCCCGCCCCGTTCTTGCCAACCAGGCAGGTTACCGGACAGACGGAGAATTCCGTCGAGTCTTCGATGCATCGAAAGTTCTTTACTTGAAGGTATCTGAGTTTCATGTCCTCATCCTCCCACGGCCGAACCCCCGTCTGTCCGTGACGAACGACAATCCGTGAGCATAGTAACCCCAAGGCCTCATGCCGTCAAATACGCCTTTTCTGCGGACAGACCAGGGACCCTGGGGGGGGCGTCCGGGCTCGGCAAGAGAGAAACTGCGAATTTTGTGTTGAATCGGCTCCCGGAATCCGGTATAAGAAACCGTTTGGTGCCCGGCGTCGGGGATGGTCTGTGGCAATCCCGGCCGGGAAGGGAATCCCAAAGGCGACCTTGCGCGTTTGGGAAGGGCTCCTTTGTGCGGCAACTTGCGCGCGGGAACCCGGACCCAACTGGATTGGTGGCCGCTACGGAGTTGTCGGCTATGAAGCGCTATACGGGACAGAAGGCGCTGTATGAGGCAATCAGCCGCTCTCGTGCTAAAGCTAAGCGTGGCAGTATCTTAGAAAGGTTACGACCGGAGGCGCCGGGGCAGGAAGACCGGGCTCCTTCGGAGGAGCAGCCGACGCCGACGGAGCCAACGAAGGGTTCCGCCGAGGCGCCACGGGCCGTGGAGAAAGAGCCTTCCCGGCCTCTCTTGGAGAAGCTGAAAGAGGCGGTGATCATCAAGGAGAGTGCCAAGCTCAAGCGGCTGGCAACCGTGGTCAAAGACGATGCACCGGCGGAGAAGCCTGTTCCTGCGGCGGTCAAGACCCGTCCGGTGGAAAAGGCGGAGCGCCCAGCGCCGCTGCCGGGTGTGGTCCCGAGGTGGTGGCGGCTGAAGCCGGTACAGTTAAACGGCGGCCGCGTCGAAGTGTCGGTGCCGTATCACATCGGGATCGTGGCCGCACTGGTGGTGATTCTGGTGGTTTTAGCCGCGTTTCGGGTGGGGCAGAAGTTTTCCGGCGCAAAAACACCTGCTCCCGTGGCCGCGAAGACGCCGGTGACCGCGGCGAACTCGAATGCCGTCGCCGAGGCGACCTCCGCAAAACCGGCCCAACGCAATGTTCCGGCAACGTCTTCGGCCGTTGCGGAACCGACGCGGAAAGAGGGCGACCACTGGATCATCCTGGCAAAACATAAAAATGCCGCTGATCTGGAAGAAGTGGCCAAGTACTTCGATCAAAATGGCGTCAAGTTGAGCGTTTCGGAATTGGGATATATTCGGAAGTTGTTCAAAGACAATGGCTACAATGCCGCCAATCTGCCGGCCGGTGAGGGGTACCTGTTGACGACGAAGTATCTCTACAGCAACCCCGACAGGCCGGGTACGGATGGATACGAAATCAAGCAGAAGATCATTGAACTGGGAAAGAACTACAAGGCCCCGAAGGGCAGAGAGACGTTTGCCGCGACGCGTTTTGGCGACGCTTATGGCATGAAGATCAGTACGCTGGCACAGTAGGAGAGATGACGAATGTCGATAGATCGCTCATTGAAGTTGAAGGATGCATTGGTTCGGCACCGCAACGTATTGACACGGGCGGAACGAATCGATGTTTTGAAGGATGAAGAGCGTTGGAACGAGGGCGATTCGGTGATCGGTCTGCCGAAGGTGGCCCATCGCAAGAGCGCCGCCGGCAAGAAGGCCAAGGCTGAGGAAGCCGCCGCTGCCGCTGCGGCCGCCGGGGCGGCTGCTCCCGGTGCGGCTCCGGCCGAGGCTGCCGCAGCACCCGCCGCCGGCGCGAAAGCACCTGCCGGGGGCGCGAAGGCTCCCGCTGCCGCCGCCAAGGCTCCCGCCAAGGGTGCCGGGAAGGCGTAACCGCGCGTGGC
Organism: uncultured Pirellulales bacterium; assembly: GCA_964354535.1. Classification (GTDB taxonomy): domain Bacteria; phylum Planctomycetota; class Phycisphaerae; order Sedimentisphaerales; family Anaerobacaceae; genus PLanc-01. The sequence continues at coordinate 10,500 of CAYHAJ010000268.1, forward strand.
GTTGCCCCGGCGGGATGGCCTGTCTGGTCGGCGCCTCTACGCGTCTTCCGCAATTGAGCATGCCGAACCTGAGTCCGGCATGCTTTCTTTTTGGGCGCCAGTACTTCGTGGGATCGTCGGGGCAGCGTCAGCAAGGACCCACCCGTGTTCCTTTACAGGGAGAACAGCACACGTAGTGCCGCACTTGTGCGATCTCCAAACGTGCTGGCTTATGGGGAGTGTGCCGATGGCTGAGGGAAGACTGATTGACGCGGTGATGAGCTTTTTGCTGGTGGCCGTGTCGCTGCCTGCGAGCGGGCGGGGCGCGGCGACAGGTGTCTGGCCGGGCGAGCAATGGGAGACCGCCACGCCGGAGCAGGTGGGGATGGATTCCTCGCTGCTGACGAAGGGGAGGGATCACGCGTTGACGGGAAGCGGCTCCGGGATCATCACCCGGTTTGGTAAGGTCGTCCTGCGCTGGGGCGATCCGAAGCAGACCTACGATCTGAAATCATCCACCAAGGCGATTGGCGTCACCGCCGTTGGCTTGGCTTTGCTGGACGGGAAATTCCAGAGTCTGCATGATCCAGCGGCACTGTACCAGCCGCAGTTGGGCGTCCCGCCTGAGGAGAACAAGGGCAAAGGGTATCTCGACAAGATCACGTTGTTCCACTTGGCGACGCAGACCGCCGGCTTCGACAAGAACGGCGGCTACACGGAACTGCTCTTCGAGCCCGGTACGAAGTGGTCCTACAGCGACGGGGGACCGAACTGGCTGGCCGAGTGCGTCACGCTCGCCTACGGACGGGACCTCCAGGAGTTGATGTTCGAGCGTGTCTTTTCGCCTATCGGCATCGGGCGCGAGGATCTGAAGTGGCGTGCGAACTCCTACCGGCCCAAGGAGATCAACGGCCTCGCGCGACGCGAGTTCGGCTCGGGAATCGGTGCCAACGTCGAGGCGATGGCCCGGATCGGCTACTTGTACCTGCGCGGAGGTCAATGGCAAGATCAACGGATCCTTCCGCCCTGGTTCGTGGACGCGGCGAGGACTATACCGTATGGAATCAAAGGGTTGCCGGTCGTCCGACCGGAGAGCTATGGCAACGCCTCGGACCATTACGGTTTGCTATGGTGGAATAACGCCGACGGGACCATGAAGAACGTGCCGCAGGACGCCTACTGGTCCTGGGGTCTCTACGATAGCCTGATCGTGGTGATCCCCTCCTTAGATGTCGTCATCGCGCGGGCGGGCAAGTCGCTGACTGGGCCGCGTCTGCCGCATTACGCGCCGATCGAATCCTTCATCGAGCCCATAGTTCGATCTGTCCAGGGCAAAGACAAAGGGCCCGGCGCACCGTATCCCGCCAGCCGGGCGATACCGGAAATCGACTGGGCGCCGGTCGGCACGATTATCCGCCGGGCGCAGGGCGGCGACAATTGGCCGATTACCTGGGCCGACGATGGTAGTCTCTATACGGCCTACGGCGATGCCCAGGGATTCCCGCCGAGAGTCGAAAAGAAGCTCAGCCTGGGCTTGGTCAAAGTCACCGGCGGACCGGAGGACTTCCAGGGCGTCAATATCCGCAGCTCGACCGGCGAAACGGTAGGGGAGGGGGCCCGCGGTGCCAAGGCCAGCGGTATGCTCTGCGTGAAGGGCATCCTGTACATGCTCGTGCGCAACGTCGGCAATTCTCAGGTGGCCTGGTCGGACGATCACGCGGTCACGTGGCATCGGTGTGACTGGAAATTTGAAACGAGCTTCGGCGCACCGACCTTCCTGAACTTCGGCGCCAATTACACCGGCAGGCGTGACAATTACGTATACCTCTATTCCAACGATGACGACAGTGCGTACACGCCGGCGGACCGGATGGTGATGGCCCGCGTTCCACTGGACCAGATCCGCGAGCGTAAAGCCTATGAGTTCTTCAAGGCCGTGGACGCAACGGGCCAGCCTGTGTGGATGAAGGACATCCGCGCGCGCGGGGCAGTCTTCGTCAATCCGGGGCGGTGCTATCGCTCCGGGATCAGCTACAACGCCGGCCTGAAACGATACCTCTGGTGTCAGATCCTGCCGTTCAGCAAAGACTCTCGCGGCCCGCGCTTTCAAGGCGGCTTCGGCATCTACGAAGCCCCTGAGCCCTGGGGCCCCTGGCGCACGGTCTTCTTTGCAGAGACCTGGGACGTTGGTCCCGGCGAGACCAGCAGCTTTCCCACCAAATGGATGAGCCCGGACGGCCGGACCTGCCACCTGGTCTTCTCCGGTGACGACAGCTTCTCCGTCCGCCGAGTGGAGTTGAAAGCGATACCGAGCCCGATGCCATAGCAGGGGGCAAATGCCTTATGACATGGGCTCGGGGAAGGTATCCGTGGGAGTGGGTTTGCCCGAGGCGGACTTGTCCGAGTCCTCCGTGGTTGGCTCACTGACGGCCTGGCCTACGTCGGATTCCGGGGCCGACTCGCTCGTGGTCTGACCGTCATAGGACTCCGAGGTGCCGTCGGAGGTGGTCTGGCTCGCGTAGGTATCGGTCTCCGACATGGCTTCGTTTGTGGCCTTATTCACGTCGTTGGCCACCTCGTTGGCACTGTCCTGGAACTCGCGCATGCCTTTCTTGAATTCGTTGACGCTCTTGCCAAGACTGCGAGCCACCTCCGGCAGACGGCGGCCAAAGATCAACAGGGCGATGACGAGGATGACCATCCATTCGGGGCCACCGATGTTCTGGATAAACGCAATAGTCTGCAGATGCCCAGCCATATAGACTCCATCCAGTTTACGATTCGGACCATGATGTTGGAGGCAGCATATTGGCCCTTTATACGCTCGGCCGGAAAATCATGTTTGACCTCACCCGGCCGCATCGAACTATTATATTATACCGTACAGGGAGGCGCTTTGGAATATATTGTCAATCGTCCGGCAGGGGGGTAGAATCCCGATATGAGAAATGTATTTCGAGTGGTTCTCGCCCTTGTGGGGTGCGTAGTAGCCTGGGCCGGGCCGGGGACGGCGGCCGAATCGAACGAGCCGGTCACGGCGGTCCGCACGCCGCGTGACGCGCAGGCCGCGATCATCCCCTGTACGGGCCTGATCGACCAGTCGCTTCTGTACTCAATCCGACGGCGCACGGAGATGGCTTTGCACGGCGGGGCGGATTATCTCCTCTATGAGATCAGCACCTACGGCGGGGCGGTCGATGCGGCTGACGACATCGCGAAGTACCTGATCCAGAAGGTGGCGCCGCGCGGGCACACGGTGGCGTATGTGGCGACCGAGGCCATTTCGGCCGGGGCCCTCATCAGCGTCTCCTGCCGGGACATCCTCATGCAGGAGAACACCACCATTGGCGACGCGGCCCCAATCGCCATGGGCAGCAAGCTGGAAGGCGTCGAGCGCGAGAAGGCCGAGAGCTTCGTGCGTGCGGCGTTTCTGCGGGCCGCGGAGGCGAACGGGTACCCGCCGTTGCTGCTCGAGGCCATGGTGACCATGCAGATCGAGGTCTATCGCGTCCGAAACCTCGAGACCGGCAAAGAGGAATTCTTCGAAGGGGATAATCTGCCCAAGGATCCGAACAAGTACGATGTGCAGGGGGCCCGGAAGATCGACGGCAAGGACGAGTTGGTGACCTTGACGGCCTCGAAGGCCCTGGAATACGGCCTTGCGCGAGCGGTGGTGAAGGACCGTGCCGGGGCCCTGGCATTCTTGGAGAAACGCGACGGCGTCGTCTTCAAGGTGGAACCTGCGGTGCTTGAGACTACCTGGTCGGAGCGGATGGTGAGTTGGCTCAACTCGCCGGGCGTCCTGGCGGTTCTGGTCATGCTGGCGCTGTTGGGCGTGTACGTCGAGTTCCATACGCCGGGATTCGGCCTGGCGGGGACCGTCGCCGTGATCTGCCTCGCAATCATCGTGGGCAGCAAGTACTTGGTGGGAATGGCCAACTGGGTGGAGATTGTCGTCTTGTTCGTCGGGGTTCTGCTGCTGCTGGTGGAGATCTTCGTGCTGCCCGGGTTTGGGATCGCGGGTATCTTGGGGATCGTGGGCATTCTGCTCGGGCTGTTCGGCATGCTCATTACCAACGCGCCGGACGAATGGCCTTGGCCCGAGACACCGTCGGACTGGCAGTCGTTATCCTCCGGCGTGATCTCGCTGGCCTTGGGATTCGCAGGCTTTACCGTGCTGGCTTGGCTCGCCTCGCGATACCTGCCCAGGCTGCGATTCATGAGCGGGCTGGTACTGGCGCCGAATCCCGGGATGTCCGGCGGCGGATCCCGGATCAGCATGACGGCTCCGCCGCGAAGCCTTGGGCCGTCCGTGCGCGTTGGCGATGTCGGCGAAGTCGTCTCAAAGCTGCGACCGGCCGGCAAAGCCCGCTTCGGCGATGCCGTGGCGGATGTGGTCGCTACCGGGGAATTCCTTGACAGGGGCGTACGGGTCGAGATAATGGAGATAAACGGTAGCCGGGTCGTCGTCAAAAAGGCCGAAGAGGGCGGCACGGCCTGAAAGCCAGCCGGAGCCGCCGCATTGATGGGAATGCCCATGGACTGGTGGTTGTTGTTCGCCGTTTTCCTCTATGTGGTTTGCGCCGTGCTGATCGTGGCGGAGGTGTTCATTCCAAGCGGAGGGCTGCTCGGCATCGCCGCGTTCGCCTCCCTGGCCGGCGGAGTAGTGCTCTTTTTTCGGCACAGCCCCATGGCGGGATTGGCCGGCCTAATTGTGGCGATTTTCATGGTGCCGTCTTTGTTGGTTCTGGCGTATAAATTATTGCCGCGAACGCGATTCGGCCGGCGGGTCCTCCTGGCGCCGCCGGTGCGGCAGCGGGGCGATGCGATTTCTGATGCGCCCCAGTTGAGTGAGCTGCTGAGCCGGACGGGCCGGGTCCTGACGACGATGCGGCCGGTCGGTATGTGCGATTTTGACGGCCGAAGGGTGGAATGTGTCGCCGAAAGCGGGTATGTACAGAAGGATAAGAAAGTCAAAGTGATTGGCGTCGACGGAACCCAGGTGACTGTACGGGTCACGGAAGAGGCTTAGGGAAAGGGTCGAAGGATGTGGCACATGGAACCAACGTTGTTGCTGATCAGTCAGCAGGTGGTTGTCGGGATCTTGATCCTCATCGGGATCGCGGTACTGGTCTTCTTGCTCGTTATGCTGAAGTTCGCGAGGCTTTGGCTTCAGGCGTACTTCTCACGGGCGGATGTCAAGCTCTCCGAGCTGATCGGCATGTGGCTGCGCAAGGTGGACATGCGGATGATTGTCCTGAGCAAAATCACCGCCGTGCAGGCCGGACTGAAGCTGACCACGAATGACCTCGAAAGTCACTATCTGGCAGGGGGGCGAGTGCCGAATGTCGTGCGGGCACTGATTGCGGCCGACCGCGCCAACATCGACCTGTCGCTCAAGACGGCCACGGCGATCGATCTGGCCGGACGCGACATCGTCGACGCGATTCAGACCAGCGTCAACCCCAAGGTGATTGACTGCCCCGATCCGAAGAAGGGTAAAGACACCATCGATGCCGTGGCCCAGGACGGTATTCAGCTCAAGGCCAAAGCCCGCGTGACGGTCCGGACGAACATTCAAAGGCTGGTCGGCGGTGCAACGGAGGAGACGATCATCGCACGCGTGGGCGAGGGAATCGTTACCACCATTGGCAGCTCGGTTACGTACAAAGGCGTGCTGGAGAATCCGGACAAGATCTCCAAGGCGGTGCTGGAGAAGGGTTTGGATGCGGGTACGGCGTTCGAGATCCTCTCGATCGATATTGCCGACGTGGACGTGGGCGAGAACGTCGGTGCCCAGCTTCAGGCGGCCCAGGCGGAAGCGGATATGCGTCGCGCCAAGGCCGAGGCCGAGAAGCGCCGCGCGATGGCGGTCGCCCGCGAGCAGGAAATGCGGGCCTTGGTGGTCGAGAACGAGGCCAAGGTGCCGCTGGCGATCTCCGAGGCCTTCCGGGCGGGCAATCTGGGCATCATGGACTATTATCGCCTCAAGAATATCGGCGCCGACACCCAGATGCGCGAATCGATTGCGAAACCCAAGAAGCCGGATCAGACGTGATGCCGGTATAGTGGAGACAGATCGTTGACAGAGTTTCTGGCACAGTTTGGTCCCTTGGCTCAGGGTTCAGGCTTCGAGGACTGGGCCAACATCCTGTTCCTCGTAGTCGTAGCCGCCTTGTGGCTACTGGGAGCGTTAGTCAAAGCGATTGGCGGGAGAAAGTCTACGCAGACACAGCCGGACCAGGAACGTACCCTGACCGAGCGGCGCCAGTCGGGAGGAACCTGGCAGGAACGCCTAGTCCGCAAGGCCGACGAAGTGCGGCGGCGTCTGCAGGAAGAGGCGGGCTTGGAAGAACCGCAAAGACGGCGTCCGCCGGCGCGCGAGCCTGGCTCTCGACCGCCACAATCGCCCGGCGGTAAAGTCACCGTTCGGACAGGTCCGCGGGGCGAATCTGTCATGGTGTACGAGCCGTCCCAGCGGCAACCGTCCGCCCAGCGGGAGCAGCAGGCCACCCATCAGCGCGAGGCACAACGCGCGGTGACCGCTGCCCGGCAATACACAACCATACCCAAGGTCGAGCTAGCGCGGCGAGAGGGCTCCGAAGCGATGAGTGCCGGCTTGCCGCTCGTCATGGCGGAACCTACCGAGCCGCTGGAGCCGGACCGGGTGCAACTGACCACCCAGCGAGAGCACGGCGGCTATGAACCGACCGCCGTTATCGACTACAGCGATCCGGAAGCCCTGAAAAAGGCCATCCTTCACTACGAGATCTTCGGCAAACCCCTGGCCCTCCGCGACGCGTCTGATGAGACGGCCGCCTTCTGACGGCGGTGAGACGCTACAGACCAGGAGTGCCAAGCTTGGCGTGTGCCTGGGCGGGTCAGATTCTTTAGTCGTGATCCGGAGCAGCCCAACGGTCAGCAGGGGAGCCGGCTACATTTTCTGTCACCTTCACCCCCCTGTCAGCATCGCGTTATGGGACTATACAATGGTGAGGCGTCCGTCAGTCCCGCGATTCAGATGGGTTGGCCCGTATTTCGTTGCACCGCCTCCAGAAATGCATCCCGGGGGTGCGGCGAAATCACGATCTTTGTCCCATCCGCTCGCGTGATCAGCACGAGGTCTCGCTGATTCGTGGCGTAGGCACGAAACTCCCCAAGACCTCGACGGCAGAACCACCCGAACGAGCCGAAGAAACCGCCGGAGCCAAACGTCCGCCAAGCAAACCCGATCTCGCCTGACTCGATGCGCCGCACAGTGCGGATCTGCTGCTGACTCGATGCGCCGCACAGTGCGGATCTGCTGCCAAGGGATCACCAAAGCCGATCCCAGCCGCCGGATCACAAGACCATCCGGCCGGACAAAATGACCCCACGGTGCAAACAGCGCAGCGGTCCCAAAGACGGCCATGGGCAGAGCAGAAATCGCCCCGTCTCGAACGTCCCATAAGATGTGTTATGTTTCATTCGGCCGTACGGGCGAGATTCCGTCAAAGTCTCCGTTTACCGGCTTTTGGGGGCTGTTTTTCAGGCTTTTGCAACGGCGGCGTGGGCGGCGGTCTGACACAGGTTCTCCCACATCAGGCCGGTCGTGTCGGACAAGCCCAGATTCTGCAGCACAATGGAGATGTTGGTGGCCGGATCGAGATCCGGTGCTGAATCTGCCTCGATCTGGTGTTGGAGGTTGATCATTGAGGACGCGAATTTGATGCGGTTGGCGTAGAGCAATGCCGTCCTGTAGTAGAGATCGAGGGTCGTCGGATCGTAGTCGCGTGGCGGCATGATCAGATTGAGGCCCTCTTCCTTGTGGCCGGTCTCGAAGAGGCAGACGGCCAGTTTTGTGGCGGCACGTGAGAATGTCGGATTGATCTCCAGGGCCGCCTTGAAGCATTCGGAGGCTTGCTGGATACGGCTGGCGTTCATGTGCAGGATTCCCAGTCGATAATGCAGGTCGGGGTTGCTCGGGTACTGGGTTAGATGACGCTGGTGGGCGTCCAGCACGCTCTGCTCGAAGATTTGGCCCTCGGGCGGTGCGGGGAGCAAATTGGCTTCCAGGGCCGCCTTGAGGATCAGTTTGGCCGTCTCGGCGAAGAGGAAGGAGCTATTGGGCTGGATGGCGGCCGCCAGGGAAAGGGTGTTCATCGCGTCCGCAGGTCGGCCCGCCAGCCTCTGGGCGGCCGATAGACCCGTATAGGCCTCCACGATCTTGTCGTTGATCTCAATGGCTTTATTGAACTGCTGCGCGGCGAGCTGGTCGGCGTGCAGCTTCAGGAAACAGGTGCCCAGCCGGATCGTGGCCTCCAGGAAATCCGGACAAATCCGCAAGGCTTGCTGATACAAGGCAATCGCGTCGCTGATGCCTCCCATCATCGCCGTGATATCCGCCTGCTTGGCGATCAGATCGGCCCTTTCGGGCTCCTCGGTCAACTCCACGTCGATCCGGTCGAGCGCTTCCTGAAGCTGCCCGGAGCAGATCATCTCCTCAATGGAGTCATCATGGGTCATGAAGTTGTCCGGGTGGATCAGGATGGCGGTGTTGAACGTCTCGACGGCCTTGGCGTATTGACCGGTCGCAATATAGAGATGCCCCAGCGTGGCCAGGGTCGAGAGGTCGTCCGGATACTGCTCCTTCATCGGCTCGTACTGGGCGATCGTCTCGTCCAGCCGGCCGTCCTTGAAGTAGATCGCGCCCATCCGCTGGGCCGGCAGTTGCAGGCAACCATTGAACTTGAGGCAGTCCTGATAGAACTCGAGGGCCTGGGCCTGCTGCCCGAGACGCTCGAAACAGTGGCCGAGCAGGTAGAGTGCCAGCGTGTTGCTGGGCTGGCGCAGGTAAACCGAGTTCAATTCCTCGATGGCCTCCTTGAGGTTGTTGTCCTGCAACAACAAGGCGGCGGCGGCCATGCGCCCGTAGCGGCAACCGGAGTTCCCAAAGAGATAGACGCGGACCTGGTCTCTCGCTTCCGAGAATTTCCCGGAGCCCATGAGGGCGATGATATGATCCAGGTGCGGATTCTCGGGGTGCTCGGTCTCAACCTCGGCCTCCCGCCTTTCGTTGAGCCAGTGCCAGATCAGCCCGGGCGTGTCCACGGTGATCGCCCTGCCGAGAATCTCCAACAAACCACCCATCCCCACTCCTCCTAATATCCGGCCGTATGAAACCGAGAACCAGGTACTGTTCTCGTATCGTCCAATTCGGGAGGGGTGTTAACCTCCGGCGGCGGCCGGTTGGGGTGGACCGCGCACCTGCGCCGGGCGGGATGGCGCCTGTGTGTGCTGTAGGGTTTGTTTGGGCTGTGAAACCGCAGTTATCGGTCGGTTCGCCCGTCCGATGTCACCTGGTCGTGCCCGGCGGGGTCGCTCCGGTGGGCTGCGAGTGTCTCTCGACCTCATCCAAGTACGCCATCGTGCGCTGCAGACGGTCGGTGACATCCTTGAGCTTGAGCATCGTGCGAATGCGGGTCAGCAGTTCCAGCTTGTTGATCGGCTTGCTGACGAAGTCGTCCGTGCCGGAGTCGATCCCGCGCTCGATATCGCCGAACTCGTTCAGGGCTGTGACCATAATGATGGGAATGTTGCTCGTTTCCGGATTCTGCTTGAGCCGACGGCAAACCTCGAAGCCGCTCATTTTGGGCATCATCACATCCAGCAGGATCAGGTCGGGCTTCTTCGCGGCGACCATCTCCAGCGCCGCCAGCCCGTCGCGCGCGGCCAGGCTCTCGCACTCGATGTCTTCCAGGTAAACCTGAACCAGTTCGAGATTCTGCTGATCGTCATCGACCACCAGGACCGTCGGCAGCTTATCCTTGTTTTCCATCGTAGCTCTCCAGGAACAGACGCACTTCCGGCCGCAGATAGATCGTCTCGATATCCACCAGCTTCCGGACGGCGTCCGCACACAACGTGGCGACCTCGGCGCTCGCGGCTTCCGTATCGACGAAGAAGAGCTTCTCGCCCTTCAGGGCCGCGAGCCCCCCGCCCCGGCCCCCCAGCGGCTCGCGGCGGATTTTCACCTGCTGCGCCTCCAGCAGGGCCAGCAGCTCTTCGAGGATTCTCTGCTCATTCATACTTGCCAAACGACCCTTTGCCGTGCATAATCATGCCGGTATGGATGCCCAAGGATGGATTGTATGCAAGGAGTGGGCCGTTGACAAGTATCATCGAGAGACGTCAATCGTTACATCAGTGCCTCGCCCAAAAAGAGGAGGAGAACCAGGCGCTGAAATCCCAGAACCTGCAGCTCCAGGCTCTGGCCAATCTCGGCTCGGCGACGTGCATGATCGCGCACGAGCTCAACAATCTGTTGACGCCCCTGGTCAGCTACGCGGCTTTGGCCGTGCAGAATCCCGACGATAAGAAGCTGGCGGAGAAGGTGCTCGACCGAACCGTGCGCAACTGCCAGCGCGCCGCGAAGATCATGCAGAGCATGCTGGCGATCGCCAATGGCCAGAAACAGGAACGGGAGACCGTCTCCGTCAAGGCTCTCGTCGACGAAGTGTTCATCTGCCTGTGCCGGGACTTCAGCAAGGATCGCATCACCGTGGAAACGCGCGTGGACGAGAATCTGCGGATCCGTTGCGTTCCCGTGCAGATGGAGCAGGTGCTGATGAACTTGATTCTGAACGCCCGCGACGCCATGCTGCGCGGCGGTGGCTTCCTGCGGGTTTCGGCCGCGGCGAACGCCGACTACGTCAACCTGATCGTCAGCGACACGGGCACGGGCATCACGCCGGAGGATCTCAAGAACATCTTCCGGCCGTTCTTCACCACCAAAACGGGGGCAGACCGCCCTGCCGGTTCCACTTCGGGCTCGGGGGTCGGATTGGCCTTCTGCCGGCGGATCGTCGATGCCCACGGCGGCGAAATCACCGTCCAGTCGCAGAGCGGCCAGGGGAGCACTTTCACCGTCCGGCTGCCCCGGCCGCTGACGCACGAGAGTACATGATCGCGCAGGTCTACCAAACCCTGGGCAATGTCCTGCTCTTGCTGCTGTTACTGGCATGTTCGGCGTTCTTCTCGGGGTCGGAGACCGCTTTTTTCAACCTCACGCAACGGCAGATCAAGCAGTTCGAGGCGTCCCGGGTCCGACTCCAGAAACTGGCGGCCCGACTGCTGCGCCGGCCCGGTCATCTCCTGGACTGCCTGCTCTTCGGCAACATGATGGTCAACGTGTTGTTTTTTGCCGTTTCCAGTGTTCTGGTGATCAATGTCGGTCGCGGACGGGGGTTCGGGGCCGCAACGGCGGCGGCGTTCGCCACCTTTCTTTTCTTTGTGCTCTTCGGCGAGATTCTGCCCAAGTCCCTGGCCTATACGAGTTCGCGCGCGCTGGCGGTGGCCGGCGCCTTGCCCGTTTTCCTGGTGGTTCAGGTCCTGGGGCCGGTTACGTCGGTCTTTCGGATTCTGTTCCTGGAGCCCGTCCTGCGGATCCTTTTTGGCCATGCGCGCGCGCCGCGCGGGACGACGCTGGCGGAATTCCGTTCGTTGGTCAACCTGAGCCGCCGACGCGGTCTGATCGGCGAGGATGAGAACCGTCTGCTCGGGGAGGTTATCGAACTGGGGATGCTCAAAGTGCGGCATGTAATGCTGTCGCGAGTGGACATGATCACCACGAATGTGGCCCAGCCCCCGGCCGCAGTGCGGGACCTGATGCAGAAGCATCACCTGACGCGCGTTCCCGTCTACGCGGGCCACGTGGACAATATTGTCGGTCTCGTTCACCTGCGGGAGTTGCTGCTTCAGTCCGGCGTGCTGCTGGACCGGCTCCTCCAGCCGATCCAGTTCGTGCCGGAGCAGAAGACCGTGGAATCTCTGCTGGAGTTCTTTCGCAAGACAGGGACGGACATGGCTGTCGTCGTGGATGAATACGGCGGTATCGCCGGCCTGGTCCGGCTGGAAGATATTGCCGAGGAGTTGTTCGGAAGGATCGAGTCGCCAACGACCGCCAGGCCGATCCAGCAGTTGGGACCGTTGCAGTACCGGCTGGCCGGCGATCTGGCCGTTCATGACTGGGCTGACGCCTTTGGCGTCGATCTGGAGGAGACTCGCGTGTCGACCGTCGGCGGGCTGGTGACCACTCTTCTGGGGAGAATCCCCAGGAAAGGGGATGTGGCCTACATCGGGAACCTGAAGTTCACCGTGGAACGCGTTCGCAGGCACCGCATCGAGACCGTGATTCTCTCCCTGGAGCCGATGTCAGGCCATGGATAACAGGCTGTTGCCCCAGGCCGTTCTGGTCTTGGCCATGATCGTGTTGGCGGGCCTCTTCGAGGGCGCCGAGACCGGCATCTACCGCCTCAGCCGGCTGCGGTTGCGGCTGGGCGTCGAGAAGGGCCGGTGGTCGTCCATTCTGCTCGCCGATGTGATGCGCGACAGTACCGGACTGTTGCTGTCGCTGCTGATCGGCACCAACCTGGCGACCTACGTCGCGACCAGCTCGATCACGCGTTTGTTCCTCGCCGCCGTGGCCTCCGAGCGTGCGGCGGAATTCTACACCACGCTCGTCTTGACGCCCTTCCTCTTCATCTTCGTGCAACTGATCCCCAAGAACCTCTTCCTGCATCGAGCGAACACACTCACCTCCTTTGTCGCCCCCCTGCTGTACGCCGGCCATAAGATCTTCACGTGGTGCGGGATCGTGCCGCTGCTGAAGCTGATGTCGGACCGCCTCGCCCGGTTGGTCGGCTCTCCTCATTCCTCCGGGGCGGCTATTACCTCCAGTCAAAGTCATCAGGTTCGCGCGATCCTGCGCGAAACCAAGGAAGAGGGGCTTCTCAGCGATGTCCAGACGGAAATGGTGGATCGCATCGCCAAGATCCCCGGCGTGCGTCTGAGCATGGTGATGGTCCCGATGAGTCAGGTCCGGACCATCGAGCTGCACAGCGACCGGGACGCGCTGCTGGCGGAATTGGCGCGGCAAGCAACGACCCGACTGCTCGTATGGCAAGGTACGCCCTCGGAGATTGTCGGCTTCATCGATGTCTACGCGGTTCTGGGGTCCGGCGCGGAATTCACGAGTCTGGAGAAATTCCTCTTGCCGATCCGGAGCCTGGATGCCGATACTTCGATTACAGACGCCATCAACATCATGCGGCGGGAGCAGTTGAAGATCGCCCTCGTCACGCGCCAGCGCGGCCGGCGTGAGGTACCGCTGGGGATTGTCACGATGAAGGATCTGGTTGAGGAGCTTCTGGGTGAACTGGCCGAGTGGTAAACCGGAGAGAGGACGGACGACGGATGACAGAGGACGGCGCGGTCCTGCGCCTCCTATCGTCCGGGCACCGTCATCTGTTGTCTGTCATCTGTCGTCTGTCGTCTGCGTCTTGGTGCTCGCCGCCGCCCTGCTGGCCAACAGCATGACGAAAGAGGTCGGTCGGGACGAGCAGATGTACTGCACGGCCGGCGTCCTGCTCGGGCAGGGCCAGATGATCTACCGGGATTTCTCGTACCCTTCGCAACTGCCCTACCATCCGCTCTTGCTGGCGGCCCTGTATCGGGGCCTCGGCACGACGCAGTACCTGCTCGTCGGGCGGCTCGTTTCCGTTGTTTGCGACGTCCTCGTCATCGCCTTCATCCTTCTGATTTATCGATCGATCTTCGGCCCGCGCGGGTCGGAGGGATTATGGTTCGGTTTGGCGGCGGCGGCTCTCTATGTTTTCAACCCGCTGGTCGATTACGCCGCCGGCTACGCCTGGAACCATGATGTGGTCATTCTTTGCGTCGTGGCGTCCCTCTGGCTGTTCGTGACCACGGATTTGGGGAAGCGGTCCCGCCTCTGGCGCGTGGCGCTCCTGGGCGCCCTGTTGACTCTGGCGACCTTCATGCGCGTGACCACCGCCCTGGTGGAGGTGCTTTTCCTGGGGGCCGTACTCTGCACGGCCGCGGGACCTCTGGGCCGCAGACTCCGGACCGCCCTGCCCTTCTGCGTTGCCGCCTTGCCCGTCCTGATCTGGCCCCTTTGGGTGGTCGCGGAGGCACCCCGGGCTTTATGGCTCAATCTGGTCCAGATTCCGACTCTCTACGGCCGCTGGCTGCACGAGATCGGGATGGTGCACGGCAAGATCGCGCTGACCGTAGCCGCCCTTGCGACTCCCGGATACCTTGTGCTCCTGGCGCTCGCGGGCTATCTCCTTTGGACAACCCGGCGTAGCTGGTCGAGTCTGGATCGGATGGAGCGGCGCAAGGCCGGTGTGGCGGTGCTGCTGCCCCTGATATTCCTGGTGATTGCTTATGTCCCGCCCACGATGTGGCAGCAATACCTGGCGATGCCTGTGCCCTTCATCGTGCTTGCGTTCGCCTACCCTCTGCTCGCCTTATGTCGCAGGGCCGAGGAATCCAGGGGCAAGGGTCAGCATAAGGCGGCGTTCTACGTCGTGGGAGCAGCGGCTATGGTGGCCATTGTCGCTTATCCGGTCGTGCTATACCGTGGCCTGTTTCTTGCCATGCCGGAACGATGGACGCCCATGGAAGTTCACCGGACGTCTGGGAAAATCGCCGGTGATATCCACGAGCCGGGGCCCGTATTGACACTGGGTCCGCTTCACGCTCTCGAAGGTGGCCGGGATATTTATCCCGCGCTGTCCTGCGGCTCCATTGTCTACCGGGTGGCTGATCGCTTGTCCGCCCAGGAGCGGCAGATCACTCACACGGTTGGCCCGGCAACGCTGGGCGAACTCGTGCGGGCGCATCCCCCTGCCGCCGTGCTTGTGGGGGTCGAATCGTCCTATTTCGCGTCCCTGGAAGAGCCCTTGCGAAAGCTGGTCCCGCCCGACTGGCGCCGAGACACCTACGCCGATACGCTCCAGGTCTACCGGCGTCCGTAGGCTGCAAATCTCGTTTCGCAGCACGTCGTATCCGTCCGTCCGGCCGGAGCACTGAGTTGGTCCCTTCCGCCTGGGCGGAAACATCTCCCCATTTCTGAGGTAGACGTGACGGCCGCCCATCTGGTATACTATCTTTCAGCAATTCTCTATTGAAGCGTCGTCTGGTATGCCGGTGGGCAGGCGGTTGTCTTTCTGCCGAGAATTGGGGGGACGGAGGAACGGAAGTGTTAGGAGCGAGCCCTTCTCAAATCTCACGGACTATCCCTGTTCTGATCGCAACATGTGATTGCGAGCGTAGCGCGGCAATCTCACTCCGCGGGACTCTCGGCGTTGGTCTGTTCCTTTTGGTCATCGTTTCTACCGCTACGGCCAAATACAGCGGGGGCAGCGGCACGGCCCAGGATCCGTTTCAGATCGCCACGGCGGCCGACCTGATCGCCCTCGGCGAGACGCCCGCCGATTACGACAAGCACTTCATCCTGACCGAAGACATCGACCTGGACCCCAAGCTCCCCGGGCGAAAGGTCTTTGACAAGGCTGTGATTGCGCCCGACATGGACCAGACCCAATACGGGTTCCAGGGAACCGTTTTCACCGGTGTCTTTGACGGTAAGAACCACACGGTCTCACATTTGACTGTTCAGGACAAGGGCTATCTGGGCTTGTTTGGCCGGGTGGAGACTCGGGCTGAGGTCAAGAACCTGGGGGTGGTGAATGTTGACATTGTCGGTTCAGGCGGCCCCGTCGGCGGGCTCGTGGGGTGTAGCTGGGACCGTGACCCAGTGCTACAGCACCGGTGCGCTCAGCGGCGCAGGTTTGGTCGGTGGGCTGGTGGGCGAGAACCTCGGCGCGGTGATCCGCTGCCACAGCGGAGCCGTTGTCAGCGCACAAGCGCAGGTTGGTGGTCTCGTCGGGCAGAACGGGGGAGAACAGTATCGTGGAGGTGTCGCCGGTGGCCTTGTCCGCGACAGCTATAGTACGGGTGTGGTCAGTAGTGGCTATGGCGATGCCGGCGGGTTGGTCGGCATAAATGCCGGAGATTTGACCTGCTGCTACAGCACGGGCGAGGTCAGTGGTCAGTCTGCTGGTGGGCTCGTGGGATGCGGGTTCGTGGACGTGTATCTCGATAATGGTGGGTGGGGAGTGTTTGGTACGGCGACTGACTGTTTCTGGGACACCGAGACCTCGGGCCAGACTACAAGTGAGGGTGGCATAAGCAAGACCACAGCCCAGATGCAGACTGCTAAAACATTCCTCCAAGCCGGCTGGGACTTCACCGGCGAAATGCAGAATGGGACCCATCAAACCTGGCAGATACCCCGGGAAGGCGGCTATCCGGTCTTGGCGATCCTCAGCGGATACGTCCCGCCCCAACTGCATGGTCTTGGCACCCCTGAAGACCCATACCTGATATTTGATGCCCTGGAGTTAGGGGCGATGGTTTACCATGACCATTCCGCCTCCTATCGTTTGGCTGCTTCGATTGATCTCTCAGGTATCCGGTGGCGCCTCGCCGTCATTTCGCATTTTGCTGGCACGTTTGATGGGGATGGCCACACAATCTCGCACTTGACGATCCAGGGCGACGGTCTGGGACTGTTCGGGCACCTGGAATCTGGGGCGAAGGTCAAGAAGCTGGGCGTTGTCGATGTCAACATCACCGGCCCAAATGGCGCCATTGGCGCCCTGGTGTGGTCCAACAACGGGTATGTGGACCAATGCTTCAGCACCGGTGTGGTCAGTGGCGATTCACAGGTCGGCGGGCTGGTGGGGGACAACTCTGGCATTGTGACCCAGTGCTATAGCACCTGCGCGGTCAGAGGGGGGTATTACTCTGTCGGCGGACTGGTGGGCAACAACGGCTACGAGGGCATTGTGACGCAATGTTACAGCGCCGGTGGGGTTATCGCGAAGTCGTATGTCGGCGGGCTATTGTGTGGATCGGGAAAGAGAGTGACCGCCTGTTTCTGGGACTATCAGACCTCGGGCCAGGTCACAAGTGCGGGCGGTATGGGTCGGAACACAGCCGATATGAAAACTGCCAAGACGTTTCTTGACGCGGGCTGGGATTTCGTGGGCGAGACGAAGAACGGCACGGCGGACATCTGGTGGGTTCTTGAAGGGAAGGACTATCCGCATCTGTGGTGGGAAGCCGCGAAGAAATGAGCCGGAACCGCAGATGAACACTGATATGAGCGAAAGTGACATGAACGAACTGACGGAGAAGGTGATTCGCTGCTTCGGGAAGCCGAAGCTCGAACTCCGACGCATGGCGAACCGTTGTTGATTGATCAGCGTTGATCTGCGTTCATCCGCGGTTTCATAACCTCTTGCCTGCAAGCGGACACAACACAATGACGCTTGACTCACTGTGGCACGGTTGTGACAATCCGGTGCATGAGTACTCCCGCGTATGACATTCTGAAAGACGATCTCAGCGGATTCGATCAACCAGGGCCGGCGTTCGTGGCCTTCGGCGAGGTGATGGTGCGCGACACGCCGGCGGACCTGGAGCGGCCGGAGCGAACTCGCTTGGTGCATCTGTCCCTGGCGGGCAGCGAATACACGGTCGCCTTGGCCCTGGCGCGGCTGGGAATTCCGTCGGCCTATGTCACCCGCGTGCCGGACAATCCCTACGGGCAGTCCGTGCGCAATATCGCCCGAGAGAATGGGGTCAACACGGAGCATTTCGTGTGGGCGCCGCGAACCGACCCGATCGGCCGGATGATCTATGAGATCGGACGCACGCCCCGACGAAGCGTCAGCGTCTACCAGCGCAAATACTCTGCGGCGTCCAAGCTCGAAGCGGGGATGGTCGATTGGGGGGAGGCGTTGAAAAACGCGCGGTTGTTCCACACGTCGGGGATCACCTTCGGCCTGGCCGCCCATAGCGGCTACGACCGGAACTACTGCCGGGAGGCCTTCGAAGAAGCAGTGGCCGAGATGCCCAAGGGCTGCCTGGTGGGGATGGACTTCAATTACCGCAGCGCTCTATGGACCGTGGAACAGGCGCGGGAGGTGCTGACGCCGATTCTGACCGAGCACGTGGATGTGCTCGTCACAACCCTCGGGAACATGGCGGAGCTATACGGCCTGGGTTGCGGCCGGTACTCGGCGCGACGGATCGTCGATGGCGATATTGGTCCCCTGGAGGATGATGAGCTGCGCTCGTTCGCGCAGCAGGTCCGTCAGAGGTTCAACACCGAGATCGTCGCCGTCACGATTCGCTATCCCGATTCGTTCGAGCAGCACCGCTGGGAGTCGGCCGCACTCCATGCCGACGGCACGTTCTTCCGCTCGCCCGCGATCCGGCCCATCACGCTCTGCGATCGCCTGGGCGGCGGCGACACCTGGACCGCGGGCTTTTACTATGGGCTGCTGACAGAGGGCTTCCGAAGCAGCGCCCTCGCTAAAGGCGTGCTCGTAGGAGACGCCGCCAGCCGACTGAAGCAGACGCTCATGTTCGATCTGCCGATCATCGAGAGAAGTGAAGTCCAGGCCCTGCTGGCGGATGAGAAAAGATGAAAGGTGTTCTCTCTGGGAGCCAATACGGTGAAGAATAGACGAAAGTTAGTCATTGTCGTCAGCATCCTGTGCGGCAGCCTGCCGGCGTGCGCCGGCTCCGGGCTTGTGCGATTCTCCGAACCATGGACCTCGCCCTACCGCGTGGACCCGAATCGGCCCTTCCACCTGATCAACGCGGAAGGCCGGCACCTCTTCATCGTAAACAAGACCGCCTGGCTCTACTTCGGCTGTAAGCATCCCGAGGCGGTCCTCGACCGGGCCGTCGCACAGGGCGTCAACGTGCTGCGGGTCAGCCTGGAAGGCCGGTACTACTATGAGACGGTGGGCATCGAGCTGTGGCCGTGGCAAGGGACACGCGACCAGCCCGTGTGGTCGGCGTTCAACAGCGCCTACTGGGATGAGGTCGAGCGGCGGATTCGCCTGGCCGGCGAACGGGGCATCGGACTGGACGTAACGCTCTATTGCAGCCTGCAACCCGCGGCAGATCAGATCGAGACCCAACGGCCCTACTGGTCCTATACGCTCCAGCGACTGAGCCGGTACGCCAACATCCTCACGTGGGAAATCGCCAACGAGTATCTGGGCAACGAGGCCTTCCAACAGGCCGTGGGTGAATATTTCCGTGCGAATTATCCGTACAGACGTCCTATCTGCACGTCCGACGGCACGACCGATGACGCCGCCTGGCCCGATCGGACCTGGATCGATTTGGCGATCAACCACACGTGCACGTCTTCGACCGCGCGTCACGACCTGAAGGACTGGTATCTCGCCCTCGCCCGTAACACGCGGTCCCATGGCAAGCCCGCCTGGTGCAACGAGTCAGGCCGGGAGAACCGCCACGGCAACGACGACGGCGTCCACCGCCGCAAGCAAGGCTGGCTCTGGTGCTCCGCCGGCTGCTTCTGGACGTACCACTCGTGGGACGGCTGCGAAGGCATCGATGAGGTGAGCTACAAAGGTCCCGGCGCGGAATTCCTCAAGCCGATGGCGGATTTCTTTCGGGCCCTGCCCTTTTGGGAGCTAAGTCCGAACTATACCGCCCTAACGATCAGTCAACCCGACCTGGTCTGGACCACACTCGCCCATCCGGATCGCTCCGTTGTGCTCCTGTACGTCTGCACGCGCACGACCGGCCAGACGGCGAAAGGATGCTCCGCCCAACTGCGGCTGCCCAACGGCAATTATCGGATCACGTTCCAGAAACCATCCGACCTCTCGACCGTCGGGACGCTGGACCGCAGCGCGGGTGGTCTGGGTCGGGTCGAGGCCATCGCCCTGCCGGACTTCACGGATGATCTGGTCGTGACGGTCAAACGAACACAGCCCGCCAAACGAACCCGAATCCCTGGGACTTGAGCCATATCCGTAGCCGTAGTACTCCGGCCACAGTGAGAGCTTACCGTGGCAGGGCTGTGGGTGGCGCGGACAAACTCGCTTGTCGGTGTTGCCTCAGACGGGTCGGCCCCTTCGTAACCCCGCGGACAAACAAGTTGGCAACGTCCCACCTCCTTGAGTTGCGTTGATCAGACGGGCGGCGATCCGGGCGGACGGATGGATCGGAGATCTTCCCGAACCAGCCGGCGGAACGCCGGCTGGGAGTTTATCGCTTTGGGGCCGCCAGCATGATTTCTCGCATGCCGGATGCGGGCGACGGCCGGATGCGGGCGATAGCCCTAACCATGCTGGAGGGAGAAAGCGGTAAACTCCCGTCGCTCTGCGGCGGGGTCTTATGGCCGTCCCGGCCACCCCGATCTCAAGAACCTGGGACGTTGCCAACAAGTCTGTCCGTGCCACTCGGGGCGAACGGCAAGCCAACAAGAATTTCCCGATATTTTACTTGACATAAAACTTACATACTTATATCGTAATCGCACAACAGAATAGAGGATCGTAGATGGGAGACCACCGCTTCGGAGAGTCCCGTGGTGAGCTATGCGAAACAAAGCCAATTCCCCTCCAGCGGCCCCAAAAGGCGGGGACCGACAGGATCAGAAAGGTTGCCGCCGCTGGGCCGGATTCCGCGAAACAAAGCCAATTTCCGCAGAATGAGGGGTAGCGACAAGTACTTTATGGGAAAAGAGTTATGGTATGTTGGCCCCTCGACAGGGGCTCGGCAAAACAAAGCCAATTTGCCCGGACGGGCAGGAATGGGCGTGGGACGGCCAAGGTCGGGGACAGGACCCCGCCGGCGTCCGGCGTGCGAAACAAAGCCAATTCTCGCCAGGCAGGCAGGAATCGCGCAAGGGCGGCAAGACCGCCGGTACCCCCGGTGGGGTCGATCATGCGAAACAAAGCCAATTCCCCGCCGATGGCCCGAACGGGCGGGGCGGAAAGGTTGCCGCCGCTGGGCTGGATTCTGCGAAACAAAGCCAATTTCCGCGGAACGAGCGGTGGCGACAAGTACTTTATGAGAAAAGAGTTATGGTGCGCTGGCCCCTCGACAGGGGCTCGGCGAAACAAAGCCGATTCTCACCCGACAGGCAGAAACCGGGCAAGGAGCGGCAACACCGCCGGTACCGCCGGTGGAGTCGATTCTGCGAAACAAAGCCAATTTCCGCGGAACGAGCAGTAGCGACAAGTACTTTATGATACCGATTGCGGCCGAGGGGTCGGCGTTGACCGCTCGGAGAACCCGCTCGCGCAGAGTTGCGCCGTGGAAGAATCGCGGCTCGAATTCAGGTGGGTCCCCGTGGAAATTGCCCGAGCCACCAGGCCCGGTCCATCGGAGAGTGGGGCCTCTCTTGCGTGTGAAGGAGGGATGGCGAAATGATGGGAAGGCCTTGTCCACCGCCTGCCCGGAATCAAGGCAGGGCGACATGTGCCTCCGAGGAGGCCAGGACACTCGCCGAGCACTCGACCGCCTCACGGGCGATCAGCCGCGGCAGCGCCAGCAGGGAAGCCTTCGCCACGGTCGGGCGAAGGCTGCGGAGCGCGTCGGCGGCTCGGGTGGTGCAGGTGTCGACATGGGCCAGGACATACTCGATGCTGCCGCTCGCGGTGAGGGCCCGGAGCAGGCTGGGCCCGGTCAACGAACGGGTCTGGAGCTTGTCCAGGAGAGAGGCCTTTTGAGGTTTGGGAAGGACGCGGAGGCAGTGGATCAGGGGCAGGGTCAACTTGGCTCTTTGCAGATCTGTCCCCAGGGTTTTGCGCAGGGCGGCCCTATCGCCAACGATGTCCAGCAGATCGTCCATGATCTGGTAGGCCAGGCCGGTGTAGCGCCCAAAACGAGCCAGGGCCCGGCGCTGCTGTTGCGAGGTCTGGGACAGAGTGGCGCCGAGCTCGCAGGCGCCTGCGAACAGGGCCGCGGTTTTCTGCTGGATCAAAGCGAAGTATTGGCGTTCGGTGAGCAGGAAGTTGCCGGCCTGGGCGGTCTGGCCCAACTCTCCCACACACGTCCGCAGAATCATGCGGCTCAGGACTGTCCGTACCGGGGGCGGCAGATGAGTGCTCAGCTCGAACGCGCTGCTGAGGAGCAGGTCCCCCAGCTTCACGGCCGCCCGACTGCCCCAGCGGACATTGACGGTGGGCCTGCCCCGGCGGAGGCAGCCGCCATCCAGGACGCCGTCGTGGAGAAGACTGGCGCTGTGAATCAGCTCCAGGACGGTGGCCACACGGATGTGGTCCTCGGTGATGGAGCCGCAAGCCCGGCCCGACAACAGCAAGAGTATCGGCCGCAACAGCTTACCGCCGCCCAAGGCTCCGCCTTCGACCAGCGGTTGAATCGATGCGGGGATGCTTCGGCGCACTTCCTGCAGCGCAGTGCGAACGCACTGCAGGTCCCGCTCAACAGTCGGGGGCAGAGAGTATTCCTCGCCAATGGCCCAACGGGTGTGTCCCATGGCCTCCTGCGGCATCGTCAGTCCTTCCCGCGAAGAGAGCGCACGTAGCCGACGAGGTACCAAGCGGCATTCGGATCGACGACGTAGTCGAGCACGGGAGCGTGGCCGACGCCGGTCAGCATGCTCCGGTAGAGATCGCTGTCGGAGAGATCCTGAACCGCCGGCGCGGTCAGATCCGTCGGTACAGGTACATAGCTTTGGCCGACCGGCCCATCGCCGCGTCCGGTTTTCCCATGGCAGAAGGTGCAGTAGTTGTTGTAGTAGGCTTGGCCGATCCGGCGGGTCCGCTCCGTATCGGCCAGAGGATTCCGCCCGGCCGGGAGAGGCTGTGCCCCAACAGGGAAAACGGGAACTGTCCCCTGGGGCATCACTGGGACCAACGCTTCGTAGGGCAACAGTTTCGGCTGAACTCGCATACGCGGCCCGGAGAACATCAAGTACAGGACGAGCCCTCCGGCAGCCAGGACGGCCACGAGCAGAACCACGATCTGCACCGGCCCGATCTTCCGCGGCGCCTTGGGTTCGGGCCGCGGCGTCCACATGGTTGCCCGCGCGATCGTCCGCAGCGCGTGCACGGCCGACAGGACGCCAGCAAGATAGGACCCGATGCGAGTTCTTCTCATCCATCCCTCGAAGTGCGAGCGGGCGGGGGGACGGCCCCGGGAGCCGGGTCCCTCTCGATGGGCAGCTCAATCTGCGGCGGCGCCGTCCGCTCTCGGGGTGGCGAAACCGTGGAAAAGGGCGATTGTCCGGGAGCATCCGGCACTTGGCCGAAGTCCCACTGGCGCTGGACGTCGGGCCCCGCCATGTGCGTGATCATCCCCCAACTCAGCGTGAGAATGGCGAGCACGATGACGATGATCCAACCCCAGATCGGCCGGGCAGCTTTGTACTCTTCGAGTTGGTACTGGAGCATCAGTAGTTCGGCGGATATCGGCTTTTCATGAGGATGTCAATCACGCTGTACACGAAGGTGCCGACGTAGGTGAGAATGAGGATCCAGGGCAAGTAACCCCAGGACTCGCTCCAGGAGATCGGTCTGGGCGCCTCGGCGGATTGGTAGAGTTCCGGGCGCCGCGGGCGCTTGCCGGCCAGATAACTCAGGAAGAAGATCAGAAGGAGCAGCAGGCCGATGCCATAGCCGAAGATCACCCAACGATCCCTGATGAAAGATAATTCGAACATCGTTTGTCGCTCCTTACCGCATGCGCGGGGACAGCATGCGCCCGTGCCCCTGCTCCGGCGCGGAAACGCCGTTGGGCTCGGCACGGGTCGTGGTGAAGGGCAAGGCCCCCGCTCGGTCCGCTTCCTGGGGCGTCAGATACGGGTTGAACCATTCGCCCTGGTAGGCCACGTCGATCCCCTTCGGCTCGATCGTGGCATCGGTGTACCCGATGAAGTAGACGGCCACGTAATTGGAGACATCCCAGATCTTCTCCGATTCGAGGAACCGCTTGAAATAGGGCATGGACGTGCCGGTGATGCCATTCATGATCTGGTAGTAGAGAATCCCGCCGATGTACTTGCCCTGGACTAGGTTCCGCCGGAGAGTCGTAAAATTCAAGGGAGACGGATCGAGGAAAGGGGCCGCGGGGCCCTGGCCGTCACCGACCGTGCTGTGGCAACCGATACAGAATTCCTGGTACGTCTTCTTGCCGCGTGCGAGAGACTCCGGGGAGGCCGGATAAGGATTCGGCATGTTCTGCCACACCGCCGGAACGTGCCCGTGCAGCCATTGAACGTTCTGGTCGGGTCCGGCCCGATGTGCGGCGACGGATTCGGTTTTCCAGTAGCTCTGCCGGGCCACGCGGGTATCGGCGCCCCGGCCTCCTTCGGCCTGCATATACGCGATGAGTTTTGCGAGCTTATCCTGCCCCAGGAACTCCCAGCTCGGCATCAGTGACAACGGGCTGGTGAAGCGGGGATTCGTGAAATGAGCGACGTGCCAGTCATCCGGACGCTCTCCGCCCTCTTGTGACAGGTCCGGGCCGGTCCGCTCGGTGCCCAGCAGCGGAGGTTCGCGGCCCACATAGTCGCCCGCCTGCGCAATCCGGTTGGCGCCGTGGCCCCGATCCATGATCCGAATGTATTGCGAGTGACAGTAAACGCAGCCATTCCGCACAAATAGCCGATGGCCCTCTTGCTCCGCGGCGGTCAGCGGTCTCCAGATGTCGGAAGGCGGCGGATCGAACGTGGCGGCCGGAATGAACACCATGATGGAGATCGAAGCCCAGAACACCAGGAATCCGCCGACCAGCAGCAACGCAGGGGTCATCTTCATGCGAACACATCCTCCTCCAACTCAGGATCGAATCGGGACCCTCGACACACGGTCTGAAGGAGGTTGTACAAGCCGAGCGCTGCGCCGCTGAAGATCAGGAAGCCAAAGACCGTCCGCAGAACGAAGTACGGATGAATCCACGGCAGGACCTCGTACTCCAATTCTCCGTCGTACCAGGCATGGCCTTGAATCAAGCCGGCCATGGTGAGTACGGCGGCAAAGCCGGCAAGCCCGAAGATGATCAGCCAGAACTGCGCCCAGGCGAGCCGGGCCGAGTAGATGCGGCGCGCGGCGGCCAGGGGCAGCACGAGCCACATGGTGCCCAGCGCGATGAAGCCGCTGAACCCCAGCACACCGATGTGGGCATGCCCGATGACCCAGTTGTTGAAGTGCGTCACTTTCTGCAAGGCCGGCACCGATTGCAGCGGCCCTTGCACGCAGGTCACCAGATACCAGATCGTGCCCGCCAGGACGAGCCGACCCGCCGGGTGGTGCAGCAGCACGCCGGCCCGGCCCCGCGCCGTCATCCACATATTGGCCAGCACCGTGAACACCGGGATTGTCATCGCCAGAGAATCCGCGATGGAGACCGCTTTGAGCCCATTGGGAATGGGAGCCTGAAGGATGTGATGCGCTCCGATGTGCGAGTAGAACACGATCAAGGTCCAGAAGCCGATCAGCGAGAGCGTATGGGAATAAAGAGGCGTGTTCGTGATATACGGAATCACGTAGAAGGCGGACCCGACGGCCAACGGCGTCAGGATCAGGCCCACCAGGTTGTGACCGTAGAACCACAGGAAGATCGAATCGAGGAGACCGCTTTCGGCTCCGGTGCCGGGATGCCACATGACGTTGCCGATCGGATAAGACCCCGCCGTCCACAGGAAGGTGCCGATGAAATACCACACGGAGACATAGAGCACGTTGGCCTGCCGGTACAGGATGGTCATGACCCCGTTGGCGAGCAGCGTGAGGACCGCCGCCACGACCAGGACATCCAGAATCCAGATATATTCGGCATACTCCCGGCCCTGGCTGTAGCCGAACGAGAGACTGACAAGTCCGATCAGAACGACGGCGTTCCACAAGAGAAAGCTGATCCAGCCCAGGGGCTCCGACCAGAGCTTCGTGCGCAACAGAGACGGCACGTAGTAGACCCCGCAGCCGATCAGGGTTTGGGCGACGAAGCCATAGATCACGGTATTGACATGGACCGGACGAATCCGGCTGAATACGAGCCAGGGAATGTTGTTGAAGAACTCGGGCGAGATGAACTGGATCGAGGTGAGCAGTCCATAGAAGGTCCCCACGACAAACCACACCGCCCCTGCCACAAGGAAAGCCAGGGCGGCACTATTCGGACGCCGGAAGTAGTCCAGGTTCACAGTCATGTCAAATCCAAGGAATGTCATTGCGAGGAGCACAGCGACGAAGCAATCTCAATCCCAGGGGTGGGAGATTGCTTCGCTGCGCTCGCAATGACATTCTCTCCACTTCTGACTTCACACTTCCAATTTGAGACTCTAATAATGACACGCGAAGCAATCATGCGTCGCGTTGTTCTCCCGATGGCACTGGATACAGAAGCCCATGCTGAGATTCTGGTACCGGATGATGCGATCCATCGCTTTGACGTCCCCGTGACATTTCCCGCAATCCACCCCGGCTGCCAGGTGCATGCTGTGGTCAAAATGGGCGAGATCGGGGAGATTCGTGACCCGGACCCACAGGATCGGCTTGCCTTCCTGCTCGTGCCGGCGGACGCGCTCGATCTCGGGATAATGGACGATGATCTTGCTGTGGCAGAGGACACACGTTTGCAGGGAGGGCAGACCCGCCACTGGCGTTCGCAACGCCCCCGGATGACAGAAGAGGCAACCGATCTCCTTGGTTCCGGCATGGACCCGATGGCTGAACGGGATGGGTTGCCTGGCGCCGAGCCACCACGGGTAATACATGACGCCGAGGACGGTCAGCGCCACCACGAGCACAATCGAGGCGACCAGGATCAGTTGCGTTTTCGGCTTATAGCGGCCCGATGTCATGGATCATGCACAGCCGATCATCGGCTCTCCAAGGCCGGTGCCCGGCGGACCCAGGAGAGGAACCATGCGTATCCTGCCGCCAGGGCCGCAAAGCCAGTGACCTCCGAAAGGCCGAAGGCCAGCGGCTCGTGCAGGCTCGGCATGACCAGCCACCAGCGCTCGAGCCACATCGCGATCAGGACCAGGGCAGCCACAACGGCGACATAAGGACGACTCCGTTTCCCCCGACGAGGCAAGAACAGCACCAGCGGTCCCAGGTAGAGGACCGCCAGCAGCACAACACTGATGCCGGGCCAGTTCGTCACCCCATTGAGCCGGGGCACAAAGAAGCGTGTCTCTTCCGGCATGTTCTCATACCAGATCGGGAACAGTTGGGAGTACATCATATACGTGGTCAGAAGGCAGAATGTGATCATCAGCTTCGCCTGATCATCCCGTTGATCGGGAGTCGCCTCACGATCAGCAAGTGTGGTGGTGAAGGCCCATCCGGCAGCGGCAAGGTAGAGTCCGGAGATAAAGAAGTACACGCCGAATACCTGGCTGGTCCAGTGCGGGTCCAGGGCCATCGCCAGATCAATGCCCAGAATGGAGAAGACAATGGCGTAGGTAAAGATCAGCCACGCGGCCAGTTTCCGGGGCCGATCTCCTCGGCGCATCGATCTGACAAACCAGTATGCCAGCAGACTGAAGATCCCCAGGCCGACGATGTCACGCGTAAACAGAAACGGGGCATTGAGCCACCACGCGTTCTCGGGATGACTCTGTAACCAGGGCGCCCACGCCGGTCCGCCGGCCAGCAACACCAGCAGAAGCACGAGACACACCGGCAGCAGGATGACACCTGAAAGAGCGCTCCTCTGTATTGAGCCCATCCACCGACCCCGGGAGACCACCACCACCGCCGGCCAGACCACCAACCCCGCCCCCAGGCAGCTCAGAAAAAGAAAATCCACCAGCAGGACGGCCCAAGCGCGCTGAGTGTCCCCCCAGATCGCCACAGCGATCCACCCCAACACCGCCAGAACCACAATTGCGCCCGGAATCAGGAAAGAAGAGTGCGAAGAGTGAGAAGGGTGTGAAGGTGCGAAGGGAAACAGGTGTGAACGTGCGAGCGAAAGGAGGCGGGAGACTCCCCCCCTTCTCACTCTTCTCACGTTCTCACCCTTCTCACTCTCTTCATCAGACGACATACGTTTGTTCCGGAGCCGTGGAGTTCAGAACCTGCTGAAGCATCTCCTGGCGCTCGGGCGGCGCCGCGACGAACAATCCGAAGCGGTCCTGACTGAACCGCCGGTCATAGCCCGGCGGCGTCCGCCGATCCGGCAGCCTCGTGTGAACCAGCATGCCGGCCAGGTTGCCCAGGGCGCCCAGCAGAATCAGGCCCTCGAACCCGATGACGCAATAGGGGACGATCGAGATCGGATGCTTGCCGCCGACAATCAAGCTGTTGACCAGAGCCGTGCCGATGGCCAACCCGAACCCCCCCGCCACGCCGCAAAGCGCCCCCCCAAGAGTCCAGAAACGCACGGGACTCCTGGACCTGCCCAGGAGAGGGACAAGCTGATCGAGGCGCACCGGGGTGTAGGTGTCCAGCCCGTGGGACACATGATCGCGGACCTTCTCCACCGCGTCGAGCAGCTCCGTGGACTGTCGATAGACAGCGACAATCCCCGTCGCCAGTTCCGGAGGCCGGACGTAGGATTTGTGGGGATAGTCTCTCTGCGGGCGCTCCGCTTCGTGGTCCAGCTTAATGTCACTCACCGGTACTGCCGGGAGGTACTTGGCCAACAGGACAAAGCCCAGGAAGAAGAGGCAAAAGGAGCCGGTGAGGATCGTCAGCTCGACCCAGGTGGGAAAATACGGGCCCCAGTTGTGAGGAAGGAAGTCGCGCCACGTGGACGTGATCACGATCCACACCCGTTCGAGCCACATGCCGACGTTGACGAGAAGGGAGATGACAAAGAGCAGCGCCAGATTGGATCGCACCGCTTTGAAGACGAAGAGCAGCGGCAGCAGCAGGACGTTGCAGACGACAATCACGGGATAGAACCATTGCACGGAGCCGGTCAGGCGCCAGTAGGTGAACTGCTTCTCGAACAGATTGCCGGAGTAGCCCGCCGCGAACAGCTCCATGACATAGGAGTAGCCGATAATCAGCGTGGTGACGATCATCACCAGCGCCACGTCGTTGAAGTGTTTGCGCTCGATGATCTCTTCAAGGTGCAACAGTCTCCGCAGGGGAATCAGGAGCGTCAGAACCATGGCCAATCCGGAATGGATGGCGCCGGCGACGAAGTAAGTGACTGCGCAATAATAACCTGAACAACTTTCACTTCCGTGGAGACAGGGTGTAGTTCCATTCGCCGTGGAATTCGTGACGTTTGAGGCGTAGTT
>CAYHAJ010000269.1:0-3788 GCA_964354535.1 uncultured Pirellulales bacterium
GCCGTGACGAAGGTCTTGCTATTCAACTCCAGCGCCCCGTCCACCGCGCCGCCCGCGGGCTGCCAGGCGGGCAAGCCGATCACCGTGCCATCGTTGGCGCCGGCCCGGTCATGGGCCACGACCCCTTCGGTCTCGTCCAAGGCCCAATGGGCGGCCAGGGTGGGATCGTTCACGTCCTGCTGCCAGTAACTCATCAGGACTTCCAGGTCCTTCTTGTCCACGACACCGTCGGGAACGAGATCGACCGCGGGGTCGGCCTGGCCCCAGGATTCGATGAGTCGGAGAAGATCGTCGTTGTCCACCGTGCCATCGCCATTGAAGTCAACGATGGGTTCTACCTCTACCTCACTGCCAATGACCTCGACCCAGCGGAAAACGATCGGATTTGCCATGGAACCTGCCACGGAGAACGTAAATGCGCCCAGCGCGACGCCGCTCACTTCGTACACGGAGTCCACACCGACAATCTGGGGTTGCACAGGCATCGCCTGCCCCGCCACCCACCAGCGGCACTCCAGGCGGTTCGCAGTACGATGACCGGCGTCATCGGTGCTATAGATCAAATCCAACTGAATAATGATGTCTTTTGCCGCGTCAAAGCGACCCTCTGTCGACCAGTGCCAAGCTGCCCGGTAGGCGCCGTCACGCGAGAGAAAGAACCAACTCCTGTTGAAGGAGAGAATGTAACCGCTAAGGCTGCCAGGCTGGTGATCCGGTGTGACCAAGCCAATATAAGCGTTTGAAGTCAGCTCGCTGCCAAGGTTGAACTGTGCCTTCACCGTTATGTTGCCGCTGTACTGCACGTCTCTTCCATATCTGTCTGTGGGGGTCAGATCAAGCGGTGACCAGGCGAGCACTGCTGGACTCAATTGAAGACCCTGAGGTGAGACTGTGCACTGGCCGCGTTGGGGACCCCACTGCCACGTCACCGGAGAGCCGTCCTGGATGCTGCCATCGCTGAAATCATCGAAGAAACCACCTCCGGCCCAAGCATGGCTGCCCAGGACCAGGGTACAGAGGGCGATGCGGAGCAAACCTCGTGTCGTTCGCTGGGTCTTCATCGTTCTTTCCTTTCAAAATGGTCTCTGGAAACAGAGACACGACCAAGAGAATGTGTCACACGGGCCGCCGGACTCGGCCGGCTGTGATACAATCCGCAAAGGAATCTCGATCCTGCATGCCTCCGGGAAAAATCGGCCGAGATTTTCAAGAATCTTGGCCACACCGCCATGAGACAGTGTCGGACCGTATTGACAAAGCCCATACGCCCGACAGTCTCTTGCGACGAAGCGGCCGGGACGCAGAATGGGGGACTGGCCGCTTGGGGGGGATGGCACAGAAGACGAAAGGAGGCGTTGCGCCTCGGTGGGGGCCAATTTCGAGAAGAAGGGCCGGCCGCGTTCCGAGCCGCCAGCCCTTGCCTGTCGAGTAAGCAACGTCTCCTACGGCCTGACCGCGCGGTTGTAGATGCGGACATCGTCGATCAGGCCCTTCCAGTAGGTGCCGGTGGCCCGGGAGCCGCTGCCGCGGCCGATGAGAACGCCGCCGGTGCAGGCCGCCAGCCGCGTCTGCGTGTCTTCGGCGACCACGACATCGTCCACGTAGAGACTCTTGGCCACACCATCCCGGACGAGGCCCACGCGGTGCCATTCGCCATCGGTGATAATGGCCTGCGAGCGCAAGCTGGAACTGGTCGGAACACCGACGGGGACCTTTGCTTCCGTCATCAAACAGCCGTCCGTCGGCGCCGCCCGCAGCCAGTTCGTCCCGCCTGCCTGAGAGAACAGCACTTGGCCCGGCGCACCTCCCTTGACCCAGGCCAAGATGCTGAACGCCCCCTCTGCGGGATTCACAACGAAGGGCGCGACGGCACAATCGTCCAGCCCATCCAACCGCAGGGCGCCGCCTGTCCGGCCGCCCTCAGGGTCCCAAGCCGGGCTTCCGACGAGCGTCGCATCATAGAGGCCCGTGCTGTCCGAGGCGATCGTGCCCTGGGTCTCGTCCAAGGCCCAGTGCGCGAGCAGGGCGGCCTCGTTGACGTCCTGCTGCCAGTGATCCATCAGGACTTCCAGGTCCTGCTGGTCCACGATGCCGTCGGGAACGAGATCGACCGCGGGATCGGCCTGGCCCCAGGATTCGATGAGTGGGAGAAGATCACTGCTGCCCACCGTGCCATCGCCATTGAAGTCAACGATGGGCTCTGCCTCAACCTCCGTGCCAATGACCTCGACCCAGCGGAAGATGGTCGTCCTATTCAGTTCAGAATCACAATCAGCACCGATTGCGATTTCCCCCGCCTCGTACGTGGCGTCATGAACGGTCAACTGGGGTTGGACGGGCATTTCCTGACCTACCACCCACCAACGGGCCTCCAGGCGGCTCGTGGTCCGATGGCCCGCAGTGTCGGTGAGGTCGATCACGTCGATCTGGATCATGACATCGTTCTTTGCGTCAAGACTTCCGTTCATCGGGTAATGCCACGTGTCCATCGGACTGTACCAACCCTTAGGACCATCCGCCCGGACGAACCAGAGGAACATGGTGTTGATGACGAACTCGTAGCCTTTGTTGTCCATTCCCCGAAACCAGAGCCCGACGGATGAACCATGGGTTGTTGTTCCCTCTCCTATCTTCACTTGCGTCCTGATGGTTAAGTTGCCGGTGTAATGCACGGGTCGGCCGTAGGCATCTACCGCGACTCTCCACATTGCCGACCCGTACTGGGCGGGCCAATCAGGCGTCAATTCGAGGCCCTCAGCAGCCACCAGGCAGTTGCCCGGGGCGCCGAAGTGGTCAGTGTGCACCATCCACCACGTCACCGGAGAAGCGTCCTGGATGCTGCCATCGCTGAAATCATCGAAGAAACCACCTCCCGCCCAAGCAGGGCTGCCCAGGGCCAGGGTACAGAGGGCGACGCTGAGCAGGCATCGGGTGGTTAGCTGGGTTCTCATGATTCGTCTCCTTTCAAAGGGGTCTCTGCACACAGAGACACGACCAAAAAGAATGAGTCACACGGGCCGCCGTACTCGGCTGGCTGTGATACAATCCGCAAAAGAATCTCGATCCTGCACGCCTCTCAGAAAAAATCGGCCGAGACTTTCGAGAATCTTGGTCACACCACCATGAGACAGTCTCAGACCTATTGACAAAGCCCATACGTTAGACAGTCTCTTGCGACGAAGCGGCCAGGACGCAGAGTGGGGGACTGGCCCGTTGAGGGGATGGCACAGAAGACGAAAGGAGGCGTTGAGCCTCGCTGGGGGCGAGTTTGGAGAAGAAGGGCTGGCCGCGTTCCGAGCCGCCAGCCCTTGTTTGTCGAGTAAGCAACGTCTCTTACGGCTTCACGGCGCGGTTGTAGATGCGGACATCGTCGATCAGGCCCGACCAGCGGGTACCGGGGGCAGGAGTACTGCCGGCGCCGATCAACAGATTCCCGGACGCCCCCGTGAGATTGGTCTGCACATCCTGGGCGGCCGCGACGTCATCGACGTACAGGATCCTGTCGGAGCCATCGCAGACCAGAGCCACGCGGTGCCAGTCGCCATCGGTGATCGTGGTCTGGGAACACAACGAACTGCCGAGGCGGCCGGTGCTTTTCAACTCCGTCTTCAAGAGGCCCTGCGAGGCATCCGCCATGAGCCAGTTGACGCCGCTCGTCTGCGAGAAGATGACCTGGCCGGGTGCGCCGCCCTCGACCCAGGCCAGGACACTGAAGGGCCCGTCCGCCGGGCTCAAGGCAGACTTGGCCGTGACGAAGGTCTTGCTATTCAACTCCAGCGCCCCGTCCA
>CAYHAJ010000270.1:0-6306 GCA_964354535.1 uncultured Pirellulales bacterium
CGAAAACGGAGCCCACGTGGGGGACCTGTTCATGAGTCTGATCCACACCTGCGAACTGAACGGCGTCAATCCCTTCGACTACTTGACCCAACTGCTCAAGCACACGGACGAGCTCGCCGCTCATCCGGCCGACTGGATGCCCTGGAACTACCGGGATACACTCCAGAAGCTGGCCGCCCCCCGGCAAAGCTGATCCCCGGCCCTCCAGCCCCACAGCCGCCAGCACAAATTCAAAGATTTTTCCGGCTTACCGCAAAGTCACGAAGGATCAGAGGGTGACCAACAGACCGGAGGATTGTCGAGCGGGCTTCTGCCAGCGCAAGCTGCAAACGCAGGCGGGTGAAGTGGAGCTTGATGTGCCGAAGCTTCGGTATGCGAGGTTCGAGACCGCCATCATCGCGCGGTGCCAGCGGCGGGAGACCTTGATCGAAGAGGTCCTGATGGAGATGCACTTGGCGGGATCTCAGTGCGTCGTGTGGAGGATATCACGGAGGCGCTGTGGGATATGCGGGGTCGGTGCCGGCACAATCAGCGATCTGAATCAAAGGCTCTACAAACGGATCGACCAACGACGTAACACGCTGCTCGCGGGCGAGTGATATGGGAGAGACAAACGAGACGGACATCATGATGACTGACGCATTGGAGGCCAGGCAATCCGATATCGGGAAGGAACTGCTGGGGCGAAGATATTTGTGGAAGGACGCCGGCGGACAGGTCGTTGAAATGGCCGACCAGACGTATATGCGCGTCGCCATGGCGGCCGCTGGCATCGATCTGCAGTGTGGAGCATCGTCGGATGATGTGCGGTGCCAAGGCGGTATGTGGTGTGAGCTGAGGGGTGACGGCAAGTTCCTGCCGAATACGCCGGCGCTGGTGAATGCCGGAAGCGTACCTTGACTACCGGTACCGCAGGGCGTACCAGACGATGCCAATCCATTCGTGCAATGCGACCGTGCTCTCCTCCAAGGCCCATACGGAGGGGATGAAGCTCTTCAGTTCCCAGACCATCGGATCGTATATGTAGTTGACCGGGACGGGGATGATGGTGTCTTCCGGGAATTGCCTTTGGAAGACCCTCTCGGAGCGGAGCATGTGCGCAGCCGATGTGACCAGCCCGATTCGCCTTGCCTTTCCCGCTGGGAGCAACTCCGCCAAGTAGGCAACATTCTCCTTGGTAGTGTGCGATCGAGTCTCCACGAGAATCCTGCCTTCCGGAACACCCATGTAGATCGCCATTGCCTTCATCACGTTGGCCTCGCTCTCGGAATTCTCTCGGGGACGACCTCCGCAGAATACGAGCAGGTCCGCCCCGCCATCTTTGAAGGTTTGAACGCCGTGGTACCACCGAGAGTAAGCAGGTCCCTGGAGTTCATTCTCTGCGCGGAGCCCGCCGGAGAGGTACATGCCGCCGCCCAGGACCACCACGAAATCAAGGTTCTCGAGTAATTCCTGTGCGGGAGGACCGTACCTGAACTCCAGCGAATAGGCCAGCAAATCCCCAACCGGTCTGAGGCTGAGCGTGGCCAGTGTCAGTGCACCCATCAAGACCGCCCACCACCCTACTCGCTGATGACCCCTCCGTCCCTTGCCCCGGGACAGGATCAGTCCCAGTATTAGAAAAATCAGGACCCAGATGAGCGGCGTCGCAACTGATTTCAACATGACTGTACCCACCACGACCGGGACATTCGCTTTCCGTCCGCCGACCCAGAGGGCAACCGGCGGTCGCCTTACCAGCCCTTCTTCGCAAAGAGGACCGGGATCGTCTGCAGAAGGATGGAGATGTTCAGAGACAACGAGCGCTTCTGAATGTAGAGGTAGTCGTACCTGACCTTGTGAGCCGGCTTGAGATTGTAGTAGCTGCGCACTTGGGCCAGACCCGTCAGTCCCGGCTTGACCGCAAGGCGAACACCCTGCAAGGCTTCGTGCCGCTCGACGAAGAAGGGACGCTCCGGTCGGGGACCGACGAGGCTCATGTCGCCCCATAGAATGTTGAGTAACTGGGGCAGTTCATCCAGGCGCATTCTGCGGAGAATGCGGCCCACGGGCGTGAGGCGGTCATCGTCGGGCGAGGCCCAGACCGGACCCGTCTGCCTTTCGGCATTGTCGATCATCGTGCGGAATTTGTACAGGGTAAAGAGCCGGCCGCCCTGGCCCACCCGCTCCTGCCTATAGAAGACCGGGCCGGCCAAGGTAAGCTTGATCAGCACCCCGGCGACGGCCATCACAGGCAATGCCAGCACCAGAATGATCAGAGAGCCAACGATGTCCAAGACCCGGATCAGAGGCTCGCTACGTGTCGGAGCTTGGGCGACCGAGCGTGCAACAGCGTCGGAAACCGGTGGCGTCGCCACGCTGGTGGGGGGACGGCTCGGGCACGAATGCAGCGGCAGAACGCCTCCCGGTACCGCCGGCGGATCAACCTTCGCCCCCGTTGTCTTTTGCTCTGAGTCCGTTTGGCGAATACGTGCTGCCTGCTCCATGCCTGTATCCCACCAGCCGTGCGTCCATGCCCCCCGGTAGGGAAAGGCCCTCATACGCGGCTCTGATCGGTTACCATTTCCGGACTCTTCAGGCCCTTGCAGGTCTGCGCGCGGTCCGATACCAGTCGATCGTTTGACGGAGTCCCTCGTCGAACGAGGTTCGGGCCTCGAAGCCAAAGTAGGCCCTGGCCCGGGAGACATCCAGGCAGCGTCTTGGCTGACCATCCGGCTTGGATGGGTCCCAGCGAATCCGCCCCGTAAAGCCGGTCAGCTTGGTGATCTTCTCGGCCAGGTCTTTGATACGGATCTCGTGTCCCACGCCGATATTGACCGGTTCGGCACCGTTGTAATGCTCCGTCGCCAGTAAGATTCCTTCGGCGGCGTCGGCTACGTACACAAACTCGCGGGAGACCGCGCCGGTGCCCCAGCAGGTGATGTGATCGTCGCCGGCCTCCACGGCATCGACACACTTTTTGATCAGGGCCGGGATCACATGGCTGGTCTGCGGATCGAAATTGTCGCCGGGGCCATAGAGGTTCACGGGCAACAGGAAGATCGCGTTGAAGCCGTACTGCTGCCGGTACGCCTGCGATTGCACTAGGAGCATCTTCTTGGCCAAGCCGTAGGGAGCGTTCGTCTCCTCGGGATAGCCATCCCACAGGTGCTCCTCACGAAACGGCACCGGCGTGAACTTCGGATAGGCGCAGACCGTCCCGATGGCGACGAACTTTTCGATGCCGCGCAGCCGGGCTTGCTCGATCAGTTGCACCCCCATCATCAGATTCTTGTAGAAGAACTCGCCCGGCCGCTCACGATTGGCCCCGATCCCGCCGACCACGGCGGCCAAGTGAATCACGATGTCCGGCCGCATATCGTCGTACATCCGCTCGATGTCATCAGGATTGACCAGGTCGTACTCCTCGATCCGGGGCACCTGGATCTGCCGGCATCCGTGTCTTTGCAGACCTTCGATCACATAATGACCCAGAAATCCGGCACCGCCGGTCACAACGACACGCCTGCTGGCAAGGTAATCACTCATTTGCCCATCCCATTCCTGGCATCATGGTCATTCATGGCCCGCTCTCGCTCGGCAGCCATTATATCCGCATCGACCATCATTCGAGCTAATCTTTTGAAGCTGACTCGCGGCTGCCACTGGAGGACTCGGCGGGCCTTGCTCCCATCTCCTCGTGGCGGTGCCAACCACAGGGATGCCTGATGCAGACGCCGCCAGAGTCCGCTCTCTCCCTTCGCCCGTCGCAACTCGCCAAGCAGCTTTCCGCGCTATGTTCACGAAAACATGATGATGCGGTCACTCTCCTGCTTCGTCAGCTTGCGGCGGGAGGAGCGATAAGCCACGTAGGCCGCGATCCCGACGAACAGCAGATCGATCGCACGCACGGCAGTGGCCGTCTCGTACAGCATCCCGGCGGGGCGTGCCAGGACGCTCCACGACAACTGGCCCTCCCGGCATGCGCCAACTAGGCGGGTGCTCAGGAGCATGCCCAACAGGCAACTACAGACGGACATCGCTGCTGCCAGATATCCGAAAGCCCTCCCCAGACCGCGACCCCAAATGCGGACCACGCCGCCGACCAGATAACCGATGCCGATCGCCATCCAGCCGATCAGGCAATTCGTCGCGATGGCGATCCCCGTCCAGAGCAACACCCCGACGACCGCGGCGGTGAAACCTGCGGCCACGGCGGCGCAGAAGTTCTGCGTGGCGAGCAACTCAGCGACCAGTTCCCTGTGCCCGGGCAGACGCACCAGCGGCCGGGGCGGAATGGTCTTGTCGCGGCGTGCCGGGACTGGCGTGCGATCCGCCGCACGACCCTGGACTCCGGCAATTGTCCGCCCGGACAGGTTGACCGGCTCCGGTCCGGCAGCGTCGCGCGGAAGCTCCGGCCCGGCTTGCGCCGTCTGCGGCTCGGGCACCGGCACAGGATTCGCGCAAGGCGGTCTCGCGCGGGTGGATTCAGATTGTGGCTTCGATTGCTGTTCCATGCACTTGGCCTTGCTCGTGACCGATGTACGTTCAAGAACATATTCGCCTGCCCGATTCCTCGCAAAGGGTCCGGGTAGCTTCAAGGATCATTCGCTTTCTTGTCTATCCTCCTGAGAGGGACAGCACCGCCTAACCATGCAGACTGTGTCACAATTCGGCACGAGCACGAGCCTGGT
The DNA here is from genome assembly GCA_964354535.1 of uncultured Pirellulales bacterium. Taxonomy (GTDB): domain Bacteria; phylum Planctomycetota; class Phycisphaerae; order Sedimentisphaerales; family Anaerobacaceae; genus PLanc-01. The sequence goes on from CAYHAJ010000270.1 coordinate 4,674, forward strand.
TCTCCTCGAGGGCCAGCGGCCTGCGATGTTCGCCGCGCCGACACGCGGGCCGGTACGGCTCATGTCCGGTCGGGACGCGCGGTTGACCTACGCTCGTGGCCTCGGGCGAGAGGGTGCGGACCCCCAGCGCCGCCGTTTACAGGGCCGCGAGCTTGGCCACCAAGCCGGCCACGCCAAACAACCCGAGGAGCCGGGCCATATTGAAGCAACTGGCTAGCAACGACATCTCCGCCCGAACGCCAGACAGACCCAGCAAGAGGAACTGACCAGCCCAGAGATTGCGTTTGAGATGGCCGAACGGCAGTTCGGCCGTCTGCTTGCGACGCCGATAGACCTCCCGACGGGCGGGCAACTCGAACGGCTGCCGCAGCCGATCCCGCAGGTCCTCCTTGAAATACCGCACGATCTTGCGGCCGTTGCGGCCCCGCGTGCATTGCTGATAATGCGCGCACGCACAACAGGTGCCGCCGTCCAACTGATACTCCTGCCCATGCCGCTCGGCACAGGTCCGCCGATACGGCAGGCGCTGACCCGCGGGGCAGACATAGACGTTCTCCTGGGCCATCTACGTGAAGTGCCCTTTGGCAAAGGGTTGGCTGGGGGCCGCCGGCTGCCGGGCGGGCACCAGCACCTGCGTCGCCACGGCCGTCATCTTCTCCAGTTCCTCGCCGCTGTAGTAGCCGTTGTCAGCCCCAGCGACATCGGGAGTTTTCCCGGTCGTCTCGGCGGCGGCCGCGATCTGCGGGGCAAACTGCTGGCGATCGTTCTGGTCGGAAACCACCTCCGCCGGCACGATCAAGCCGTGCTGCTCATCGACCACGATCTGGCTGTTGTAGCCCGCGTGCGAGCCCTGGCGGCCGCGCATCGGGGCTCAGTCCGGGTCGGTGAGGTTGACCCGTGCGAGGTCTTCTTCCGGCAACTGCTTCAGGGCGGTGGCGATCCGCTCCTGGCGTCCCCGCTGCTGGGCCAACTCCTCTTGGAGATGCACCCGCGACGGCTCCTGGGCCTCCTGGGTGTCGACCCGCTCGCATTCGTGGAGAATCTCCTCGAGGCGCTGGTCGATCTGCCGCAGGTGCTCCTCGCATCGTTCGGCCGTCCAACTGCTACTGTTGCCGGCATTGGCGCGGAACTTGCTGCCATCGACGAACAGGGTGTTGCCGGCGATCACCCCGAGCTTGAGGCACACACGGGCACAGTCCCGCAGCACCCCCTTGAGGGCCTGGCGATTCTTCCGGCGAAAGCGGGCGATGGTCTTGAAGTCCGGCTTGAGACCTCCGGCCCGCCAGAGAAAGGAGAGATGGTGGCCCAGCGCGCGTTCGAGCTTCCGCGAGCTGCGAATCCCGTAGGAGTAGCCATAGACGAGGATCTTGAGCAGGATCGTGGGCGGATAGGCCGGACAGCCGGCCTGGTGCGGATCGGCGTCGATGCCCAAGCTCCGCCAATCGAGCGCGTCCACGAAGGCATCGTAGGCCCGCACGGGATCGTCCGGGCCGACGAACTCCTCCATGGTGGGGGGCAAGAACATCTGCTGATGACGCTGGGATTGCCGAAATGCCATCGGGGGACTCCTTTCCAACACCTCGGCGTCCCTGATATACTCCCGGCACAAAAAAAGAAAGACTCTATCCATCAG
>CAYHAJ010000271.1:0-41004 GCA_964354535.1 uncultured Pirellulales bacterium
TGCTTGCCTCACCGATGATGCCGAAACAGAGGTCTCGTGGACAGGAGGTGATACAAATGTAGTGAAGACTTTTGCCGAAAAACGGCCCTGACGCTAACGAGAACCGCCTTTTGTCCTCTTAACTGCGTAACTTGGGTTAGAGCTCTCGCTACCAGCGGAAGAGAAACCGCAGCCAGAAGAATCAGCTGCGGTGAAGAAAGAGAAAGAAATCACCCGACCGACAACTCCGAAGCCAACAGGTTCAACTGGATGTCAGCCTCCACCGGAAGCTGCCTCAAGTATTTCGTGAATTGAGCGATCGTCAGACCTGCCGCGATGTTCGCGCAGTAGATCGTCGTCTTGGCCGTACAGGGGCCGACAAAGGCCTCTTCGGTCCGAAACAGGGTTGTCGGATAGTGCTGCCGTGACGCCGAATCGCAGGCAGTCAGGATGCGTAGTGTCTCCGCACTCATCCGACCATCCACATAGAGGGGCACGGCGTTCCCAATCGCCTCCCAGATAAGCCGCCGGACGTCGATTTTGTCCACGCAGCAAAAGACCGCTGTGCCGATTTCCATGCTTCGCCGAAACCGCTCCGGAGCAGAGATGACCTCGATGCCGGAGTTGATGCGTTTGCACTGTGCAGCTGTCGCCTCGACCTTGAGCTTGCCGAGATCCTCTTCCAGGTAACCTTGGCTGGCGAGATTGCTCATCTCCACCACGTCGAAATCCACGAGTTGGAGCCGTGGAATGCCCATGGCCGTGAGTTGCAGGGCGACTTGGCGGCCGATGGCACCGACACCGATGACCGTGGCCTTGCATCCGACGATTCTGTCGGGCGGCACGATGTCCTTCTGGCGGCTGTACCGTTCATCTGTTGCACTCATAGGACACAGACCTCCTCTCCGCTCCAGAGCTCAGGCCGATCCGCCAGCTCATCGAGAATGAGCTGACGCTGGACCGGTTCCATCTTCTCGAACTCACCGAGGAAGTCATAGGGCAGGGTGCAACCAGCTACGCTGGCTGTGGCCGGTTTCGATTCCTTCAACAGTGGGAGACCCGGCCATTCGGTAGCCGCGATGTTCGTCGCGTATTCTGCGTCCCATGCTTCACGGCAGCTCGGGCCGAAATCTCCAGAGTAGTCCACTTCAGTGGGAATCAGGATCTGGCCACCGGGTCCGATGTGGAAGCTCAGGCGCACATACGTGCTGCCATCCTGGGCCAGCACGAACATCACTGCCCACTGGCAAGTCCCGAACACTCTTTTGAACGTTTCCTCGTCGGTGCTGCTCGGCTCGGGTGAGTCGCCCGGATGGGTATGCAGCCAGATTCTCGCGAACTGCTCCGGCTTTCTGCCGAGGTCCACCTGCTCATCGAAGAGCTTGCTGACCGCCTCGTCGTCGAACTTGACGCTGACGCAGCTCACTTCCTGTTTCACCGTGATGAACTCCGTCACGAAGAGCAGGTCATTGGGCTTGGTGATGCCGAAACCACCTACTTCGTTCTGGGATTTGTCCCGGAAGTACAGCAGCTTGGCCCAGGCCGTGGGGCTGAACCGCAGGGCTGGTATTGGGGGCGCCGGCTCTTCATCCAGCCAGTCGTCCTCCCACATCTGCTGCCTGCGGCTCATCGGTCTTTCCCTGTTCATCTGTTGTCTCTTGTTCTTCATCGTTGTCCCTTTCTTCTTTGCATTCCGGGCAGAGCCCGTCACTGATACAGGATTCGCAGCAGACAGATTCACACTCGCTGCACTTGGTCTTGGCGCACCTGGGGCACAGCGACCGGTCACAGATCTCGCACCGGCACGCGCACTCGCCGCAGACGACTTCCCCGCAGTCCGTGCAGACCCGCGAGCATTGGTCACAAGTGGGATTGTCGCAATGGCTGCAGTAGTAGGAGCTCTCATCATCCATGATGTAGCCGCAGTCATAGCAGGCTACCCCGTCCCAGTCGGCTAAGCTGATGTAGGGGCTGTCCGGGTTGTAGGTGGTCAGGATGCTTCGAACGAGGCTGAAAAAATCCGATAGCCTTCCTTCTTCCAGCGCTGCTCGAATCGCCGCCGCGCCATCGCCCTCACAGAGCATTTCATTGCTCACGTGCGGGTGCGTGATCGCTTCGTCCTTGGCCGCCGGGTGGGGATCGATGGCCACCACGTAGTAGGGCACTTTGTGGTAGAGCTCGCCGAACCTGTCCAAGGCCAGCAGGACGCGGAAACGCCCGAGATAGACATCCTCCAGGGTGATCGGCTCTGTGACAACGCACAGTGCGCTCTCGTCCGGACTGAACGCCACATCATCGAATTCCGCCTGCACGGCCTTGAGCTCTTCCAGGATCGTGCTTAGGTTGGGCACGTCCTTCTGCCGCCGATCCAGAAGCGATTCGAGCTTGGAGACACTGTAGGGGATCTGGCCCAAGTGTCTCACAATGCTTTTGCAGCATTCTTCCGAGGCGGCAAACCACTCGCGCGAGAGCGCCAACGCCATCTTCCTGGAACCGTGGGCAATCTCGTGGAGACTACCCGTAAACAGGCTCAATTGCCGCGTGCATTCCAGGTAACGGCTCTTTCGCAGGGCCCAAAGGGCCTCCTGGACCAGGTAGGCGACATGCATCAACTCCTTTTCGTTCATAACATGCCCTTTCAAAAGGCAAAGGGCACCTGGCTGCGCGTGGCAGACAGATGCCCTTGCGATGTTGAGGAGCCGGAGCTATTGTTGGGCCCCCTCGATTTTCGTTGGTGTGATCGTGATGCGATCGTTCTCCTGCAGAACGTAATCCCGGGGGACAGGCTGGCGGTTCACCCGAATCAGGTAGTCTTCAGGCTTCCGGCCCGGCATCTGGTCCTTGAAGAACTGCTCGACCGTCATGCCCTCATGCGCTTGCACGTAGTCCGCGAATCCGCCGCCATCGTTGTTCACAAACAAGATTCTCATAGTCTGTTTCCTTTCCACGTTCTGGGTGTTCTCGAATGGTACATGGTGTTGCCTTGTGACTGTTGCGGCGCAGCCTCTGGGGGCGGGCTGCGCGCACATTCTCTGATGGTGTGCATAGTCTTTCCTTTCATTGGGAGTTTCTGGGTTGGTTAGAGAGGTGAGTTCAAGACAATTTGCCGAGGGCCGGGAGCCTTGCCGGCGACGCTTACCGCGGAAGCGGCCTTTCGATGTCTACGACCGGTGATGAGATACAAGGAGGTTTCTACGTCTCCTGAACCAGATCGAAACGGGCGCCGTCTCTGACGCTGTTGAGCCCAAGACCCAAGGTCCAGTGCCGCGCCTCCTGGCAATTTTGTACGTCCGGCGGCACTCGCAGCACGTAGGTGGCCTGGGTCGAGGGACACACGACCCGCAATAGCCGCATGGTCTTGTCCGCTCCCAACTCCACGTAGCGGCCCGGCGCTATCGCGACTTCCAGCAATTGGCTGCCATCGGCATCCGTGTCGATCACCTCGTGCTCGACCTTCTGGAGCAGCCGCGCATAGCCCATCTTGTTCAAGAAGCTACTGCGCAGTTGGACGTTGGGAATCCTGAGCACCTCCCCGGCATCCCACTGGTCGGGATCTTCCTCGCCGAGCTTACGGCTGACCTTGACCCCGGACAGATAGTACGAGACCTTGCCTTTCTCCAGCCAGCGGCCTTGGCGCTGGCGGTTGACATAGGCACCCTCAGTAACCAGGCGGCCACTGGGGCCATAGACCTTTACACTCAGGTCCAGCCCCGCCATCAGCCCCATCAGACCGATACCACTGGTCTTGGGTTCGAGCTGCTGCGCGACCGGAAAGACATCCGGTCGGACGCGTCCTTGCAGCACCATCCACAACTTGCCGCTGGGACGATAGACCTCCAGCTCCTTCTGGCCTCGTTCAATCCAATAGGCCCGCACGCCATTGGCGTAGGTGAAGACTTCCTTGTCATACAGACCCCCGCGGGTCGAATAGCATTCCAAGAGGCCCGCACTGCCGCAGAGCGTCAGGTCCCTCTGCCTTTTCCAGAGGCAGCCTCGGCGCATGGCACGTAGTGTGCCCGGCTCATAGAATACTTCCTGGAGGAGCTTTCCGCCCCGCCGAACGGTCAGCCCTTGACCGTACGTCAGGGTGGTGCAATCCGTGGCGGTCCGCGTGATCTGCCGGATAACCTGGCCCTGGCAGACCACGGCCCGCAGGCACGTGCCGGCGCCCTTGATCGTGACGGTGCCATCCTCGATACTTTGCCAAATGGTCCGGCCGCAGCCACCATAGCGTGATGATACCAGCATAGGCCGCCTCCTTTTAGTCCAGCACCTGTTGGGGGCGGGCCTCATCGTACTCCCGTTGGACGATGACGAGGTGCATCCCCTTGGGCAGCGTCAGCGGTTTGTGCTCGGGATGCACAATTTCGATGGGACCATCTGCCACGAGCAGCCGGTCCTCACTCGTGATGCGGTCCATCCCGGCCAAACCTCTCAGCAAAGATTCCGGCGGAGCGAAGAGCGTGGCCGCCACGGCCAGCTTTGTCAGGATCTCGTGCTTGTGGCCGGTGGCCTCTCCTTCCCGGATCACACGGGTCTCCAGTTTCTGCCAGCCCATGACGGTCACGTCCTTCTCCTCGCCGAACAGGCGGGCATAGTCCTCTTTGCTCAAAGGCACAAACAGCAGTTCTCCTTGTCGCAGCGCCTTTCTGATGGGAGTATCTCTCTTTGCCATCGGTGTATCTCCTTTGCATTCTGGTGTACGCTGATTGGTTTCGTTCCCTGTGTGCTTTCCTTCGCGTCGCGCCCTGATACCCTGGAGGCGGGCTGCGCGCATAGGCTGTCTCTCGGTACATGGTAAGTCCCTTTCATACGGGTTCTCTGAGTGGGTTCTTTAGATACTGCTAACGATGGGAGTGGTCGGACGGGGCCGCGGTCAACTCTGCTCGCTGACACCATAGTCTGCGATGAATTGCAGCAGTCTCGCGAGGTCGGACGTCTCGAACGATACATCTACCTTGGCGTCCTGGAACGTGCCGTCCAGCCATTGCGCGACGGGTAACGTCGGCAAGGTGACCGTCAGGTCCTCGGCCTGGATGGCCAGCCGCTCGAGCTTGCGCGCGACCTGGCACCGCTTGAGGGTTTCGCCGAGGGCGTCCTCCGCAGGCTCGGGATAGCCGAGCACATCCTTGAGCATCTTGATCTCCTCGGCAAACTCGCGGGACTGTTCGCCCCCGGCATCGAGGCTCTCCAGAATGGCCTCGACTGTGTCATACACTTCGTTCAGCATAGTAGTCTCCTTTGACTGACTGGTTTGTTCCCTTTCTTTCCCATTCACTCGTCCGACAGATCCACGCGGGTCTGCCGGCCGCTGGAATCAATGATCTCCAGCACCGGCCGCATGGACTGGGGGTCTTTCATGATCTCATGGGCCCGCTCCGCTGCTTGGCACGGGTTCGTCGCGTTGAGATCGATCACGTACACGACGCGGTAGAGCTGCTCCGGCCCGGTTTCCTTTGGGGGAGGCTCAATGGTGAGCCTCTGTAATGGCGACAGTCTCCTGTCGCGTGCTTCGTCCACCGCTGTCTGGCGGCGTGGGTTCTTACCGTGTTCTTTCATATAGATCACCTCCTGATCATTGACTTTGGCTGTTCAGCCCGCGTGCAGTGGGGCGGGGAAGATATCGACGCCCAGATCGTCAGCGTGCCCCGCCAGCCAATCGCTGATGCTGGGCATCTCGGCAGGACCGCGATAGCCTTCATAGGTGCGCAGATACTCGGCCAGACCCTGCACGGCTTTACGCCGGGTGCGAAAGGCCCCACTGTGTACGACCAAGCCCATGTCCGCCACCGCCAACACCCAGACCCGCTGGGGTCGGGAAGTCATCCGGCCGTGCTGTACGCCCCAATCGTAGGCCTCCTGACACGCGGCACAGACGGCCCGCTTCTGGTCGCAGGGTCCCTCGATGGAAACGGGCACCTGACAAACCGCTTCATTCTCACACAGGTCGTTCTGACAGAACTTCTCCATACGTCAATCCTCCCGTTGCTCGGGGTCGATCGGGAACAGCTCCGGGGCAATCTCCTGGAGCTCTTTCGGCTGCCAGTGGCGGTCCCGCTGTACCGACCATCCCGTAGGGCTGCGGAGGGCCTCAAGGTCGGAGAGCCAGAAGTAATCGAGCTTGCGGCGCTCGCCCTCCACCAATCCATAGAGCAGATAGTCCACCGCCTTGCCCTCGGTATTCCTGCGGGCCGAGCCCTCGGTGATGTACCACGCGCGGGCGCCGGCGGCGGTGAAGCACCTGGCCAGGGCTTTCGCTTGGCCGCCCTTGCTCTGCTGGGAACCCAGGATGGGCAGATTCTCGCGGACCGCATAGGGCAGCAGCTTCAAGGCTCGCGCCTTGTGACAGTCTCTCTTCATGTTCCTCCCTCCGTTCTCTCATTGGGCCTGAACATCTCCGGCGCGATCTCCTCCAGCGTCTTCGGCTGCCAGTGCAAGTCTCGTTCGATAGGCAATCCCAAGGGGCCCCGGACGCTCTGGAGCTCCGAGAGGGCCACATAGCCAAGCTCCTTTTCGTGCCCATCTACCAGGCCGAAGAAGTGGAAGTCCACCTCCTTGCCGCTGTCATCCTTGATCGGGGAGCCCTCGGTGATGTGCCACGTCCACGAGCTATCGGGCGTGAACAGCTTCAAATGCACGATGGCCTTGCCGCCCTTGCTCTCTTGAGCGTACAGCGGCGGCAGCTTTTTGCGTATCTCCTTGGTCAGGAGCTTCATCCCCGGCACCTTTTCGCGCGTGGACGGCTTGTCCGCCTGGATCACCGCACTGCCGCTGATGCAGATGGCCCTCTCCAGGGGCAGGTTCGCCCCCGCAGCGATGCTGCCCAGGAACTCGGCCATGTTGCGGTTCTGCTCCTCACGCGAGATCGGATCGGACTCACACGCCGGGATCGGCGTGCCGATGACCTCAATCTGCGTAGGCTCCAATTCAATGAGCACCCGGCCGTTCTCCTGCCCGTACCACTCGACGTAGGGATAGGCCACGTAGTCGGTAGGCGGCAAGCCGGCGGTGATGTCGCCGACGTGGCCCTCCTGGTGGGATGCGAAACCCTCCATGTACTGCTCTGCGTCCGCGGGGGCGTCTGTCTCATATGCATCCCCTTGGAAGCGAATCTTCGCCCCACGGATGTCCCGGTGAAAGTCTCCTTTCAAATCAAAGGTCACCTTTTCCTTCATGCCGGCGAACCGCATCCATCCGGTGACTTTGCCCAGATGGGTGTTGTCCAGTTCGCCCTCGGTCAAATACGCTGATACTCTCCATGCCATGGTTTTCACCTCCATAAATGGCGATGGCACGCCTCATACCTGGGGCGTGCCGTCTGAATTGACGTGTGTTCGATGTGCGGGTTTATCCTACTGGGCGGCCGAGAGCTCTGGTGGCTGGAGCATCTGCGCTGTGCCGTCCTTGTACGTGATCCAGACCTTGCCGCTGACTTCGATGCTGACCGCCCGCCAATTGAGGTTGAATTCCGCCAGGCACTCGAACAATCGCAGCCTGAAGTACTCGCCCGGGCCCATCAGGTCTGCCCAGAACAGATTCAGCCCCTTTTCGAAGTCCTCCAGTTGTGTGTCGTAGGTGTCGCCATCTTCGGACCAGCCGCCCAAGTGGAACCAGATGTCCGTAGGTTGGAGCTCTTGGCGGGCGGCGAGCGTGACCAGCACATCTGTCGTTGTCCAGCGGTACCGGTCCTCGGTTCGGGGCTGTTGGCGGACCGCCATTGACACTGTCGCGCTGAAGATCTGGCCATCACTCGTATGAGCCGTGATCTGAAGGCTCTCGACCGCCACCAGAGTCTCGCAGCAGTAGCACTGCCGGGTCAATTCCTTGCCGGCCAGCACCTCGACCCGATCCACCACCGGCAGCTTGGCCCAGCTGTAGCCGTCGTAGTCGGACGAGATATCCACCACAATGAATGGATTCTCACACTTACCCAGCGCCGACAGGAGATGGACATTGGCCTCGTTGTGCTCACTCTCGTCCCGACATACGGGACTCAGACGATAGCACTTCTCCAACGGCCAGTCCTTTGGCTTTGTAACCGCTACCGGCTCGACGGGCTCGCCGCTCAAGAGGCCGGGTGTGAAGGCCGGCTGGGCCTCCGGAAGCTCGATTCCGAGTTCCTTCGCCCGGCAGTACTCCTTGAACTTGAGCTGGTGGCGGCCCCGCTTCTGGATGTATTGGAAGGCATCCTTCTCAATGGCGGCCTGGAGCAACCGAAATGCCTCGTTCTCCACCGGCCGTGTCCGTGCCGGCAGCATCATCCGGATCCCGGTCGGTTCGCCGGTCAGATCCACCAGGAATTGCAGGTACTCGCCCACGGGGGTGTACGTGGACAACACCATCTGGCCGTGGAAGTTCACCAGAACGTTGTCCGTGTAGTAGCTGTGCTTCCCCCGGCTGTGCCACGCGCTCAAGGCATCTCGTTCTCGCACCTCGATCCGGCAGCCCAGTTCCGGATGCGGCACCGCGCGTTCGGAGACAAAGGGCTCACTGGCACACGCTTTGCCATCGACGATCACCTTCAGGCCCGTGAAGACCGCGTGTTGTTCCACCAGCTCAAACAGCCATGGCGTGTCGGCGAAAGCCAGCATCGTGCCTTTGACCGGTGGCTCTGCCGTTCGCACCTCGACGGGCTCACCTGTCCACCCTTTCCCGCCAATGACAACCTTCCGGTGCCCGGAAATGATGCACACTTTGCGTGGCGCCAGGCAGAATATGCCCACGCCGGCGGGATCCTCCGCCTGCTCCATGCGCTCCTCCCAGTCGGATCGGCCCAGGTCCAGCAGCGCCGAGAAATCGCCAATCCCCCGGCCGTTGTCGTGGACAGTGACCTGGCCGTCCCTATTGACAATCTGCACCTCTGTGGCACCCGCTCTTCTCGCATTTTGCAGGATCTCGATGATCCTCCCGTCCACGGTGCCTGTGAACAGCCTGTCGGCTTTGGACAGCAATCTCGAATCCACTCTTGCGCGTATTACTTCCATACAAATCACCTCCGTAAATGACGATGGCACGCCTCAACGTGGAGGCGTGCCATCTGGTTAGCGCAACAAAAAAGCCCCCGGAACACCCGAGGGCTCGCCACGAGTATGTTGAACCGCCTACATGCCTGGTGCCGGTCCCATCGGCATCATGCCAGGCATCAGAAACGGATTAGCCATGAACTGCATCTGTTGGTCGAAAATCTCCTGGGCTGTCGCGAAGGGATCATGCTGCCTCTGGAACGGATCCGGTTCTAACGCCGTCTCCTGCAGTCCCGGCTGCCCGGTTAATGCATCGACAGCTTCGTCGATCTCATCCTCCGGCGTCAGAAAACCCAGGCCATCCACAGCACCAAAAGGATCGGGCATGCCAGGGAGCATGGCCTCTGCCATGTCCTCCGCCGGCATACCTTCAAAGAGGTCCTCTTGCTCCACCATCTGTTCGAGGCCGCCGAGATCTCCATAGCCGTCGACAGGCGCCTCAACCATCGCCTCAAGTCCGAGATCCGGTTCGAGCAAAGCCTCCATGTCCGGCATTGCGTCAGCACCGAACCCATCCAGCATGTCCTCCAATGCATGCCCCTGTTGCTCAGACACTGCCTCCTGTTGCCCAAACAGATCCTGCCCATAGCTAACGGCTGCCTGTTCCATGGCCGCATAGTCAGGCCCCATCTCCGGCTCATTGGTGTCCGGCACGCCACTGTGGTGGCGAACCATCTGAATGGCTGCTTCCAGGCGCAGGATATCAGGGTGGTCCTCGGGGAAGACCTGACGCAGCTGGCTGAGGGCGTCGGTCATGCTCTCTATATCGGGAAGTCCTTGCGGCGACAGCTCTTCGGATGCGAATTCGCCCGCGCCGGCTAAGTCTGCCGCACTGTCACCGGTGTGCTTTGGCGTCGAGAGCGAACTGAAATCGCCGGCCGTATGTGCCCGCCATATGTCCGCCATCGAGGGCACTTCCTGGCCATCTTCACGGTGCTGATACTGCACCTCCATGGCCTTCAGGAAGAATCTCGTCATCGCCTGCGCGTGTCTGTAGTCGAATGGCGCCTCGCCGGGCTCCAGTTGAGGAACGGCGCCGAACGGCCGTTCGTCGTGGGTGCGAGCAATACGGTGTGAATCCCAGTCGGGATCATACTCATCCGTCTGGACAGCAGGGGCATTCACGCTCGGGTGATACTCACCGGGCAAACCCCAATTATATAGATCATGGTGGTAGCCCCCCTGCATGGGCACATAGGGTGTGCCCGAGACAGGCCTGCGAGACTTGTGGAAGCGCTCCTGGGGCAGCCCCGGGACAGAGCCATCCAGGGAAGAACGTTTTCTCCGGCGGGATTTGAACAATTCATCTCCCAAACTGCGTGGCATTGCCATGGCTGGATCCTTTCAAAAGACACATACGAGCAAATCACAGCATCCATGATAACGGCCCAGTTGGAGAGTGTGCTGCCCTCTGAACGATATCTCGCTGACAAATGCATGACACAAAACTCGCGAGGCCCCAAAGAAGCTCTCGTCGATGAACCATTCTTTTCAATATTGCAGAAATATCACTACCTCGATTGTCGGCTGGCCCTCGGCCAATCCGTATCTACCGTCGAGGTTTCGCTTCATGATGACGCGGCTGGCGCCGGTGCTTTCAGGTGCGAAAATCCTCGGCGAGCCCTTGTGTCCGTAAGGACGGCTCGCCATGTTTGAATCAACTCAGTGTGTGAGGATTGAACAGTAGTGAATGCGGCGGAGTATAAAAAGGTTTTCATTTCTGGCCGCGCTGGTCGCCGCGGCAGAACCAGCGAAAGGTTTATATTGTGGTGCCAACACCGGCAGCAGCATGAACAACGAAGAAGACCCCTCCACAGGAGACCGAAACTCCTCCACCAACTTTGAAAGGCCCCACCCGTTCATCTGGGTCACCTGGCTCTCCAAGCTCATGGCCGGCGAGCGCCAGTGCCAATGGGCGCCATGGTTCCGCTCTCACTACGAATGGGACAAGGTGCCGAGTGGCTGTGACCTCGCCCGGTGGACCGCCGACCATGCGGAGCTGCTGCGTACCCGCAGGGCCATCCTCGAAGCGCAGGGATTCACCGTCTACGCCGAGGACCAGAACTCCTTCACCCTGACGGGCACCACCGGGATCGAGGTGTCGGGCAAGCCGGATATCGTGGCCATCCGGGGCCAGGAGGTCTATGTCGAGGACTGCAAGACCGGCACCCCGCGGCACTCTGACCATCTCCAGGTGCTCGTGTACATGCTGGCGCTGCCCCATGTAGAGGGCCACTGCAAAGGCCGCCGGCTCGAGGGACGCATCGTGTACAAGAGCATGGCCGTGGACGTGCCCTCGTCCAGAATTGACAACGAGCTCAGGGAGCTGTTCCGCAGGACTATTCTGATGATCGGCGGACCGGAGCCCGCCATGAAGGTCCCGAGCTGGGGCGAATGCCGGTACTGTGATATCTCCAAGGCCGACTGCCCGGAGAGGATTGTCGTCCGGCCGGGGACGACCAGTAGCCACGGACTTTTCTGAGGGCAAAGGTGCACGCCTCGGGTACCCGCAACAGGCACGCCATAGAACGGCTCGCTGCGCTGGAGAGGCTCGGGTTTCTCATTCACAGTTACAGTGGTGGTGATCGATGTGGAGCGCCGCTCGGATCGTCTTTGTTTCTTTGCACAGAGCGACGATGGGGACATGACCAGTATGATCCCACGCCGTTTTGATGAAATCGATCAACCGCCCGTAGATGTCAATCCGCTGGTCATCAGGCAGATGGTAGTGCATGCCGTCTTTGGCCAGCTTTCCCGGAGTGAACGCCATCGGTGGCAGACCCCATCGGGCAGCTATAGTCAGGAGAGATCTCCCCATCTCTCGATATGTCCCAAGCGTTATGCGAGTGGGCCCGTGGCCTTGTGATGCCGCCGCATGGAAGAACCCACTATAGATCTCCTGCCAGCCCTCGACCGGTAGAATTGGATCAACACGCCATCGAATCTCGAATCCCATCTCCTGTGCCTTTTGAGATGCTGCAAGGCGGTCGCCGACTGCGGGTGTGATGCGAACTCCATCATTCCATTTGCCTTCCCAGAGATCCGCGATTGGCTCGGGATTCAGGCTGAAGGTCACAAGCACATTGGCCGTCGGAAGGCCTTCGAGATAACGGATGTTCGTGCTCTTGGTCAACAGGATGAGCTTGCGGCGGAAAGGGTTCGTCTCCTGGCTGGCAAACAAAGGAATAAGCTGGCGTGCGTGGCCCGTCTCGCCTTCATACAGAAGAGAATCGCTGCAATCGATTCCAAGGCCCAGATTCTTGCCGGGCCGCATCAGTTCCTTTCGCCCCACCTGTTCGTAGTCACCCGTGTTCTCGTACAGCACGTGGCGTGAAGGATCGGCGAAAGTCCGATGCGTGAGCATGAGAAAGCACGCTCTGCACCGAAAGCCGCACGCCCCGCGGCCGATGGCGATGTCGGCCCAGTGGGAGGGACAATAGCTCTCGTCGTCCGTACTGGCCTGCCAAGGCTTGAGGATGGTGTTTCTCGCCCGTGAGGCCCTGTAGACTTCGATGGGGCGCAACGTGCCAAGGACGTCCGCAGGGATACAATGCAGCGTGTACTCCCCCTTGGCGACCTTCTCCCGGACAACGTGGTCGAATGGCTTTCCATTCTTGGCTAAGCCCGGCTGGGTATAAACACTCCCATTTGTTTGGCTATCGTGTTCATCCATTTTGTTACCTCCATCAAGGGCTCGTATCCCACTGTCTTCACGCAACCAAGGCAACGGGTGAACCCGTATTTGGCGATCCCGTTGCCGACATCCGGAACCTCTTGCCAACAACACCATTATACGGGGCCAGGGATGCGATTCCCCGGCATGTGAATGACATGCCGATGATTTTAGGCCGATTGCATGCACGGATTCATGGGGTCGTCAGAAAGATTTCAGCAGATGCAACGTCGCGGGTATTTATAATGGCATTGGTGAGTTCAGAGCGTTCGTCCTGTTGTCGACGGGGACCATAGAATGCAGCTATACACGATCGGCTACGGCGGCCGCACACCGGATGAGTTGGTCACGGCCCTCAAAGAACACAGCATCCGAGCAGTTGTCGATGTTCGCCTGCGTCCTGACCGTTCCAGCATGGGCGCATACGTGAAGGCAAAGGATCCCGACAAGGGCATCGAGGGGCTGCTGAGGCGAGCCGGCATTCAGTATTTCTCTTTTGTTGAGCTCGGCAACCTATTCCTGGATTTCGACGATTGGCAAGTGCGGTACCCGAGGCTGATGGAGAAAGCGGGAGATCTTCTGACAGAGCGTTTGCTGCAGGTCCCCCAGCCGTTCTGCCTGCTGTGTGCGGAGAAAGCCGCTGATCGCTGCCACCGGGCGATCATTGCCGGATATCTCGCACAGAGGGGCTGTGAGGTGGAACACATCGAATGACGACAGGGGCAATGATCCCTCGCTACCGCTTGAAGACGGGGCATCTCGAAGGTAGTATGAGTGACCGACCTGACAAAGTCGGTTCGGCTTTGATGTTGCCTCCACGAGTCTTTGTGCTCCATGCCATCTGCCGGCCACAGTTGGCCGGTGCATCATCGTGGAAGCCGCAAGGACTCCTGTAAGCCTGTGAACCGGTTGGCCTGCCGAACCAAGAAGAGAGAACACTCGCCTGGAGGGCTATAGCCCATGATGACGCGTTCGTCCCCAAGTTTGTTGACATTGTTCCTGCTCCCGATCGTAGCCGTCGCCTTTGCAGAGCCGTCAGCCGAACCTCCGAAAATCTCCCAAGATCTGCCTACGTCCTCCTCGCCGGCAATAGAGAGGGCGACAAAGGCTCTGAGCGAAGGACGCCTGGACGTTGCTCGCACAGAATTTGAGACAATTACCCAAAGCCCATCAGCCCCGCCATTCATTCGTGGTCTCGCAAAGCTGGGGATCGCAGAAGCGGCACTGGCCCGTCAGGATTTCGCGGCTGCCAATGCAGCATGGGAGCGTTTGGCCGCCGATGCGACACTGCCGCAGCTTCACCGCGATAGCGCACGCCGCCGCATGGTGGAAGCCCAACGGCTCCAGCAGGGCTTACCGCGGCGCGACCCCGCCGCCTACCGCGTTCAGTTGCCGGTCCTGCCGGCGCCTGGGGTTGTGTTCCATGTCGCCCCCACAGGAAAGGATACAGCCGGCGGTTCCGAAGAGAGTCCTTTGGGCACCTTGGAGAAGGCCCGTGATGCCGTGCGAGCGTTGAAGAGGTCTCGGGGCGGCACACTCCCCAAGGGCGGCGTGAAGATTATGATCGGCGCTGGATCGTACCCCGTCGAACGAACCTTGGCGTTGACATCTGAGGATTCGGGGACTGCCGAGGCCCCGGTGGTCTACCAGGCCAAGTCCGGCCAGACGCCGATCTTCCAGGGCGGAGTGCGAATCACTGCCTGGAGACCGATCTCGGATGCGGAGACTCGCAGCAAGCTCGATCCAGCGGTTCGCGACCGCGTTCTGGAGGCCGATCTGAAAGCCCTGGGTGTGACCAACTGGGGCGATGCGACGACGCTGCGCCGCCGGCCCGAGCTATTCGTGAATGGCGAACCCCAGACGCTCGCCCGTTGGCCCAACGAAGGGTTTGTCAAAACCGGCGAGATCCTGGGCACGGAAACCTTCAAGGTCTGGAACACGATCGAAGGATGCAAAGACGGGAAATTCCGGTACCTTGATGACCGGCCGAGTCGCTGGCTCGATGAGGCCGATGTCCGCCTCTACGGCTACTGGTTTTGGGACTGGTTTGAGGAGTATCAGAAGGTCGCTTCGATCGATGCCGACGCCCGGACCTTTACGCTGTCCCGGCCCTATTCCCAGTATGGCTACCGCAAAGACCAGCGATACCATGCCGTAAACGTGTTCCGCGAGCTTGACCGGCCCGGCGAATGGTACCTCAACCGCCAAAGCGGTGTGATCTATTGGCTGCCGCCCGAAGGGATCGAGTGGTCCAGGGCGGAGACGGTCCTAAGCGTATTCGATCAACCCTTTGTGGCCATGAGTGAGGTCGAGCATGTGGTGCTCCTGGGACTGACGCTGCAAGAAGGGCGTGGCGATGGAATCCGTATTCGTGGCGGAGCCGACTGCTTGGTGGCCGGTGGCACGATCAGGCAATTCGGCGGTGACGCCATAGTCGTGGAGGGCGGACAACACCATGGTGTCTTCGGGTGCACCACGAATACTCTCGGCTGCGGTGGAGCCCGCGTAGCCGGCGGGGACCGTCGGACACTGACTCCTGGCCGTCATTTCGTCGAGAACTGCACCGTGTTTGACATCTCCCGGCTCAAGAGGACCTACACCCCTGCCGTTCATCTCGACGGCTGCGGCAACCGGGTCGTTCACAACTTGTTCGAGAAGATGCCTTCCTCGGCGCTGCGTATCGAAGGTAACGACCATCTGATCGAGCTGAACGTGATTCGCAATGCCGTTCAGGAATCGGATGACCAGGGTGGTCTCGATATGTTCGGCAATCCACTGTATCGTGGGGTCGTGATCCGCTGGAACCGGTGGAGCGACATTCGAGGCGGCACGCACAGTGGGGCGGCGGGCGTCCGGCTGGATGACATGATTTCAGGTGTCACGGTCCACGGGAATATCTTCGAGCGGTGCGGTGCCGTCGCCTTCGGCGGAGTCCAGATCCACGGCGGCAAAGAGAACCTCGTGGATGGCAACCTCTTCCTCGATTGCTTGGGCGGAGTCAGCTTTTCCCGCTGGGGTCCGAAACGCTGGCTGGAATCCATCCAGCGATTCCTCCCGCAGGCAGGTCAAGATCCCTATGCGAGCCGCTACCCCGAGTTGGCCGGGCTCAAGACGGATGCCGACGTGAATCTCATCAGCCGCAACCTCTTCATCCGCTGTCAGAGCGTCTTCCTGCGGGACGGCGGCGTCCAGCAAACGGCACTCAACGCCGCGACAATTGGGTCTTTTGACCTGCAAACGGCATCGCAAGATAGGCTCCTACGCGACGATCCTCGCCTCCAGTCACTCCTCTTCGAGCCGATCCCGCTGGAGGAGATGGGACTTTACGTACATCCCTGGCAAGGACACCCATAGTAGGCCCGAGTCTAGTTCATGGCTGGTAGAGGTCCTTGATCACGCGTGCATCTTCTTGCGTCCCCGGATTGATGAGCACCGCTGGTTCAGTCACAAGGGCATCGGCCAAATCTTGAGCTGAACCTTCAGCATTGGGCCGCCAGATGAGGTCGAACTGGAACTCCATGATGCCGTGCTCGTCCGCTACAAAGTTGGTGTACCAGAAGTTGTTGAAGACCATGGCCAGCAGACGGTGCGTGTCCTTCGGAGGCTCCTGGCGCAGGGCCAGCGTGGGCGACGTGCCCAAGGTTATCAGGGGCGCATCGCGGCTGACCCACAGCCATCGACCTTCCGGCGTCGCGTAGTCCGCCCAGCCGTCAAAGGCAAAGTAGTCCCGGCACGTGCCGGGCAGCTGGTCGGTGAATGGCGTGAACGGCTGGCCGCCACTGCTCAGGCGCGGCAGGACATCCCCCACAGGTAGCGGGAATGCGATGTAGAAGATCTCCGGCGCGGCCGAGGATAACCGGTTAACCCGTAGCGTGAAGCGGGCGTGGGGTTCGCGTTTCCAGATCTCCAAGACGCGTGTGGCCCACGCCAGACGCGGATGCCGCAGAGCCTGTGTGTAAACGAGGGTATGGGGCGTTTCCTGCACAATCGCTTTCTCGTCGGGGATGGCGGCGACTTCTTCGAGCATTTCCCGGCGCGAGCGTTCGCGTGCCTCGCCCCGCTGCCGCCGAATATCCGCCAGCACATGGCGCGGCGCGAAGCCGTTGACCTTCACCGCCGTGAAATCGCCGCAGCCATCCAGGAACAATGGCTGCTCCATGCCGGGCCAGACGGCTGAGGCCGGCCATCCCATCGGATCAGTCTTGATTTCGGGAGTAGCAGCGCTGGTGACTTCTTCTGACTCGATTCCCTGCGTGCTCAAGCGAAGACGCTGGATCGTGTTGCCATGGAGCCTCTCTACCCAGAACTTGGCGACCTTGTTTGGCGCGTTGTCGGGGAACGTGGCCGAAATGTCCTCGCGGCTGAGATCTTCGGGCTTACGCGGCCGGCCCCAGGGCTCGATGCCCGGCTCGAAGTAGAGTTTCATCTTTGCCCCGGTTTGCGGGTCCTCCACCGCCTGATAGTTGTCGCGGAGACACGTGGCGATCATCCGCACCCAACCGCTGAACGGGGCCGGGGCCGGATTGGCGAGGAACAGCCCTTCCCCTTCGCCGATGAGCTTGGTGCGGACCCGCTGCGACAGAAGCCACTCGGCCCGCGTCATGGGACGATAGGCCAGGATGCTCTTCTCGGTGAATTGGGCCTGGGTGTCAAGGCTGTAGGGCTTGGCCACGCTCAAGCTCGAACCCCAGGTGTGTTCGTCGAAAAGGCACAGGTCGCGATAGAGATCGTCCACCGTCCGGCGGGCGGATGCCTCCAGGGGCCCCCACAACGGCGACTGTACGGCAGCCAGGGATCGTTTAGCCGCACGGCTGGCCGCCACCTCACGCGGGGCGGAGCCTGTGCCGTTGGCCCACCAATCCGTCCATTCGCCGGTGTGCTCGGGAGCGGTGCCGCCCATCGCTTTTTCCATGCGTTGCATCGCGTCGGCCGCTGTCGTGAGCCGCAGCCGGGGCTCAAGCCCCAGCCGATTCCAAGCGGCCACGAAATCGGCCAGCGGTGGGAACGGTGGGTCATTATCGAAACGCCACTGGCTGGTGATGGAGATCGTCAGCACCTCGTGTCGGTAACCTGATTTCTCCAGATTCCGGATGCGCTCGACGCACTGCCGATGGGCACGGCGGACAGAATCCTCATCGCTGCCGAGCATGTCGCCTGCACGGGGTGGGCGATACCGTGTGTCCGCAGCCCGCGGCACCGGTCCCCGGCGCCATTCCCTCAGCTCGAAGAAGTCGAAACCCGAGCCGTAGCCAATGTTCAGCCAGACAAACATCCGCCGGCCGTCGGGCATTTTCCACCAGAAGGCCGAAGGACGCGGGAACGGGACGCCACCGCTGTCTTCGTTGATGCCGGTGAACAAGTAGCGCACACGCCGCGGTCGAGCAACAATAGGGCACCCGCACGGGGCATTCCATTGACGTCGTTCTGAATCGCGACCTTGGGGTCGACCTGCTGCCATAGTTCATCCGGCAGCCAGTGGAGCATCGTCCGCCACTGGGCCCCGTTCATGAACGGCGTGTTGTTGTAGGCCAACGCCGTGACTTCCAGTTGGCCGGCACGAACCGCCTCGAGAAATTGTTTGCGTCGCGCCGGAGTGGCCGACTGCCACCAGTCATAGACTGGCATGGTGGCCTCGGCCGTCCAGAAGAAACGCCTCTCGGCCGGCCCGTTCAACGAATCGAGGATGGTGTCCACCGCGATGTCGAGATAGCGACAGTACAACTCGCGGCAGACCGACGGGCTGTCGGTGAAACCCACATCCGTGTGCGAGAAGTGCACCAGGCAAATCTCCTTGATGACCGAACCTGGAGGAGTCCCCGCAACGGATGTTGCCTGCAGCCGACACACCCAAACGAGAGTCATTGCGAGCAAGAGGGCGTACTTCCGGACGGATCGTTTAACTTGTCTCATAAGCCGCGGTATCCCATTTGACTCCATACGTCGTGCTCCTGCGTTCTACACCGCTGATGATGATACCACGGTACTGCCGCTACTTCCAATGGCGCTCGCCCTCTGCTATCAGGATCTGGTCTCCATCTCATAGTTCGGATGAGAGACCTGGCTCGAAGAATGACTAAATCGTCACACGGCGCCCTGCGCCCACAAACCCCAGCAGCACTTTGTCCTTCTCCTCTGAACCGGCAGCTTTATCCCGGAACGCGGCACACTTCTCCGCCAGTTGCCGCAACGCCGTCTCAAACCTGCTCGATAGCCTCCACCCGTGCGCCCCGCCATACCGGCTGTTCAGATAGCTCACATGCTCGATGAGCCCGAGCCGCGAGAGCTGGGCTCGGGCTCGCTGGAGGATTCGCCGCGATACGCCGTACTTGGCCTCGATGTACGCCAGATTAGGCACCATGCGATTGGCCCATTTCAGCTCAAAGAAAATGCACGCTGCCGCATACCGCTGACTGCGGCTACCTGGCACCAGCATCTCGATCAGTTCAGTGAAATCGGAAAGCCGGCTGATCCGGCTGTGCTAGAAGTCGATCTTGGTGGATTCTGGCATGTTGCATTTTCACCCCCGCCTACTTGTGTGGGATATGGCCTCGGACGCGGGACCACCGTGTCGAGGCCTTGTTAAAAAAGGAGACCACCCTTTTTATGTTTTTCGGCCTACACCAAAAACATGGTCATCATGGGCCGAGTGCACACATGAAGGGTGGTTGTACGGGAAGGCCGGTTTGCCGGATGTGTTTCTCTATGGTGTCCGACGAGGCAGATTCGGAGGGCAAATCCCTTGCCATTCTGCCGCGGCATCCGCAGACCTACAACAGTGACGTTTCTCGACGGAATACATGGACTTCTCTTCTTGAAAGCCATTCTGGTCGCCGTCACAATGAACCCCTATGAACAGATCAATACGAGAGCGAGAAGACTTGAAGGTATTCATCAGCTCAAGGGACTCCACGTGTGATGAGTGCAAGGAAAACCTCGGGACCAAAGCGTGGATCACGTTGGCAGGAGACAGGGGGGCTCTGTGTCTATCTTGCGCAGACCTCGATCATTTCGTCTTCTTGCCTTCCGGCGATGCCGCATTGACTCGTCGTGCACGTAAGCACTCGCCCCTCTCTGCCGTCGACCTGAAGTGGAGCAAGGCCCGCAAGCGCTATGAACGTCAGGGACTCCTGGTGGAGGAAGCAGCTCTCGCACAGGCTGAAAACAAGTGTTTGGGAGATGAAGACGCGCGGGCCCAACGTCGTATCCGTGCGGCAGAACGCAGGGCCGAATTGGACCCTATCTACATCAAGCAGTTTGCAGAGCGGGTCCTCCAACTCTATCCGAAGTGTCTGGAAGAGACTGTGACAGCCATAGCCGAACATGCATGCGCCAAGTACAGCGGCAGAGTCGGTCGCTCGGCCGCCGCGAAGGCTCTGGATAAGCATGCTGTGCGTCTGGCAGTGGTCGCCCACGTTCGCCACGTTCAGACGCCCTACGACGAACTCCTCATGGATGGTTGGGAACGCGGTGAAGCGAGACAACACGTGGAAGACGCGATTCGCGCAGTGCTGGCGCAGTGGCAGTAGATCTTGGGTCCTGATCAGCCGGCTGAGTGACAGCCTTGCCACGCATGGCCGGATCAACTGGGGTCCTTTCCCTGAAACCACGCACGTGGTACAATGCCGGCGCAACAGTCATCGGCCCGAGTCGGATCATGAGATAGGGGATGGAGGAACAGCATATGAAGGGCTATATTGTGCGGTATGGGGCATTCGCGTTCGGGGTAGGAATCCTGATGGGCAGTGTGGCAGCGGCGGCGGACAGGCAGAAGGCACAGCCTACCCCTAAGTCGCTGCCCAACTCCCGGGCCGAAATCTACAAGAAGATCGGGGAGGTCGAACTGCCGATACATATCTTCGAGCCGGCGAACCACGGGCCGGGGGACAGACGCCCCGCCATCGTGTTCTTCTTCGGAGGCGGGTGGCGAGGCGGATCTCCCGCCCAGTTTCAACATCAGTGCGAGTATCTGGCCTCGCGCGGCATGGTGGCGATGACCGCCGAATACCGAGTGCTGAGCCGCCACGGGGTCAAGGCGATCTCGTGCTTTCGCGACGCGAAATCGGCAATCCGCTGGGTGAGAAAGAACGCCGAGCGGCTGGGAGTAGACCCTGACCGCCTGGCGGCCGGCGGCGGTTCGGCGGGAGGACATCTGGCCGGCGCCTTGGGGACCATTCGGGAATTCGATGAGGAGGGCGAGGACACGTCGGTTTCCGCGGAGCCGAACGCCCTGGTTCTCTTTAACCCCGCGTTGGTTCTGGCGCCTGTCGAGGGTCGTGGAGAGAAGGACTGGGATAAACTCGGTTCGCTCGAGGAGCGGATGGGCGTCAAGCCGGAGAGGCTTTCCCCGTATCACCACGTACGCGAAGGCCGACCGCCAACCATCATCTTCCACGGCCGGGACGACACGACGGTGCCCTACCTCACGTCCGAGTTGTTCGCGAAGAAGATGAAGGAAAAGGGGAACCGCTGTGAACTCGTCGGCTTTCCGGGCCAGACGCACGGTTTCTTCAACTATGGGCGAGCCGACAACAAGTACTTCATCGACACGATCAAGAAGATGGATGCCTTCTTGGTTTCGCTCGGGTATCTCGAAGGCCCCGAGCGAATCGAAGCTTTCCTACGTCAACAGTCGCGCTGAGACCACATGCGGCCAAGGCATACACTGTTCCAGAACCAAGGCCAGAGTATGGAGAGCAATCGACACACCCTGCGGACATGGTCGATTAGTTGGTGTCCCCAGATCAAGCTTCTTGGAAGGTACTACTATGAGTCGAATCGTGTTTCTGATTCTGGTGACCATTCTGCCTTCTACGGCAGCCGTGCAAGCTGCCCAGAAGACCGCCGCCAAGCGTTCGGCGGTCGAACCGGGCCATCCGCAGCAGATCAATCGCGGCGACCTTGTGGGAAACACGCAGTTGCTCAACCTCTGGGGCGAGCGACCCGCGACAGTGCAGCGGCTCTACGAGGCAGCATACCAGGCCCTGGCCGCCCGGGCGGATGCCACGTTTGCCGACCTCGCCCGCGACCCCGCGGTGCAGCGACTCTATGCCGAGGCCGGCGTGACGCATTTCGGCGGGCCGATGCTCGGGGCCGTCCGCCCGGATGGGGCTACCGTCTGGCTTCGTACGCTCCGCCCCACCAGGGT
Source organism: uncultured Pirellulales bacterium (assembly GCA_964354535.1). Classification (GTDB taxonomy): domain Bacteria; phylum Planctomycetota; class Phycisphaerae; order Sedimentisphaerales; family Anaerobacaceae; genus PLanc-01. The sequence goes on from CAYHAJ010000271.1 coordinate 21,821, forward strand.
CGAGGTCCTGGTGACCGTCGATGGACAAGAGAAGGCTTTCGGGCCGGCGGAAAGCACGGAGCAGAGCGACCTCACGGCCGTGGTCCCGGTCACGGGCCTGAAACCTGGCGCGCGCTATCCGTACCGCGTCCTCGTGGACGGCCGGCCGATCGCTGTAACCGCGCCGGGGACGCTGGTCACCGCGCCTGCTGCGGGACCCGCCAAAGCCCGTATCGTCTTCGGCTCCTGCTTTCACCGCTGGGGTTTGGGCAACCAACGGCAGGCGGAGACAATCTGCCAACGTGAACCGACGGCGCTGCTGCTCTACGGTGACATCGCCGTGCAGGACCGGGACAACCACTTGGGCCTGCACCGCGCCGACTACCTGCTGCGCGATTTTCATCCGGCCTGGCAGCGGATTGCGGCGTCGGTTTGCGTCTATGCGACGTGGGACGATCACGACTACTTCAATAATGACAAGTGGGGCTTGCCCAAAGGCTATACGGAGAAGGACCGGCAGGGTGTCTGGGAGGTGTTCCGCCGCGCCTGGAACAATCCCTCCTACGGCTTCAACGACGAGCGTCGTGGCGTCTTCCTCCGGGCGCGGGTCGGTCCGTGCGATATCATCATGGCGGACCATCGGTACTTCCGGACGGCCCGCGGCAGCGACCGCGACCCCGGGGGAAACCTCCTCGGCCCGCAGCAGATGCAGTGGCTCCAAGAGCAACTGCTCGACTGCCAGGGACCGTTCATCATCCTCTCGTGCGGCACGATGTGGAGCGACTACGTGAGCAATGGCAAGGACTCCTGGGGCGTGCACGATCCCCAGGGCCGAGAGCAGATCTTCCGCTTCATCGAAAGGCACCGGATCCCGGGAGTGTTGCTGACTTCGGGCGATCGACACGGTGCGCGAGTCTTCCGCATCCCACGTCCGTCGGGCTACAGCTTCTATGAGTTCGAGCCGGCGAGCCTAGGCGGTCGGGGCGACGGCCCGGCCTCCACCAACCCCAAGTGGGACACCCAGTTGTTCGGCATGGCTGGCAAGTACGCTTTCGGCGAGTTCACTTTCGACTCTACCGTGTCCGATCCGCAGGTCGTGTTCCGGCTCGTCCACGATGCCGGCGATGTGCTCTACGAGTTGAAGCTTACGCGGAGCCAGTTGACGCCACCGGCACAACCGGCCGCTTCAGAGTAGCGGCCAGTCTCTCAGGGTCCGTGGCAAGACGTCGGTCACGGTAGAACCCCGATTACGCGGGGTCTCCTGTACCCATACACCGCGGACAAGACCATCCCTGAAGCCACCCTATCCTCTTGAAGAATAGACACAGACAGCGTCCCATCAGTGGCGAAAACGCTCCACTTCGACCGGTTCAGGGCTGTTGTCAGCCTTGGCTTGGCCCCTGATTTTGGCCCCAAAACGCTGATTTGGTGTAGAACGGCTTCAATGGTCTTTTGACTTTCCTTCCCTATAATGAATGGAAGTTGTGATGTCTGAATGAGTTATAGATGGCGGCACGACCGGCTGGTTATCAGATGACAACCATTCCTACAACCAATTCAGGATTATCTGGTTAACCTTACTACTGTTTTTGAAAGGAGCAGGACGATGAAAAGCCAGAAGAGAAAGACACGTTCGGACAAGTTCCCCCTGACTCGCCATCCCACCGGACAGTACTGCAAAAAGATCAAAGGCAAGATTCACTACTTCGGCATGGACAAGAAACGGGCCCTCGAAAGATACCTCGAACAGGCGGCCTATCTCCATGGAGGTCAGAACCCGACCACGACCGGCTCCAGCGGCACCACCTCGATCAATGAACTCTGCGACCTCTACCTGCGGTATCAGCATACCAAGGTCCTCGCGGGCGCGCTGAGTCCGAGGCACTACAGCGATCAGACCCGGAGCTTGGGCCAATTCGTCTCCTTCCTGGGCCAAGGACGGAAGATCCGGAATATCTCGACCCTGGATCTACAGAGCTACAAAAGGAGGCTGCAGAGCAGATATGGCTCCGCCCATCGGTTGAATCTTCACCTCGGCACAATGAAGGCCATGTTTCACTGGGCCCGAAAGAACGACATCCTCGAACATATCCCGAACATTGATGCCGTCTCCCGAGGCAAGATCATTCACCAGCAGAGATTCACGTTCAAGTCGGAGGCAATCACGAAGTTGCTCGCCGTGGCAAACGCCAAGATGCGGGCGATGATCTGGTTGGGCCTCAACTGCGGATTTGGCTGCACCGACTGCGCGCGGCTGAAATGGACCGACCTGGATCTCGAGAACCAGCGAGTCAAGCTGGCCCGGAACAAGACGGGTGTTCCCAGGAATCTGCCCTTGTGGCCCGAGACGGCCAACGCGATGGAAGCGATCCCCAAGACAGGCCCTCTGGTCTTTTACACGGAGGAGGGCCATCCCTGGGTGCGGACGGTGGCGCGGATCCAAGACGACGGCAGCACGAAGTACACAACCGTTAACGCCATCGCTTCGATGTTCGGGCGGCTCCTGAAGAAGGCGAAGATGGATGTGCCGAGCGGCACAGGGTTCTACACGTTGCGGCGGACCGCGGCGACGCTGGCCGCCAGATCCGGAGATCCATTCGCCGTCCAAAGGCTGCTCGGCCATGTCAATCTGGAGATGGCCACCCGCTATGTGCAGGACATTTCGGCCCAAACGGACCGCGTCATTGAAGACAGCCGGGTGTATCTGGTTGGAGGAAGGAGTGTGGCGTGATCGAGACCCGAGTGTGGGGAGCAGGCGTGACCGCCGGACACAGCGCAGTCCCTCCATCAATGACCAGGACTGACAGCCTTCTGATGTGTCAGTCCTTGCCTCTCAGTCGAGGAATCGCCGTTTCTTGCAGTTTCACCGCGCGGTCGTAGATGCGGATGTAATCGATCCGGTTGGACTACCACGTTCCAATGCCGTGCTCAGGCTCCGTATGAGGGCCCATTCTTGGGTTCTGACAAGTGAAACAACAGGTGAATGACACGTGGTTCACCACGGGAAACCGAAGCACACTCACGCAGATTAAGGAGTCGTATATTCCTGTATGATCTCTCGTAAGGCTGTGAATCAAGCAGCCCGAAGGGGCCTGTGTTCTTACCCTCTCTGTCGAACTGTCAGAACCGAGAAGGCTGAGCATTTCTACGCACCAACGTCTGTCCCTGTGCCATTGTTTCGAGAGGTATTAGAGCCGGCAACCTCCTCCACCGGTCCGGTCGTCGCTTGACCAGCGCGGGTTGAACTCGATCGTCTGGATCTCACGGAACTTCGAAGACGACATGCCTGGACGAGTTTCTTTGTCAGGCGCGCGAGCGTGAGCAGATCCCCCTCGGCGTGGGCGGCCGCCACGATCCGGCTCGCCAATTTGGCCACCCGCGGCATGCCGTGCTCCGCGGCGACAGCGGCCAGGCGGCGGGCGATGACGGAAAGCTGCGAATAGTCCGAATTGTCCAGGGCGACGGCTATTCGCTCCGCTTCCTGTCCTATCTCAAGCATCACCATGTCAGGGATCACAGGCTTCTGGGTGGCCCGTGTCTCGTCTCTGGCCCGCACAACTTCAATGAATCGTTCGACGAGTTCCGGATCGAACTGCCGGCCAGCGCAGCGTCGCAATTCCTCGAACGCCTCGTCATACGTAAGCGTCGCGGGGAACGGCCGAGGGGAGACCATCGCGCTGAAGGCATCGGCAATCGCCAGAATCCTGGCACCGAGCGGGATGTCCTTGCCCGCAGGCATGTCGGGCTCGTCCGGATTGCCGCCATAATAGGCATGGTGATTGCGCAGGATTCCTGCCAGTTCCCGTGACGAACACGTCGCGGCGACGATCTCGACCCCCTGGCGGATGTGCTCGTGCACGATCTTCCGTTCCTCCGGGCTCAGGGCGGCCGGCTTCGCCAAGATGGAGTCCGGCACACCCAGTTTCCCTATGTCGTGCAACTGGCCGGCGACCTCCACCACGAGACACGCGTGGTGCGACAAAAGCCCCTGGGCGCAAGCCACGCAGAGATCGGCCACTTGCCGGCAGTGCTCGGCCGCCCGCACGTCACGCCAGGCCAGCGCGCTCACCAATACCTGCACGGCTCGGGTATGAATCGTGTCGGCGGGCGCCTCATTCCCCTCGGCCGAAGCGGCCAACGTGTGGTCGGGAGAGTCATTCTTCGGCGCCACATCATTCCAGCGAACCACGCGGTTGCGGCCGCGGTCTTTCGCCACGTACAGGGCTTTGTCCGCCTGGTCCAGCAGTTGGCGAGGATCGGTCATCCCCGCGGCAAAGCCGGACACGCCGAAACTGGCCGTTACGTGAATGTCCTGGACCTTCTTCTCCGCGATCCGGCAGCGCGCGTACTCCGCGACCGCAGTGGCTTTCTGGACATCGGTGCTGGGCAGAAGGAGGCAGAATTCCTCTCCCCCGTACCGGCAAACGGCATCCGTGACCCGTAGGGTCGACCGCAGGGTCTCCGCCAGTGCTTGCAGTACCTCGTCACCAGCCGAGTGACCGTGACGGTCGTTTACGGCTTTGAAGTGGTCGATATCCAACATGATGCAGGTGAGATCATGGTGGTGTCGCTGCGACAACAGGAATTCCGTTTGCAGCCGCTCAAAGAAGGCGCGTCGATTCAGACAGCCGGTAAGAGGGTCCTTGGTGGCCAGTTGCTCCAGTTCCTGATTCTGCCGCCGAATCTCATCTCGGGACAACTCCAACTGGCGTAGCATTTCCCGCAACTGCACACTCTGCTTGTCCAACTCCGTAACGTCGTCAAAGGTGGCGATCGTCCCGCGCTTGCCGCAATGCTCATCGCAGATGGCAGCGGCATTGACCATCAGCTTGCGGGTACCGTCCGGCCCCCCTGCGAACTCCAGAGGAACGGCAGACTGGACTTTCCCTTCTTGCAGGGCAACTGTCCACGGCAGTACCTCCGCCCCCGGGCCGGTCGCCGAGAGCTTCCAGCTCAACTGGGAGGCTTTCTGCCCGAGCAGGGAGGCTTCGGGGCGGCCGACATTTCTGGCAAAGGCGGCGTTGGCCAGCACGATTCGTTCGTCCTTGTCCAACAGCACCACCCCTTCGACCAGAGTGTCGAGCGCCGACTTGACGCGCTTCGGAACAACAGAACTCGGATCCAAGTACCGCAGGGTCCTCTTCAGGAACCACAGATAGGCAATGAACCCGACGAAGCCCACAAAAAGGGCCAGTTTCCCGATCGGATTTGCCCACAGCCCCCGCAGGCCCCTGGGCGTGATCTCGTCGAAACAAACCTCCATTGTCCCCCAGCGCTCGCCACCCATAAGAATGGGAACGAGAACGCCGGTCGGCACCGATCCCGTTCCCGAGTTCCCTGAGGGCCTGTCTCCACCATCGCCCGTCCGTGCCAGAATCCTCCCATCCTGGGTACTAAGGCTGGCGGAGAGAATATGGTCGTTTCGATCTGCCACGAGCTGCATGATGGCCTGGACGGCGGCAAGGTCATTCCTCTCCAGGCACACCGCGGATTGGATTGCCAACGACTCGCAGAGCTGTTTTCGACCCTCCAGAACAGCCTCAGATTGACTTGGAATCAGGCCGATGAAATCGGCCGCGAAGACCACGCTAATGGTCAGCAGGGCCAATCCAAAGCTCATACGCCACGCTGTTGACACTCGGCTTATCATTCCGTCACTCTCCAGCTTCCGTCCGGCGTTGCGCCGTCCGAGGACCCGAACAGCTCATCAAGCTCGTGTTCGTCATCGGCGCTCGACCTGTCCTTTCCTCCGGGCCGCCGACGCTGTTTCTTCCGCTTCTCCCAGAATGCCAGTACTGGCAACGGATCGAAGGACTTCCACAGGGGCGTGGCGGCCAGGATGCTGGCCAACAGCGCCCCCCCTCGAAGCAGCCAAATCACGTAGCCTGCGGCGAACGACACACTCATCCCCGTTGCCACCCCCACCGCGATTGCGTTCTCTCTCTCCTGAATCCGGGCGGCTTGATCCATCCGTCCCTTCATGGATTCGACTTGCGACCACATCACCGCATTGGCGTGCACCGACTCGGCGAGCGCGGCAGATGCCGTGCCAACGTCGGTACGATCCTGCACGCGCTCCTCTGGTTCGGTGACATGTTCCCTACGTGTTGTTCCATCCACCGGGGGCGTAGGGGAATCGTCTGGTCTCGTTTCCTTCGGACTCCCCTCCGTGCTCACAGGTTTCCGTGCCAGAGTGGCAGAGCCACGGGTGCCCCGCGGCCGAGGGATGTTGACCACAATCGTAGCACCTGCGACGGCGGGTGCGTCCGTTGGCACCTGTGACGCGGTTCCCTCTGAGGCATCTTCGCGCGGGTCTTCCGGGTCCGGCTGGGATATCTCCGGCGCGGGGATATCCAGCGCAGAAAGCCCCGGTTCAGGACGGCCGGGCGACAGCGGAGCGGGTACCACCGGCGAATCTGCCGGCGGCGGGACGGCACTGACCAAAATACTGACTACTCTGACATCAAGAAGCTGGCCTCCGCTCCCGGAATAGCCCTGATCATCGACGGCCAGTTGCACTGTCGCCTGGCCAACGTGGCCCGGTTGGGGCTTGAATACCATCCCTTCCAGTGCCGCGTTGACGGCAGCCTGGGTCCCCGTGAATCTCACGATCGCATCCTCCACCCCGTCACCGAGCAGGAAGGTCAAGCCGACGATACCGGCCAGCGTCACGTCCCCATGTGCAACGTGAATGTCCATTTGGATGGGGCCCGCACCGGCATCCACATCCCTGACGGAGATCCCCGTGCCATCGGCAGAACGGAACACGATGGGCACTGCGACTTGAGTGAAAAGCTCGCCGGGGACGAGGAGGAGGGGTGCCTCGTTCACATTATTGAGATTGATGGTCACCGTGGCCGTATCGGTCAGGTTGCCGGTATCCTCCACCCGGACGGTCAGACGGAAGGTGGGGTTGGTCTCAAAGTCCAGGGCGGCCCGGCTGGCCACTGTCATCTCCCCGGTGTTGGCATCCATGGCAAAGGCCCCCCCGGTATTGCCCGCGGTGATCGAATAGGTCAGACTGTCGCCGGCATCCACATCGGAAGCGGCCACCGTGCCGACGGACGTGCCATTGGCCGCGTTCTCATCGACACTGAAGGACTGGTCGTCGATGACCGGCGCATCGTTCACCGCGTTGACGGTGATCGTGGCGTTGACCGTGCCGCCGCCCAGCCCGGCGTCGCCGTTGGAGGTCGAAGCCTGTATCATGAAGTAGCCACTGCCGCTGAAATTGGCCGTGGGGGTGAATTTCAGCCCCGCGTTCCCCTCGGCGAAGGTGATGAATGAGCTTTCGGCAATCGGGGTCGTGCCGTCGTTCTGGTAGAGCGTGCCGCCGGTGATGCCGGTGATCTTGAAGTGCGTCACCTCGGCGCCGTCGGCAGCATTGCGCGAAATCACCAGCCCACTGGTCGTCTGCGTGTCCTCGTCGGTCGTGGCATCGATTACGGACGGCGTGTGTGCGACGGGGTTGACCGTCAGGCTCGCCGTGTCGGTAGCCGTGGAGAAGGCCGTCGTGCCGCCGTTGATCGTCGTGTCGGCCAACGCGCCATTGCTGCCACCCGTCTGGTCCCAGGCCCGGAACGTGAGCGCGGCGGCCAGCGTGCCGTGGTAGTTTGCGTTCGGCTGGAGGTAGAGTCGGGTGTTGGCATCCGCCGCCAGCAGTCGCGCGTTGTTGTCTGCCACCGCCCCCAGGGCGTTCCAGGTGGTTCCACCGTCGGTGGAGTAGTACCACGTCCCGTTGCTGGTGTCGGCCGCCGTGACGGCGATCCCCAGCAGGGCGCCGCTGTCTACGTCCGTAACGTTGTCCACCTGGCCGGCCGGCACGGCGAAGTCCACCAGGCTCGAGACCGGCGTCCCCACGGCACCGGCTGGCGCGCCCGCGTCCTGGTTGGCCGCCGTCAGTACCGGGCTTCGGGCTGGGTCCAGAACGGGCGCGTGGCCGCTCGCCATGACATTCTGCGCGAACTCGGAGCTGTCCGTGAACGTGGAGAAGGTGTCGTCGCTTCGGGTCGCGGTCGCCGTGATTAACTCGCCCGGAGCCACGGCCGCCGTCAACGTTGCGTTGATCGCGGCGTTGCCCGAGCCATCGGTCGCGACGTTGGCGAAGCCGAGATAGCGCTGCCCTTGCCCGTAACCGGAACCGTCGGCTGTAGTGCCGGCAAAGAACTCGACGCGAAAATAGCTGTTGGCCGTGCTGTTGAACGCCCCGACGATGGTCACCTGGGTGCTGGAAACCGCTTGGGCCGACGTCAGGACAGGAAAGTTCTGGCGGTTGTTGGGACCGGCGTCGCCGTCGCCCGCATCGTTCGCTGTCACACCGTCACTGCCCAAGTCGATCCCCAGGCTGCCGTTCGCGAAGATCGAATTGCCCAGAATGGAATGTCCGGCGGCGGCGTTCGGCCGGAACTCAAGGCCAATTCCGTTGAACGCGATGACGTTCGCTTGCCCCGCGGCGGAACCGCCGATGAGCGTGTTGACACAGCCGAATCCGGCCGTGATTCCGGCGGTCGTGTTGCCCAGCGCGATGGTCCCCGTCACATCCGTGCCGACCTTGTTCGCTTGAATGACGTTGCTGTCGTCATCCGAGCTACCGATACCGATGGAGATCCCCCAGACGTTGGCCGAGATCACGTTGTATCGAATGACGTTGTTGGCGGCGCTGAAATAGAGCTCAATGCCATCGCCGCCGTTGCCTCGGGCGATGGTCCCGCTCGGATCCGTTCCGATGAAGTTGTGCTCGATCAGGTTCCCGCTCGATCGAGTGATGTGGATTCCATCGCCGCCAAACCGGTTGATAGCCAGCCCACGGATCGTACTGCCGCTGCTGCCGGATTCGAGCGTGAGGCCGGCGCGGTTGTTCCCCGCGCCGGTGCCGTCCAACTCAATCAGAGGCGTCCCGGCGTAGCCCGGCTGGGAGGTGGCGTCGATGATGACCGCGTCCGTGATGTCGGGTAGTGCCGAAATGGGGGCGATGGTGTGGATGCCGCCGCCGGCGATGTTGAACGTGATCGTGTCCAACCCCGCGTTGGCGTTCGCGTCCAGAATGGCCTGCCGCAACGATCCGGGCCCCGAGTCGTTGATGTTGGCGACGGCGTAGGTTCCCAACGTACGGGACCACGGCGCGCGGACCTGCACGTCCGGCGCCCTTTCGTACTCGATGGCCCCGGTCGCGACCTCCAGGGTCCAGTTGCCCCCGTGTGCCGGATCTCCGGTGCGGTCCACGCTGGCCGCTACGTCGGCCCCCGTGAGACGGCCGATTCCTTCTACGAGCGCCCGCCCCGCCGCGCCTGCGGCGACGTCGCAACCGTAGAACAGGATATCGGCATTGTCGGCGAGCGCCGCGCGCCAACCGGCGATGCTCCCGGCGTAACCGGCCAGGTTCTCCGCGCGCAGCCAGACGTTCCCCAGCTTCACGGCCCCGTCCGTCCCATGCGTGATGACCTCGATGGCGTCCAGTTGGTGGGACCGGGCCAGGACCTCGCTGACCTGTTCGATCCCGTTGCGGTTCGAAGCGAGCAACACCACGTCTCGTGGGTGACCGTCCGGGGCCCGGGCCCGGAGGTTGTCGAGCAACTGTTGGTAATCCTGCACGTCGGGATCAACGAACACCAGTTCCCGGCGCAGGACGGCTTGCTGATTGCGGCAGAGGGAGCAGTCGCTGGCTCGGGCGGGGAAATCGGCTTGGGGGTCCGTCTGTGCCCGACTGGTTTCAGAACTCACGCGAAGAGACAAATGGGAAGATTCGACGATGTCCTTCGGGGCCTGATCGAGAGCTTGACTCGGATCCACACTCTGAGCAATCACCCCTAAGTCCCTGGAAGCGAGGACGGAATCCCCCGTAAACGGTCCTATGACCTCGCCGATGGGCATCCCGGAGCTTGAGGACAGCAGAAGTCTAGGCTCCAGATTCTCGCAGACGAATGAAGGCTCCGCTGTGCGCGGGCCATCCCCGCACGGGCCCGTTTTCTTCAAGGCTCTCTTCCCAAATACGGCCCTGCCCCGGAGGAGCTTATGGGTCCTGTGGAAGAAGTCGCTTATCATAGACTGCGGTGAAACCACCCATAATATTGGGAGGAACGGCCTGGTCTGACAGCTTCTGCGTTCCGGTCAACACCCCCCAGGTGCAAAAGTAGCGTGTTTGGGCTGTTTTCGGCAGTGCCTTATCGGAACGCTTTCCAGCCAAATCGCCCCTCCCCTCTATAAAGTGTAACATGGCAATTCCAGGACCCAAATCGCGCGGGCTGGGCTATTCACAACGAAAGCCCCCATGACATCAACCTCCGGAAATGGCAGTTTCCGCAGCAGGAATGCCTACAGGCAGTACGAACCAGAAGGTGCTGCCTTCGCCGACACAGCTTCGCACGCCGATCATGCCGCCGTGGGCGACGACGGTCAGCCTGCAAAATGTCAATCCGAGCCCGGACGAGTGCTCGTGCCTGGGGGGGCCGGCCTCCACTTGACCGAACTTCTCAAAGATCCTCTCGTGATATTCCTCCGGAATGCCGATGCCGGTGTCGCGTACTTCCGCCCTGGCCAAGCCTTCCGATGCCGCGACCGTGACCGTGACCTCGCCGCCTTTCGGCGTGAACTTGAGCGCGTTTCCGATGAGGTTTATGAAGACCCGGCGGATCAAGTTGATGTCGGCCTGGAGGGGCATAGACGGGCCCCGCACGGTGAGGCGGATATCTTTTGCGCCGGCCAGCAGGTGCCTCGTCTCGGCCGCCTCCTCGGCAAGATGCCGCAGGTCAGCATCTGTCAGATGCAATGGCATCTGGCCAGCCTCCATCCGGCTGATATCCAGCAGAGAATTCACCATCTCGATCAGGCTCTCCGATGCGTCAGACGCCCACGACAGTGCTTCGACCTTCTCGTGGCCCTGGCCCGTCTCGCCCCTCAGGACCAAGTCCACCGCCATGCCAATCGTCTGAATGGGCGAAGCCATATCGTGGATGATCATGTGGGTCAGCTTGTCCTTCAACTCCTCCAGTTTCTTGATGGCGGCGTATTGCTGTGCAAGTTCTTTCTGCAGGTGGTATATGCGCAGATGGGCCTCGACGCGAGCCTTGACCTCTTCAAACTGGAAGGGCTTCGTGATGTAGTCCACCGCCCCGGCGTCGAAAGCCTGGACTTTGTCTGTGGTATCGCGGAGGGCACTGATGAAAATGACGGGGATGTCCTTGAGGTTCTCGTCGGCCTTGAGGTGTTTGCACACTTCATAGCCATCCATCTCCGGCATGCTGATATCGAGCAAAATGAGGTCGGGTGGCTGAAGCCGCGCGGACTGAAGTGCCAAGAGGCCCGATGGGACCGGACGCGCGCCATAGCCCTGTTCTTCCAGCATCTCCACGAGTACGTCAAGGTTCGCCGGGGTGTCATCCACGACCAGGATGTCTGCCAGAGCCGCATGATCCGGAATCACTTCACACATAGCTCGCCCTCCAGAAGTCTGCTCAAGACAACGTACTGGTAACGGTTCGCCAGTTCCAACAGGTGGGCGGCAACCTGGGGGGATCGTTTCTCCACGTCTCGGATCAGGCCGCGCAAACGGCGGAGGTCGGCGCGGATCGTGGCCTGGCGCATCCCTTCCACCAGATCGGGCGGCAGGGCCGCAATGCCGCTGGCCACACCGTCAGGTCCGCATGTCCCCTCCCCGGCAGGCGCGACTACGGGCGCTGCCGCTTCCCCCTCGTACAGGTATTCGACCGACAAGCAGGCGCGGATCACCTCAAACAACTCGTTCTCCTGGAACGGCTTGCTGAGGTATGCGTCTGCGCCGGCTTCGAATACCTGTTGCCGTATCTCGTCAAAGGCATTGGCCGTGACGGCCACGATGGCCGTCCGCCGTCCTTCGTCGGTGGCCTTGATGTCTCGACAGGCCTCATATCCGTCCATGACCGGCATGCGCATGTCCATCAGGATCAGGTGCGGTTTCCATCGTTCGAAACATGCAAGGGTCTCCCGACCGTCGCGGACTTCCAGAACATCGAAACCAACGCCTTTCAGCATTTCCGACAACAGGATGCGGCTCTCTTGTTGGTCATCGGCAACCAGTACTCGATAGGGCCCCTGCCCCGGCTTGAGCCCCACCACACGGCGGGGAACCGGCCGCTCCGCGGCCTTCGGTCCTGCTGCTTCCTGCACGACGACCTCCACCCGGAAGCAACTGCCTTGGCCCACGGCACTCGTGACCGTGATCTGGCCGCCCATCAGCCGGGCAAACTGCTGGCTGATCGCCAAGCCCAACCCCGAGCCGCCGGCCATGCGCGCCCCCACACGCGTCTGTTCGAAGGGTTCAAAGAGTCTGCCAAAGTCGTCCGCCGCGATGCCGGGTCCCGTGTCCTCCACTTCCGCCTGGAGGCGCCGCCTGTTCTGCCGATCCACCTTCACGCGAAGGCGCCAGACAATCCCACCCTGGCTGGTGAACTTGACGGCGTTGCCGAGCAGGTTCATGAAGATTTGCCGCAGCTTGTTCTCGTCGCCCACCACGAAACGCGGCAGATCCGCGGCAAGATCCGTGTGGAACTCCAGATGCTTGGCCTCGATGCGCACGCGGAACATCGTCTCCAGATCGTGGATCAGGGCCCGCAGGTCAAACGTCGTCGGGTTCAGCGTCACCCGACCGGCCTCGATCTTCGACAGCTCCAGGATATCATTGATGATCGCCAGCAGGAGCTCGCCGCTGCGATTGATGGTATCCAGGTGCTGCTTCTGGCGCGGTGTGAGGGCCGGGTCCCGTCGCATCAACTGCGAAAAGCCGAGGATGGCGTTCATCGGAGTACGGATCTCGTGCGACATGTGAGCCAGGAAGGTGCTCTTGGCCTGGTTGGCCATCTCGGCTTGTGCTTTGGCTTGGACCAGCGCTTCGGTCCGTTCCTCGACCAACTCCCCGAGGTGGTCGCGGTGCCGGCGCAGTTCCTCTTCCGCGAGCTTGCTTTCGGTGATGTCCCGGACCGTGGCTTGGAGGAACACCCGGCCGGCCATCTCTATCCTGCTCAAGAGCACGGTGGCAGGAAACTCGTCCCCGCCGAGCCGCCGGTGGGTCCACTCGAAGAAGTGGGAGCCTTCGCGCATCGCCGTTTCGATCATCTCCTTGGCTTTCTCCATCGAAGGCCGCCCGTCTGGCTGGCGTTCGGGAGACAGTTCCCAGGGCCCGCGCGAGATGAACTCCTTCTCATCCTTCACCCCGAACATCTTCACGGTGGCTGGATTCCCAGAGGTGAACCTCCAGGAAGGAGGCTCCAGCGTCATGATGGCGTCCTGGGAACTCTCGAAGAGACGCCGGTAGCGTGCCTCGCTCTCCTGCAGCATCTCCTCTGCCAGTTTGCGGTCTGTGACATCGTGAAGCACTCCCTGAGTTCCGTTGATTCGACCATGAACGTCTCTGGCAAACGTAGAGAAGAGAGTGACATGTATCCTCCTGCCTGTGGTCGTTTGGAGGGCCAACTCCTTCATTTCAACATCCCCTCTCTTCAGTTCCTGCAAACACCGCGCTCTCTGTTCCGGATGAATCCAGAACCGTTCCGGCAAAAAGAGTTGGCCCGTCAATTCCGCCGGGTCCGAAACCTCGAGCAGTCTCCGGAAGGCCGCGTTGACATAGGTTATCCTCCCCTCTGGGTCCAGCGTATAGATGCTGCGGGGGGAGCGTTCCAGCAACTCGAGGTGTTCCTCCTCATCCTGTTGCAGCTTTCTCTTCATCGCTCGAAAGATGTCTGTTTGAGTCACAATCCCGCATAACCGCTCGTCCTCCATGACGACTAGCCGGCGAACATGCCTCTTATCCATGGCTTTGAAGGCGCCGAAAATAGAGTAGGCGGGGTGTATTGCGATCACGGGACACGACATCACCTCCTCTACCGTGATAGAACTGGCGTCCTTCTGAGGTACAACAACTCTCTTGAGAAGGTCTCTTTCGGTCAGGACCCCCCGCACCCGATTTCCCTCCAGGGCCAAGATACACGAGATACTGCGGGCGTGCATGATCTCCGCCGCCTGTTCCACAGTCGCTCGGGCTTGGATGGTAGCCACGTCCCGGCTCATGATCTCCGAAACGTCTTTCCACACAAAATAGGAGGTGAGAGCTCGTGTCAGGTCCGTCTGGGTAACGATTCCCACCAGACGCTTCCCGGCCAAGACGAGCAGTCGTTTGATGTGTCTGGCCTCCATCAGTACGCTGGCGCTGAAGATGGACGCATCAGGGGAGACACTCTCCACGGGGTGGGACATGATCTCCGCTACCGTTGTCCTGCTCAGATCCGCGTCCTTGCCGGAGATCTCCGCAAGGAAGTCTCTCTCGGTGGCAATGCCCACCACCGTGCCATCGTCGACCACGACGATACAGGAAATGTTGTTCGCAGACATTAGTTTCGCCGCGGAGACCGCAGCTTCACCGGGAGTGATCGTGATCACGTCTGCGCTCATCACGTCCTTCACTTCCAGCCAGACGTGAGGGGAGGTGATCAAGTGACCCGAGCGAATGTCCATCGCCTTCGGTGCAACTGACTCGCTCAACGGCCGTTTGTTCTCCATCAGTCTCCCCTTCACCCGCCTCTTTTCCAACTCTGACCGGCCCGATCCTGACAACAATCATCTCCGGGAGGGAACGATTCGGGTTGCCGTGTTGTCTCTCTCTTCACCTTCGGGCTCCCATATTTTGCTTCAAATCATAAGGTCGGGCAATATTCAGGGCGTCTTGGCATAAAATCGGAGGGCGCCCGAAAACCCCATGCTATTGGAGGGAAATGGGCTGCGCGCGGCCTCGGCCTTCCCGGAAACATCCGATAATCGACTGGAATGGGCGCGTGTGCTAACCCTGCAGGCGTTCTCTCATCCCTTGGGGCCGGAATCGTGGCACCCGGGCGTTTCCTGCCACCCAGGCGGGCTTCTTTGTGACATCTGGTCAATCGCATCGCGCCGCTGGCCGATAGGCGAAACAGATGTGTATGCCCGCGCAACGATAGCGCAGGTATCCGTGCCGCCCCTACCAGGAGTTGCGCTATGAAAGATGCGATGGCCACGTGCAACCGTGCCGTGTACCCCGCTCCCGGCCTGTGCTCACCCGTGCTGCTGGGATATACGGACGCGGACCTGAAGGTCTGTGACATCATGACCGATAATGTGATTTCTGCGGTCCCAGGGGAGACCGTTCTGTCGGCCGTCAGAAGAATGTCCGAGTGTCGGGTGTCCTGCGTCATCGTTGTCGAGGGCGAGACCGTCGTCGGTATCCTGACGGAGAGAGATGTGCTCCGGGGAGTGGCCGTAGGAGGTCGAGATCCCGCGAAACTGAAGGTGATGGAGAGAATGTCCCGTCCTGTGGTTTCCACAACGCCGGATTCCCCTGTTCTGGAGGCCAGCACGATCATGGGGTCCAAAGGCATCAAGCGACTGGCGGTCATCGACGGAGAGCAACTTCTCGGACTCGTCACGCAAACCGACATCACCCGCGGTCTGGTTTCCCTCTGGCCCTACAAAGAGGTGGCCGATATCATGAGTATGGAGGTGGTAACGGTGGACGCATCCGCTACCGTGGCCGAGGCCGCTCGCCTCATGTCCTCTCGGAATATCTCGTGTGTCGTGGTGATGCGCCGACATGACGCTGTGGGCATCATGACGGAAAAGGACGTTCTCAAACGGGTCGTGGCGCTCCACCGAGACCCAGGCACAACTCTCGTGGCAGAAGTGATGTCCCATCCCATAGTGACTCTTCCGCCAAGTCACTCCATCATGTGCGTCTCCCGAATGATGGACCGGATGCGCATTCACAGGTTGGTGGTCGAGGAGAACAAGCAGGTGTATGGGATCGTCAGCCAGACCGACATCTTGGATGCGGTGCGGAAAGAACTGGAGCACATACGAGAGGCCCAGGTACGCCATGAATCGGAAATGGGCCAATTGACGGAGGCCACCGCCAAGAACCTTGCTTCGATTGAGAGCCTTGTCAGAGAGGCTTCTGGTCTCTGCGAGCCACCCGGCCAGCCGTCGGCCCCGACAGGAACAGGTGGCCACGCTTCGTGTGGCACCCCCACGTCGGTGCGTCGTGGACACCATCCTGCCGGCGCCGTAAGCCCCACTCTGACATCGCTACAAGACCTGATTTCGGAATCCAAGAGCAACCTCGATCGAATCTCCAGGATTGTTCAGCGGCGGGGGGTCTTCCGCGGCGACTTCGACAGCGCCAATTAGCCCACACACATTCCTCCTCGGCACCGAGAAGCAGTCCGTTCGGCTGCGGCTTGGCCAGAGCATGGTCCTGCAGAGACAGATCCCCGCTCGCGTTCGGCCCAAGGTGCGTTGTGCCACCCTCAAGCGTCTTTGCGTTTATTGGGGCAACTTCTTCCCCAGGTGGAAACGGTTGGACTGGGTCACGATTATCGGGCCTTAGCCGGTGGCTCGCACCTGCGGCGTTGCGGTCCAAGGGCGGCGCAGCAAGCGGAGCTTCGTGCAATCCGAGTTGGGCGTGGGAGGCCAGGTTATCTTCGCCGCTACTTGATGCCGATAGACACACCAACCAACACCTCCTTGATTTGCGCAATCTTGCCTCAGACGAAGCAGTAGCAGGTGGCGTCGGATACGGCCGGCACCGCCCGCCAATGGGTTTGTGCTCCAGAATCAGGGTGCGAGGTGGTCAAGAACCATGAAACCTGCACGAAAGGGACACGATCATGCAAACTGTCGAGAACAAACTGACGCGTACGATTCTCCGGCGACTCTCGCGGATCCGGCCGGGTCTCATCCCGTTGATGGTCTTCACGGTTATGCTCGGTTTCATGAACATTCTGGTCGTCAACCAGAAGATCGTGCTGTACCTGTTCTACCTGCCCGTGATCGTGGCCGCCTGGACGCTGCGCACCCGGCACGCCGTGGGGGTGGCCGGACTGGCCTCCGTCCTGGTGGCCGCGTATGCGTACTTCTTGCCGAAGTCTCTCGTCTCCGATGGCAGCACGTCGCTGCTCTGGGCCGAACTGGCCACCTGGGCGGGGATCCTGATCGTTACCGCTTGGCTCGTCTCCACGCTGCGGCTGGGGATTGAGGAGGCCTTGAGCAGCCTGGAGCGTGCGTACATCGGCGTCCTCTCGATCCTCTCCAAATTCATTCAGACGATTGACGCCGACACGGAGGCCCACTGTGTCCGCGTCTCCGCCTGGGGCGTCAGCATCGCCCGGGAACTGCAGATGGACCGGACGATGATCGAGAAGATCCGCATCGCCGGACTGCTGCACGACGTGGGCAAGGTGGATATCAGCGTGGACATCCTGCGCAAGGCCGCCGCCTTGTCCAGGGACGAGCGCCAGACCATTAGCCAGCATGCGGCACGCGGCGCCGAGATGGTAAGACCCATCGGGGGCATTCTGACCGATATTGCCGACGCGATCGAATCCCATCACGAAAACTATGATGGCACAGGATACAAGGGACTCAAGGGTGAGGATATCCCCCTGATGGCCCGGGTGATCGCGGTGGCCGATGTCTTCGATGCGCTGCTCTCGGACCGGCCCTATCGCAAGAGCATGGGCATCTTCAACGCCTTGGACAACCTGGTCGTGTCCTCCGGCTCCCGATTCGATCCGAGCGTCGTGAGCGCCTTGCAGCACATCATCAATCGTGGCGGGGAAGAGGCCGTGGCCGAGGTCTTGCAGGCTGCCGGCCAGATCGAGACGATGACCGTCTGAGGAACAGCTCTGAGCCGGATCCCACGGGGCTTCGCGGTTCCCCAGGCCTGCCTATGCCGGGCGTGAAGGATGGGGGGGTAAATCACAGGTTTATCCCCACTGGCAAGGGCTCTCACATTCCCTGGAGGGGTCTTCCGGCTAAGGGATGAATGCAGCGGGCGCTATATAGAAACGAATGCATCATCTGGGAAATCTGGGGTTACTATCCGCTTCTTGTCGACTCCTCCACATCGTCCCCGTCGTCCACATTCTTTGCGGCATCGAAGTAACGACGTCCGTAATCGACTAGGAATTCGTGGATCTTTGGGTTGTTGGGACAGAATCCGGTGATTACTTTGTCGAGATCGTCAGGATCTTGAGAACTGATCGACCGCTTGCCGCAAATAAGGGACCAACAGTCCAGTGTGAATGGGAACGTCTCGCAAAGAGCCAGTTTGGTGAGGCGGCTCTTCCGGTCCCTCATCGGAGGTATCAAAAAACAGCAGGTGTCGCCCACGGCAGCAATTGGGATTCCGCAGCATGCCACAGGAATCCTCAGGAGCGGCACCTTATGCCACAGCCAGGACAATGCGAGAAGAGGCCCCAGAAAGAGAACCACCCAAATCAGGGTGAAAGGGATCACCAGCAACCCAAAACTCATCGTGACAAGTATGCTGAGAACGAACGCAGTGACAAAGTGAAGTGGCACGACCACGAGTGACAATATCCCTAGAACAACCCACAGGATGCGGTTTGCCCACACAGCTAAGTCTCCTACCCATATCCAGCTGCTGAAATAGGCCCGACGACAGAAAGAAGGTCCGGGAAAACCTCTGGAGTAAACCCGGACCCAGCCACAAAACAGCATAGTCTGGCTCGGAGGTCGGCTGGCAGATGAGTTTACTTGAATCGATACGGCCCGAGGAGGCAAAAAGACGCCTAAAATACGTGGTTGTACGGATAGAAACGGATGGTCTTTCTCGGGTTAGGCTTATTCGGGGATTTCCTTCAAGCGATCAAGAGTACGATCCGCGTCGTGAAAGCTTTGACGTGAAACTTCTTGTTGATGCTTTGCTATATTGCGAATATATGCCATATGGGAATTATAGCCTCAGATGTCAAGACAGGTGACATGAGGTACGTCCCCCTTGATTGTCTCTGAATCAGCGAGGCGAGTCCGGAACGATTGAGCAAAACCGCCTAAGTCGGGGAAGAGGGTGGCTTGGTTGATGTTCATGGAGTGGAGTCCACGAAGTACCTCATTGCGCTGGTTGGTCGTGAGCTGTATAGGGATTTCAACAAGGGGGTGTTGGTCTGGGTCCTCAAGTAGGACTGTTTTGAGGTTCTCGCCCCACGTGTGATTGACGGTGCCGGCGCATATGAAGGTCCCCTGCTGAATCGACAACCGCTCGTTTTGGTAGTAAGTGATCGCGCATAAATAACTTGCACAAATTACTATTGATCGATTTGAGGGATTGTGTGATAACACCTGCATGCAGGATGCACAGATGATCGCACGGATTCAGAGCAAGTACCAGTCGTTGGAGCCGGAGATGGATG
>CAYHAJ010000272.1:0-13268 GCA_964354535.1 uncultured Pirellulales bacterium
CCAATGACTCAAAGGCTGGCGCCGCGCGGGGGAATGGTTTGGAATTTGACGTTTGGGTCATTGGAATTTGTTTGGAATTTGGGATTTGGAATTTGGAGCTTCCGCCCGTCTGCGATCTTCCCCTTGAAAGGGATGGCGATACATACTCTACTCGCCGTCGTCACGGCTATGACGGTGGCCGGCTGCGGCCCCCAGCGGGGCGGTCCCCTCGACGCGACCGCGACGGGGTTGACGTGGCCCGAACCACCCGAGCCGGCGCGCATCGCGTACCTGGGAGCCGTCTCCACCGCCGCCGACATGAAGAGACGCGGCTCCTTTTTCGATGGGCTCGGCGAACTGCTGTTCGGCAAGAAGCCGGTCGGAATCCTGGTTTCTCCCTACGCCGTCGCGGTGGACCCCACGGGGATCATGTACGTGGCGGATTCCGGCGGCGCCGCGGTGCATGCGTTCGACCTGCGGACCCACGATTACCACCAGTTCTCCGCGCTGGGCAAGGACGCGCAACTCCAGAAGCCCATCGGACTGGCCCTGCTGGGGGACCGTATCTACGTCGCCGACAGCGGCCGGCGCGAGGTCGGCGTTTTCGGGAAGACGGGCAACTTTCTTTTTGCCTTCGGACGGGATCGCTTCACGCGGCCCGCCGGCATCGCCTGCCGGTTTCCACAAGGCACCATCTATGTGGCGGACGCGGGAAGCCATGCCATCGAGGTGTTCGACCGCAGCGGGCAGTTCCTCCGTCGGATCGGGTCGCGCGGGACCGGGGCGGGCGAGTTCAACTTTCCCACGCATTTGTGTCTCGACCACTGGGGAAACCTGTACGTGAGCGATACCCTCAACTACCGCATCCAGGTCTTCGGGCCCCAAGAGCAGTTCTTGAGGATGTTTGGCCGGCAGGGCGACCGGCCCGGCAGTTTCGCCCATCCCAGCGGCGTGGCCTGCGACAGTCTCGGGCACATTTATGTGACGGATCGCCAGTTCGAGAACGTCCAGATCTTCAATGCGCAAGGGCAGATTCTCATGGCTCTTGGGCAGGAGGGGACCGCCCCCGGCGAGTTCTGGCTGCCCGCGGGCGTCTGCACCGATCTCCACAACCGGATCTATGTTGCCGATTCGTTCAACAAGAGGATTCAGATCTTCGCGCTGTTGGAGGAAAAGGAATGAGGACCAGACGGTGGGTCGGGGAACGCGTGGTTTGGCTCGCCGCCCTGGGGGTCTTGGGTGTGCCGGTCTGGGCCACGATCGAAGGGACCGGCCATGATTTGGCCGCCACGTCCGGCGGGGGCTCCTGTGACTTCTGCCACACGCCGCACGGGGCCCTGGCGGGCACGCCCTTGTGGAACCATAAGCTCTCCACCGCCACCTACCAGATCTACCAGAGCTCTTCGCTCAAAGCGAAGGTCGGGCAACCGACCGGCGCGAGCAAACTGTGCCTGAGCTGCCATGACGGCACCGTCGCCCTCGGGGAGACCCTCACCGGCGCCGGCGGCGGCGCCTATCTTTCCCCCGGGAGCGCCAACCTCGGGACGGACCTGTCGGACGACCATCCGATCAGCTTCGTTTACTCGTCGGGTCTGTCGGCGGAGAATGCGCAAATCCGGGCGCCCTTCGATCTGCCGACCGCGCTGAAGCTCGACTCCTCCAGCCAGTTGCAGTGTACGACCTGCCACGACGCCCACGACAACCGGTACGGCAAGTTCCTCACGATGCCCAACGAGCGGTCGCAAATGTGTGTCAGTTGCCACAGCATGGAGGGTTGGACGGTCTCCAGCCATTCGAGCGCCAGCGTCCAGGTGGCGGGGGCCACGGACCCCTATCTGCAGAGCGGGCGCTTCAGCACGATGGCGGACGCGGGATGCCTGGCCTGTCACCGGCCGCACGGCGCCGGCGGGCCGGAGCGGTTGCTCCACTTTGCCCGGTCCGAAGATAACTGCCTGAGCTGTCATAATGGGCTCGTGGCGGCCACCAACCTCGGGGCCGACCTTCTCAAGCTCAGCCGGCACAACATGTCGCGCTACAACAACGTCCACGACCCCAAGGAACAGCCCGCGACCGCGCCGATGCACGTGGAGTGCGTGGACTGCCACAATCCGCACGCCCTGCGGCAGGCCCCGGCGCAGGCGCCCGTGATTCCCGGCGCCCTGCATGGGGTTTCCGGCGTCACCCTCACCGGCGGCTTCACGGCCAGCGCCCAATTCGAATACGAGGTCTGTTTCAAGTGCCACGCCGATAATCCCGAGCGGCCGCCCTCGCGCCTCACGCGCCAGATTACCCAAACCAACACTCGTCTGGAGTTCGATCCCTCGGGACCGTCGTTTCATCCGGTGGCCGCGCCGGGCGTGAACCCGAATGTCCCCAGCCTGATCCCGCCGCTGTCCGTGGCATCGCAAATCTATTGCACGGATTGCCACCAGTCGGACAGCGCCTCGACGGCCAAAGGGCCGCACGGGTCCATCTATCCGTACCTGCTCGCCGGGCGGTATGAGACCGCGGATTTCACGACCGAGAACAGCTCTTCTTACGAACTCTGTTACCGTTGCCACAGTAGAAACAGCATTCTCAGCGATCAGAGTTTCCGCCTGCATCGGGACCACCTGGAAGAGGGGATTCCGTGCTCAACCTGTCACGATCCGCACGGTATCAGCGCGTCTCAGGGGTCGAAGGGGAACCACAGCCACCTGGTCAATTTCGACCGGGCCCTCGTCCAGCCCGATCACGATACCAAACGGCTGCTTTTCGAGGATCTGGGCGTGTTCCGCGGCCGGTGTTACCTG
The DNA here is from genome assembly GCA_964354535.1 of uncultured Pirellulales bacterium. Classification (GTDB taxonomy): domain Bacteria; phylum Planctomycetota; class Phycisphaerae; order Sedimentisphaerales; family Anaerobacaceae; genus PLanc-01. The sequence continues at coordinate 2,772 of CAYHAJ010000272.1, forward strand.
TACTGTCATGGTCACGATCATTCTCCGAAGGAATACTGAAGTATGAAGACGAAAACCCTTGTGAAGCTGGTCATCGGCATCGTGGTGATTGGGGGTGGCATCGGCTACTTCATGGTCCAGGCGATGCAGTCGTCGTGGGCGTACTACTACTCCGTCGATGACTTCTCCGCCGCGGGGTCCGCGACGCAGGAACACTCTTTCCGGCTGGCCGGCCGGGTCCAGCCCGGCAGTATCGAGCGCGACCTGGAGCATGTGACGCTGCGCTTTACACTGGCCGGCGCCCAAGCCCGGCTGCCCGTGCGCTACCAGGGCGTGACGCCGGACAACTTCACCGAGGATCGGGAGGTGGTCGTGGAAGGGCGTTTGGGCACGGATGGTGTGTTTCAGGCCGATACCCTGATGACCCGTTGCGAATCAAAATATCAGGCGAAGGTGAAATAGACATGCCGGGACTCGGACAATTTGCTCTGCGGCTCGGTTTGTTCCTGAGCGGCTATGCGGTCCTCATGGACCTGCTCGGCTTTTGGCGCGGTCGTCGTGAGCTGCGCGCCAGCGCGCGGAACGCCACTCTGGGATCGCTCTTGTGCCTGACCGTTGCCATGGGCGCGCTGGCGGTATTGCTCGTGCAGGGCGACTTTGCGGTCGTTTACGTGGCGGAAAACACCGCCCGCTCGCTGCCGTTCATCTACAAGCTGACGGCCCTGTGGGCGGGGGCGGCCGGCTCGCTCCTGCTGTGGCTGTGGCTCCAGACGGGTTTTGCCGCGGTCGCCTTCTCCAAATCCGAAGGGGATTCCGGACGCTTTGACGCCGTCGCCCGCGCGGCGGCGAACGTGGTCGCCGTGTTCTTCTTTCTGGTGCTGATCTTCGACAAGGACCCGTTTCATCTCTCGCTCACCACGCCGCGCGACGGCGCGGGCCTCAATCCTCTGCTTCAGCATCCGGCGATGGTCTTACACCCGCCGACCTTGTTTCTCGGCTACGCCGCTCTCGTGGTCCCGTTTGCTTGGACGTTCGCGGTTCTGATGGGACGCGATTCCGAGCGGCTGCCGGTCCTCTTTGACCGGGCGCGGAACTGGTCGCTGTTCGGCTGGACGTTCCTAACGGTTGGCATTGGCCTGGGCGCCTGGTGGGCCTATGAAGAGCTCGGTTGGGGTGGCTATTGGGCCTGGGACCCCGTGGAGAACTCCTCCCTGATGCCGTGGCTGACGGGGGTGGCCCTGCTGCACTGTGCCCGCACCTATCGGGCCGGGGCGAAGACCGCGACCTGGTTCTGGGTCCTGGCAATTTTGACCTTCAGTCTGTGCATCTTTGGGACGTTCCTGACGCGCTACGGCCTCGTCTCGAGCGTGCACGCCTTCCCGGAGCCGGGGCTGGGATTGCTCTTCCTCGTGGTCCTGGTTCTGATCGGGACAGCGGCAGGCGTTTTGTTCCTGCGCTACTATCTGCGGCGTACGTCCGCGTCGAAGCTCCTGGGGCCGGGCCTTCGCTTTGTTCTGTGGAACAACGGGCTCATGCTGCTGCTGACGTTCGTGATCCTCGTGGGCACGCTGTTCCCGTTCTTCAGTGGCCTGCTCAGTGACCGCAAGATCAGTCTCAAGAGTGAGTATTTCACGAAGATCACCGCGCCCGGCGGACTGCTCCTGCTGCTGCTGCTCGGCGTCTGCCCCCATCTGATCCGCCATGGCCTGAATCGAAGCTGGCGGACGCTCGGCGCTGTCAGCGCCGGAATTGCCTCCGTCCTGGTCTGGGTTCTCGCAGGCCATCTGGCAGCCGCCTATCTGGTCGCGTGTGCCTTCGTCGGGCTGAATCTGGCCGCCGATTTCGTGCAGCGATATGCTCGTCGCGGAGTCGGTAGGGTGGGGCTTGCCCCACCGGAAGCCGGTGACATAAGAGTCGGTGGGGCAAGCGCCACCCTACAACGAGCCGCGGGTCTCCGATGGTACGGGGCGAGGATCGTGCACATCGGCGTGCTGCTGGCCTTCATTGGTATTGCGGGCTCGGGGGGCTTCGATACCCAAAAGCAGGTTGCCCTCAAGCCCGGCGAGCGGGTCCAGGTGGGTCGCTTCGAGCTGGCCTACAACGATCTCCACACCACCCACGGAGCGAATTTCACCGCGGCGACGGCCGACGTGTCCGTGTACCGGGATCGGACGCAGATCGGCAAGCTCTCTCCCGCGCTCGCTCTCTATAGCCAATCGGGCAAGCGCACGAGTGAGGTGGACATCCGGCGAACCCTGCGGAGCGATCTCTACGTGGCCTTGACCGAGGTGGACGGCGGCTCCCGGCTGATCAATCTGACCATTTTCATCAAGCCGCTGATCAACTGGATCTGGATCGGCAGCGCTCTGATGGTGCTCGGAACCGCGCTCGTCCTCGCCGCCGGCCTGGGACGCGGACGGAGCAGGTCCCAGGGAGGTACAGTCGAAGAATGATCTATCTGAAGTGGATTCTGTTGCTGGTGTGTGTTGTTCTGGCGCTGTGGCCGTTGCTGGCGCGACCTAAGGGCCGTGCCCATACAGGAGGGAAATCATCGTGAGAGAGATCCGCATCAGCACCGCTCTGACCGCCCTCCTCGCTGCATGGATGCCGGGCCTCGTCCTGGCCCAAGCCAGGCTGACCGTTGAGGTCACAAACAGCACCGCCCAAGGCGCGAGCGTCGTGGGCGATGAAGTTACACTGGAAATCTACCAGGGCCATGAGCCTGCGAATTCGCTACAGGCGAAGGTTGGTGCGGACGGCAAGGCCGTGTTTGAGAATGTTCCCACCGGCCAGGACATGGCCGCCGTGCCCCGTGCAAAGCACCAGAACATGGCTTTTCATGGCGTGCCTCTTGCTTTGAGCCCTGGGTCCCAGGGACTCTCCGCCAGCGTGCAGGTCTTCGATGTCTCGACCGAGACGTCGAAGCTATCTGTGGGCACGCACCACGTCATGGTCGCGGTGCGCGAAGGCGCGCTCGAATTCACGGAGTACCTGCAACTGAACAACTCCTCCGACCGGGCGATTACCGGCGCGCAGCGGGACGATCAGAGCAGACCCATCGTGATCGCGGTCAAGCTGCCGGAGGGTTTCAGGGATCTGACGGCTTCCAGCTATTTCGAGCAGCCCGCCCTGGTGATCACCGGGGACGGGTTCTACGACACGATGGCGGTGCCGCCGGGCGAGCACCAGGCGACATTTTCCTACAAAATTGCCATCGAGCGCGGGGAGGTGATGATCGCCAAGGAAGTCACGCTGCCGACCGCGGAGCTGACGGTCTTCTGGGAGCACGGGCAAGGCCGGCTGGAAGGACTCGGCGAGCCCGCCGGCCGGTTGACGAATGCCGCCGGTGTGCCGTTGGAGTACTATCAGCGAGATGATCTCAAACCGGGAGCGCGAATCGCCTTTCAGCTCGCCGGCTTTGCCGTGAAGAAATCGGATTCCTATACTTGGATCCTTTTGGCCGTGGTCTTTGCGGTCCTCGTGGTGGTGGCGCTCCTGCGGTTGCGTTCGAGGCCGGCTCAGGCCGGGCGGTGACGTGCGTGAGATGGCGACGACAAAGGACTTGATGCTGGAACTGTGTTCCGTCAGCAAGACGTTCGTAGCGCGACCCGTGCTGAAGAGTGTCAGCCTCGCTGTGCCCAGGCAGCAGGCGGTCTGTCTGTGCGGGATCAACGGGGCCGGCAAGAGCACCTTGCTGCGGATCAGCGCGGGTCTGTTGCGTCCTGATGGCGGCCAAGTCGCCGTCGATGGGCATGATATGCACCAGGCCCCTGAGGCAGCGAAACGCCGGCTTGGCATGATCGCGCACGCCGGCATGGCCTATCCGGAGCTCACCGTCGGCGAGAATCTCCTGTTCGCGGCGAAGCTTTACGGCGTGTCCCACGCGGCCCAGCGGATCGAGAGCCTGCTGGTTGCCACGGAGTTGGCATCCTTCCGGCACGACCGCGCCGCCATTCTCTCGCGCGGGCTGCTGCAACGGCTGGCGATTGCCCGGGCTTTGGTGCACCAGCCCCGCGTGCTGCTGGCGGATGAGCCGTTCACCGGCTTGGATGGCGGGGCGGTGGAACGGCTGCTCGCCATCTTTGACGAGTTCGTGCAGAACGGCGGCTCGATCCTGATGACGACGCACGACATCCGGTTGGGCCTGAGATGTTGCCAGCGCGTCGCCGTGCTGGATCGAGGCGTGCTCCTTCTCGATGCCACCAAGGATCAGATTGAGGTGGAGCGGTTTGCGGAGGATTATCTGTCCTATGCGAGGAGCCTGAATTGAGAGAATTGTGGCTGGGTCTGCGAGCCATTCTCCTCAAGGACATCGTGGTCGAGCTCCGGGCCAGACAGGTCCTGCCGACGATGGTGGTCCTGGGCATGCTCATCGTCTTTATCCTCCGCATGGCGTCGCAGGCCGGCGCCACGAATCTCGGCGCGCCGGTCATGGGCACCGCCGCGTTGTGGATTGCCTTACTCTTTTCCGGCCTGTTGGCCCAGGAGCGGTCCTTCGCGGCCGAGCAGCAGAACGCGTGCATGGACGGCCTGCTGCTGGCCCCTCTCGACGCCGGAACGATCTATCTCGCCAAGCTGCTGGCCAACGTCATCATGCTGACGATCTTCGAGGTAATTATCGTCCCGGTTGTCCTGGTCTCTTTCAACCTGCACGTTGGCGGCGGTTGGGGACAGTTGGTCGCGGTCCTCCTGCTGGGCAACCTGGGGATCTCCAGCGTCGGGACCCTGTTCTCGGCGGCGGTCCAACTGACCCGGACCCGTGGCTCGCTGCTGAGCATTGTGGTTCTTGTGATCTTAATGCCGATGATGATCCCCGCATCCTTCGCGCTGCTGGTGCTCTTTGGCGCGATGCAGGAGGGGACCATCGGCTCCAGCTCGTTTGCCTTTGTCGGCAGTCTCCAGGCCGCGCTGGGCTATATGCTCGCGTTCGATGCCGTGTTCGTGGTGGCCTCGTGGCTGCTGTTTGGGGTTGTGATAGAGGAGTAAGCGGATGAGACGACTGCTGTTTGTGCTGGCCATCGCTCTTTTGATCGCCTCGACGGGGATCGGCTTGACCCGAGGTCAGATCGTTCCCGTTCAGCGCAATATTCTATATGCCCACGTGCCGAACGCGGTCTGTGCCCTGTTGTGCTTTGTCGTTCTGTTGGTGGCCAGTATCGGTGTTCTGGCGACCGGCCGGCGGGCCTGGGATATAGTGGCGACGGCGGCGGCGGAAGTGGGGTTCGTGCTCGCGACCATTCTGAACGCGACCGGCATGATCTTCTCGCGGGCGGAGTGGAACGTCTGGTGGACGCCCAGCCCCCGCTTAGTGAGCTCCGCGCTCCTGTGGTTTCTCTACGCGGTGTATCTGATTCTGCGGGTCAGCCTGCCCGGCGCGCCGCACCGTCGGGCACGGATCTGTGCCGTCTTCGGGATCATCGCGTTTCTGGATGTTCCGCTGGTGTACATCAGCGCCCGTTTCATTCCGGACATCCATCGACCCACTTTCAGCCTCGATTCATCGTGGCAGACGGCGGCGCTGATGCTCGGCATGGCCGGAACGGCGGTCTTGGCCGCCGCCTTGATCTGGCTGCGAACGAGTCTGCTCCGCGATACGCTGAAGTTGGAAGAAGAGCTTTCGTAGCACGGGTTTCGGCCTGTGCCTCTGCTGCCTGGGAGTGAAGATATGCTTTATCTGGTATTGGGATTCTGTGTCGTGTGGGTGTGCCATCTGAGCTACCTTCTCGTCATCGACCGGCAAGCCCGACTGCTGCAGCGCCGGCTGGAGGCTCGGGCGGGAGCCGCGCCGCACGGCGCGTGAGAGCACGGGCGAATCCGGATAGTGCAAAAGATGCTGTGGATCGTGCGTGTCTCTGGTAGTATAGGGCACGACAGGGATCGCAGTATCTCAGGGGAGATGTATGAAAGTACGTCGCATGATCCGGGTGGGGCTGTTGGTGGTGCTGGCGGTTGTTGTACTGGTCGCCGCTATGGCCGGGGGGCTGTGGTGGTATTTTCATCCCCGGTTTGAGCGCATCAATCGCATCGTCTACACCCAGCGCCATGGGCACGATCTCACGTTTGACTTCGTCCGGCCTGCCAGACCCAACGGTTTGGGAATTGCCGTGATGGTCAGCGGCAGTTGGAAATCCGGTCCGGACGGCTTTCATACCTGGATGGTCGCGCCCTTGTTGCGGCGGGGCTACTCGATCTTCGCGATCTCCCATCTGTCCCAGCCCGAGGCGACCGTGATGGAGATCGTCGAGGACGTTAATCGGGGCATGCGCTTCGTCCGGCATCACGCCAAAAAGTATGGCATCGACCCGAATCGTCTCGGCGTCGCGGGGGGCAGTGCGGGTGGACATCTGAGTCTCATGCTGGCGACTTGTGGTGGACCCGGTTCGCCCGATGCCGACAATCCCGTGGATCGGGAGAGCAGTGCCGTGCAGGCAGTGGCTATCTTCTTTCCGGTTACGGACTTGCTCAACCTTGGGCATTCGACGGAAAACCCCGGCGACGGTGGTCCGCCGAAGAGCTTCGTCAGAGCCTTTGGGCCGCGGGCGACGGACCCGGCGGCATGGAAGCAGATCGGCCGGGCGATGTCGCCCATCTACCACATTACGCCGCACCTTCCGCCCGTCCTGATTTTCCATGGCGATGCCGATACGCTGGTGCCCTTGGAGCAGTCCGAGTGGTTCGTGGCCCGCGTTCGTGAAACCGGCGGCACGATCAAGCTGGTAGTTCGGCACGGCAAGAAACACGGCTGGCTCATGATGCTCTGGGATATCCGCCAATTCGCCGACTGGTTCGACCGGCACCTGCGGGCGCAGCGCCAGTAGGATCCTCTCAAGCGGTTGTCCCCACCACAGAGGTGGACAGTCCTTCTCTTGGACCATCCATCGGATGCTCTCGTCGCCATGGGTGGGGTCGCCAGAAGGTATCTGGAGCAGGGCGGACGGACAAGGCTCAAAGTCCCAGAATAACCTTGTTGCATGGGGGAATCCCCCGTGATAGAATGTGGAGTTGATATGGATTAGACCGCCCGGGGTGTCTCGTCCGTAGGTGACGTATCCGCCGGGCGCGAGGAACAGAAGGGTCAGAGTCGGAGGCCCTGACGTGGTATGGGTGATCGGACACAGGGTGAACGGAGACGTGAGGGCATACGTGGAGGGCATTTCCCATTCATTTCGTTCCCCCGTGACATGATCCGCGTACTCCGGAAGGGAGGTGAGTGAGTTGATTTCCGCATAGCAAGTCACAGGGGATTTGCGTCGATGTATTGGAACCGAGGTGACGCTTTGGCGTGTGGCCAGAGCGAGGCTTTCTGTTTGTGTTCTGGTTAGGTACAGGAGGAAACGAAATGAAGAAGCTACTGTTCGTACTCGCCGTCGCATCTGCCTTCAGCACGACGGCTCTGGCGGTTGACATCGCGATTTCCACGAAATCAGGCTGGTGGGGGCAAGCTGCCGCTGACCAGGAGATGCAGGACATTGTGAAGAACGTCAAGGGTGCGTCGGTTCAACTGTTCACGGTAAATGACCTGGCGGCCCTGGCCAACTGGGTCACCGCCCATACCGGGGATGGTGTCCCAGACCTTCTGATCATGTGCGGAAACTTCCCAGAGACCATTTATCGAGCGGGCAATGCACAACCTAATGGGTCGTTGGCCGAATTGTTCCTGGATGACGGTAATACCATTATCAACACCGGCGACTACATCTTCTACGTCGGAACGGCGGCCAACAATGACGCCGGTGGACTGCAGAACATGATGGACGTTCCCGCCGCCGCGATGTGGGGGGATGATTCTCTCGCCACCACCTTTGTTCCCACTGCTGACGGCCGGTTGTATACTCCGTCTTTACCGGTAACGCCCGCTAATCGCCCCTGGTTTCCTGCCCAATTCAACGGTACGGATTGGTACTTCGAACTGATTCTTGCTCAGAATAGTGATGGCACCCAGGTCCATCCTGGGATCCTGCGCAATCGAGTTACGGGCGGTCGCCTCGGCGTCTTCTTCCAGGTGGCCGATCAGTTCACGGATATCCGTGGCGAAGTGATCAGTGAATGGATCAACAACTGGTATCTCCGGAAGGTCGCCTCGCCCAAACTGGCGGCCAATCCGGTGCCGGCCGGGGGCGCGGTGGATGTCCCCCGGGATGCCAGCCTGAGTTGGAAGCCCGGCCAATACGCGGCCACCCACGACGTGTACCTGGGGACGGCGCTCGCGGACGTGAACACCGCCTCGTGGACTGACGCGAAGGGCGCCTTGGCCAGCAAGGGCCAGGCCGACCCCACGTTCGATCCGCCCGGCTCACTGGCCTATGGGCAGACCTACTACTGGCGCATCGACGAGGTCAACAAGCCCTCCGACAACACGATCTTCAAAGGCGATGTCTGGTCATTCACGGTCGAGCCCTACGCCTATCCGGTCAAGCCCGTAAAGGCCACGGCCTCCAGCGCGCAGGCCAGCATGGGTCCGGAGAAGACGATGGATGGCTCCGGCTTGACTGGCGACCTGCACGGCACCGAGCCGAGCACGATGTGGATGAGTGCCGGCGCGCAGCCGAACTGGATCCAGTACGAGTTTGACAAAGTCTACAAGCTGCACCAGCTCCAGGTGTGGAACTCCAACCAGTTGATCGAAGCTTTCCTGGGTTTCGGCGCCAAGAAGGTGACGATCGAAACCTCGGTGGATGGCGCCGCTTGGACGCCGTTGGTGGACGTGCCGGAGTTTGGCAAAGCCACGGGGATGGCGGGTTACGCGGCCAATACCACCGTCAAGTTCGGCGGGGTCAGCGCGAAGTTCGTCAAGCTCACGATCCTTGCCAACCAGGGCGGCATGGCGCCGCAGACCGGCTTGGCGGAGGTCCGCTTCTTCTATGTCCCGGTGCAGGCCCGCGTGCCGCAGCCGGCGACGGGGGCTACGGGTGTCAGCTTAGAGACCACCCTGACCTGGAAGCCGGGCCGCGAGGCCGGCTCGCACAAGGTCTTCCTCGGCACCGATCAGGCCGCCGTGGCCGGGGCGACGGCATCGGCCAAGACGGTGACCGATCGAAGCTTCACGCCCGACGCTCTGAACCTGGAGACGACCTACTATTGGCGGGTCGATGAAGTCAACACCGTTACCTATCCGGGCGACGTGTGGAGCTTCACCACCGAAGCCTTCAAGGTCGTGGACGACTTTGAGAGCTACACGGACAAGGCCGGCGCGGAGGTCTTCTCGACCTGGATCGATGGTTTCGCCGACAATTATAAGTCCAGCGGTTCTACCGTCGGTCTGGATACGGCCACGGGCGGGACTTTCGGTGAGACGACCATCATCCACGGCGGCAAGCAGTCGATGCCGCTGCGGTACGACAACACCAAGGCGCCGGTCTCCGAGGCCGTACGGACCTTTGCTTCCCCGCAGAACTGGACGGCCAGCGGAATCAAGAGCCTGTCGCTGTGGTTCCAGGGCGTCGCGGGCAACACCGGCCAACTGTACCTGAAGATCAACGGCACCAAGATCGCCTACAACGGCGCGGCGGGCGATGTCGCCAAGACCACCTGGACGCCTTGGAACATCGACTTGTCCACGGCGGGCGCCAGTTTGAACAAGGTGACGTCGCTGACGATTGGCATCGAAGGCGCCGGGGCCAAAGGTCTGTTGTATGTTGATGACATCCGGCTCTACCCCAAGACGCCTGCGTACATCACGCCGGTCGATCCGGGCAAGACCAGCCTGGTGGGCTTCTGGACCTTTGATGGCAATGCGAACGACACCTCCGGCAAGGGCAACAATGGCACGGTAACCGCCGGGACCGCACAGTGGGTTCCCGGCATGGTCAACCAGGCCCTGCAATTCAACGGGGGCCCGATGTACGTCGACTGCGGCAACAGCGCCAGCCTGAAGCTCACGGATGCGGTCACGATCACCGCCTGGATCAAGATGGATTTCACCGCCGGCGATCGTAAGATCGCGGGTAACCAGGACGGCGTCGCGGGCGGCTACAAGTTCGGCCTTTACACCAACAACAGGGTGGAATTCGAGGTCCGCACGGCCGCCAACGCGGCCACGCTGAACCGCGCTTCGGCGGGTGGGACCGCCTTGCAGCAGGGCGTCTGGTACCACGTGGCCGGCGTCTACTCCAAAGGTCAGTTCATCCGGACCTATGTCTTCGGGAACCTGGACCGGGAGTTGGCTACGACGGCGGTCCTCGGCTCTTCTGCGGGCACGTTCAAGATCGGCCGCGGGGAATCGGCCACCACCTATTTCTGGCTGGGAGCGCTGGACGACGTGCAGGTGTACAACAAGGCACTGTCTCTGGAGGAACTCCTGTGGCTGGCGGGTCAGAAGACGCCGGCAGCGAAGCCGTTCTAACGCCGGATCTGAAGTACTGGGCCACGGCTGGTCCAATCGAGTGCATCAAGCGGGGCGTCCGTCCACACGACGACGCCCCGCTCTTTTTGATCCTCGCGCTCGACGGCAGGATCGAGGGATGGCGGCGGCAACAGAGGATGGGGGACAGGGGGCTTGGCTTGCCCCCGGACACGAGC
>CAYHAJ010000273.1:0-5245 GCA_964354535.1 uncultured Pirellulales bacterium
GTCATGTGGGCGGTGCGTCTGCAAAAGCCGAAAAAGCATGTGCCCCGGGCTGGTTTCCTCGAAACATCGCACAACGCTGTGGGCCCGACAGCATGAGTGACATCGTGTCTTCAAGAAGACGACCTTCCACAACAGGAACGAGCTACACGTTTGTTGCATTCGTGGCATGGCCTGTCGCCGCATGTGCTGCGATATTCCCAACACAGTAGGTTATAGAACTCGCGATCCTTGGGGTTCGTGTAGTCAAAGGGATCAAGCCGGTCGTCTTGGATAATAGACCGGCCCTGTGTAGCGTCCCATTTTGCCCAGAGCAACGTCACGCCCTTCTTCATGTGATAGAAGAACCCCCTAATAATCTGCTCTATGATAGGGCGCGGCAATATCTCAAAAATGTCCGTTGGATGTAATGCGCGACGATATTTGTCCACGTCCAATGGCATGGTCACAGTCCTCCCAAGACGCGATGGTCGGTTCCTTTTCGCCCCCGGCCACGTGAAGGCGTTCCCGGACGCAGACTGCGGATCGGGCTATCCCTTCTGGTCTCGCGCAGGCCCAAAACCGTCCCCGTGAAGGCGCTTGCGTGAACGCATTGGCCTCTCATATCTCCCTCAAGACACAAAGGACCTCACACACGTTGACATAGTGTAACGGAAAGCTGCACCAGACAACCCTCCAAAGGGCAACTTCCACCATATACAATTCTACCGGTTCGTGTCCTCATTGGTCAATCTCTTTTCGAGAAAATTTGCTTTCAGCCCTGTCGTGAACGGGAATGGTCGCCAATGCCAAGAAGTCTGGCACTTCGATGCCGGTTCATCCCATCGTGGTGCTGGTGGCGACACCCGAAGCGTCACGTGCGGTCACGGGTCTACCCTATGTTTCGCCAGTCTTCTGATCAACTTGACTATCTGCTCTCTGATCTTCGATATCAGGCCCGGCCACGGCCGGATTCGGGGAAATTCAGGCCAGCGAATTCGCCGTGCTGAGTATGACATGGATTGGCTGGACAACAGAGAGAGACGCGGGCAAGATATCTTGCGGGCGGTCGTCCGGGCCGCCGCTGGGCAGAAGATCTACGAAGAGGAGAACGCAGTGGATTACTTTGCGATAGCTCGGGACCTGTTGCGGGAGTTCAAGGGGGACTCCTACCGGTTCGGCAATCAGGTATTGAAAGAAGCCGGTGGCATTGTCGCTTCTGCGGGCAGGCGTGCTGTGCTGATCTATACGGAGTTCCCCGGCGTTGAAGGTTATGTCGATACGATCATCCGCCGCTCGGCCACGCAAGCGGGTGTCCTTATCGTGGCGAAGATCCCGGGGGCCGGACCGAATGCGCCGCGCGAGGATGTGCTTCGCATCACGGGCGAGCTTCAACGGGCGAAGCCGGACGTGATCGTCAGCTTTGGCGGCGGCAGTACGATTGATGCCGCCAAGGCCGCCGAGGTCTTGCGCACTCTGGGCGGCGAGGTAGACGATTACTTCGGCACGGGTCTGGTCACGAAGAGACTGTCAGACTGCGGATTGCGGATTGCGGATTGCGGATTGAAAGAGGCAAGCGAAGCTAATCCGAAATCCGAAATCCGAAATCCGAAATCGCTTCGGCCGCATGTCGCGATTCAGACGGCCGCCAGCTCGGGGGCCCATCTGACCAAATACGCGAATGTCACCGATGTGAAGACCGGGCAGAAGAAGCTGATCGTGGATGATGCCATTGTGCCTTCGCATCCGGTATTCGACTATACGGTGACTTACAACGCGCCGCCGGCCCTGACCGCCGATGGGGCTCTCGATGGTCTGGCCCATATTCTGGAGGTTTTCTACGGAGCTGTCGGTAAGCCGTACTATAACCGGCTTAGTCAAATCGCCCAGGCCGGAATCTCGCTGATTGTCTCGTGCCTGCCCCAAGTCATAGGCAATCCCCGTGACACAAGGGCACGTGAAGCCCTGTGCCTGGCGACCGATCTGGGCGCGTACGCGATCATGCTGGGGGGAACCAACGGTGGACATCTCACCAGTTTCTCTCTCGTGGACATTCTCAGTCACGGGCGCGCCTGCGCCGTGATGAATCCGTATTACACAGTGTTCTTCGCTCCGGCGATCGAGGGCCCGCTGCGCGTCGTAGGTCAGATATTCGCCGAAGCAGGCTATATCTCCGGACGGGCGAAAGATCTTCCGCCCCTACAGGGTCGGGAACTGGGGCTCGCTGTTGCCCAGGGGATGTTCGCCTTTGCCAAGGCGATTGATTTCCCCACCACGTTGGGCGAAGTGAAGGGCTTTACACGAGGCCATATCGAGCGGGCCTTGACGGCGGCCAAGAATCCGCAGCTCAAAATGAAGCTGGAGAACATGCCGATCCCTCTCACCGCAGCGATGATCGACGACTACATGGCTCCCATCCTGGAAGCGGCGGCTACCGGAGATGTGACTCGCATCCGCGACGTACCGGCTTAGAAACTATCTCAGAACTCGATCAAAGGGTGAAAGCCATTCGTAGGATTCCTTGGAAAGGAATTGCGAATGGCCAGAAGAAAACGAACTCCAAAAGTGTTGCCAACGATTTGGCCTGTACCGGATGAATTGTGGGAACGCCTCGAACCCGTAGTGAACGAACTGGACCCGCCGGCGAAGACGGGACGCCCTCGGATTGCCCCGCGACCGGCTTTGGATGGGGTGATCCATGAGATGCGGACCGGCTGTCAGTGGAATGTTCTGCCGAAGGAATTCGGGGACGACAGTTCCGTGCATCGGACCTTCCAACGCTGGATTCGCCTGGGCGTCTTGGACCGCATCTGGGCCCTGCTGGTGGAGGAATGTGAAGAATTGGGCGGCGTTGATTGGCAGTGGCAGGCCGTCGATGGTGCCATGGGCAAAGCCCGTTTTGGGGGGGCGCTGTGGGTCCCAACCCCACGGATCGCGGCAAAAAGGGCGTACAACGCAGGGTCTTGACGGAGGCCGACGGCGGGCCGTTGGCCGTGGTGATTGCGGGAGCCCATGTGCATGATACGAAGTTGTTGGCCCAGACCATCGAAGCGATCGTGGTCGAGCGGCCCGAACCGACCGCAGAACACCCCCAGAATATGTGCCTGGACAAAGGGTACGACAATCCCACGGGCCGGCAGGCGGTCGAGGAACACCCTTATCAACCACATATTCGACGTATCGGCGAAGAGAAGCTGGACCCCAAGAAGCGCAAACGCCATCCGGCTCGTCGCTGGGTGGTGGAAAGGACCCTCGCGTGGCTGAGCACGTGTCGCGCCATCTTAGCCCGGATTTCTCACTGGAGGGGTTGAAAAGGACCCCTTGTCCTGGTATAAGTGTATACACAATCATACGTTACAGCCAGGACAAGGAGGTCAACCATGAAAACACGGTGTACGCCGGAATTCCTTCCGTTTCAAGCCCCCCTCCGCCGCGAAGTCATCGCGCAATTTGACGGGGGAGCGATCAGTTCGGATGGCGGCGGCTTGCTGCTGGGACAGGTCGAACGATGCACCGGGATCCTCCGGCAGTTCGCCGCCTGCTTCACGGATCATCGCGATCCCGAGCTGATCGAGCACAGAGTTGAGGAACTGATTGCCCAGCGGGTCTACGGCTTGGCCTTGGGCTATGAAGACCTCAATGATCACGATCAGCTCCGCTACGATCCCTTGCTGGCAACGCTGGTCGGCAAGGCCGATCCCAGCGGACAGGACCGGGTTCGTGCCCGTGATCGCGGCAAGGCCTTGGCTGGCAAGAGCACCTTGAACCGCCTGGAACGGACGCCCGTGGGGGCGGATCGGGACAGTCGCTACAAGAAGATCACGGCCCACAGCCGCTCGATTGAGGATCTGTTCGTGGAGCTGTTTCTGCAAGCCTACGAACAGCCGCCCGCACAGATTGTCCTGGATCTGGATGCCACGGACAATCCCCTCTACGGGGAGCAGTTGGGACGGTTCTTCCACGGCTACTATGATTCCTATTGCTATTTGCCGCTGTATATCTTCTGTGGGGAGCATCTGCTGTGTGCCAAACTGCGGCCGGCGGACATCGATGGCTCGGCCGGCTCGGTCAAGCAACTGGACCGCCTCGTCTCTCGGATTCGTCGGCAGTGGCCGCAGGTCCGCATTATTGTTCGGGGCGATTCGGGCTTCTGCCGGGAGCCGATCATGGCCTGGTGTGAGCGAAACCGCGTGGATTATATCCTGGGTTTGGCCACCAATGCCCGACTCAAACGCGAAGTGACCGCGGCGTTGGTCCAAGCCCAACAGCAGTTCGAGCAGACCCAGCAGGCCAGCCGGGTCTTCGTGGAGTTTCCATACCAGACGCTCGACAGTTGGTCCTGTGCCCGGCGGGTAGTCGCCAAAGCCGAGTACTTGGCCAACGGCGAGAATCCCCGCTTCGTGACCACCTCGATTGCGCCCGAGGAACTGGCGGCGGCGATCCTGTACGAACAGCACTACTGTGCCCGCGGGGACATGGAGAACCGGATCAAAGAGCAGCAGTTATATATGTTCGCCCGCCGCACCAGTTGTGCGACGATGCGGGCGAACCAGTGGCGGCTGTGGTTCTCGGGGATCGCGTACACGCTGCAGGTGGGCCTGCGTCGGCTGGGTCTCAAGGGCACGGAACTGGCCCAGGCCCAATGTCATACCATCCGGCTGAAGCTGCTGAAGATTGGGGCCCTGGTCCGGGTGACGGTTCGCAAGGTCTGGATCTCGCTGTCCGAGAGCTTTCCCTACCGGGACCTCTTTCTCCGGATCTATCGCAACCTCGTGAACACCGCGTCCTATCCGTT
Source organism: uncultured Pirellulales bacterium (assembly GCA_964354535.1). Taxonomy (GTDB): domain Bacteria; phylum Planctomycetota; class Phycisphaerae; order Sedimentisphaerales; family Anaerobacaceae; genus PLanc-01. The sequence continues at coordinate 4,772 of CAYHAJ010000273.1, forward strand.
GCGTTGCTGACCGCCGTCGCTGCGGATTCCTCGCGGTTGGGGGTGTGCGTCGGTTCCGGCGGCGGGGAAGGTCTACGCCGAGGGAGCCGGGAAAGAACGAAACGTGGCGGTTCTTGTCCTGCCGGGCACCTCTAGAGAGTTATGGCGCACTCCACTGCCGTCCACGACCGCTTCGCCCGACGGCTCGGGAGCCTTCCAAGCCCCAAACCCACGGTCAGCCACGTACCTGTGAGAAATGCAGGTTAACGGGTCCCAAACGCGACACGTCGCGTTTGGGGGCCCTATGCAAGCCTCGCCCACAACCCAATGCCATCTGTCTTGGGGCCATTGCCAGCTGAAGCGGGACAGGAAATCCAGGTTCTGCCGCAAGACCCACATCTTCTCCAAAAACGCCGGCCAGCCGCAGGACGGCGTAAACCCCTTGTCATCCTCCGGGGCGACCACGGCACCGTGTGCGACGTCGCCCTCCAACTC
>CAYHAJ010000274.1:0-25677 GCA_964354535.1 uncultured Pirellulales bacterium
GTCGAACCCCTGTCTCCAGGATGAGAACCTGATATCCTAGGCCACTAGACGATGGGGGCACTAGCATAGCGGCGGTCGGATTCGAACCGACGACCCTGGGCTTATGAATCCCATGCTCTAACCAACTGAGCTACACCGCCGTCGTCTGAGCTACATGATTGTAACCCCTGCCCGCGCGGGCTGTCAACCCAATTCTCCGAGCCCTCGGCTCTGCGTCTGTCCCGGGCATCCCACGTTGAGCATACGGCGCGGCGACGTGCCTGCCGTCCAGTCCACCGCTTGGGCCGCTCCGTGGGAGTATTGGCTTTGTTCTTCCGCCACGGCAGCCGCCCGGTTTCTCTTATAACTCCTTTTCCGCAAAGAAGTTCGTATCTTTTCTGCCCCCCGCGGAATTGGCTTTGTTTTACCCCCCTCGGCCCTTCGCTCCCCGGCCTCCGAGAGGATGGTGAATTACTCTACTTTCGGACGAACATCCGCTGCGAGCAAACCGTGGTATATCAAGAGGTTGCTTGCGGATGGGCTTACGGGCAAGGGCTCTTCCCTACCGTGGGAATGCCAAAACAGACCAACGGGTTGAGGGACATCCTTTCCATCGAAGGATTTCATTATGGCGAGAAAGCCAGGGGGCAAAATCACAGCCAGTGCAACCGCAGACCGGCGTGCGCCACGACGGCCGGGCGATGCCGCGAGGGAGCAGTCTGCCTGTGGGGCCACGGCAAAGGGGGCGGAGTTCCAGGCGGTGCTGGAAGCGATCGGCGATGGTTTCATCGCCCTGGATTCCAACTACTCCTGCACCTATGTCAACCAGGCGGCCGCCACCCTCCTGAAGACCACCGTCCCTGAGCTGACCGGCCGGCCGATCTGGGAGGCCTTGGCTCCCGCCCGCTACGCGCAGCTTCATGAGGAGATCACCCGCGCCGCCGAGCAGAAACTCCAGGTGAAGTTCGAGGAGTATTGCGAGCGGTGCGGGCACTGGTGCCGTTGGCACTGCTATCCTACCGAGGACGGCCTGGCGATCTTCGTGGAGGATGTGAGCGAGCGCAAAGAGGCCGAGGCACAGGTCGTTCAATCGGAGGAGCACTATCGTCTTCTCTTTGAGACCATGCCCGAGGGCGTGGTCTATCAGGATGCCGAGGGGAAGATCATTTCCATGAATCCGGCGGCCGAACGAATTCTCGGCAGGACGCCGACGGAGTTCCTGGGGCGAACATCGATCAGGGCAGTCTGGATGAGACGTTTGACTGGCTGGCCCGCGAGATGCGAAAGAAGTACGGTCTGACGGCCCACGTGGAAACCGCCGGTCCGGTCGAGCTCCAGTCGGAGCCGCTGCGGGCCTTTCTGTTCCGGGCCGCCCAGGAGTTGCTGTTCAATGTCGTCAAGCACGCCCGGGTCAAGGAAGCGAGGATTCGGGTCCGGCAGTGCCGCCGGTACCTTTGCCTGTCGGTCTCCGATCGCGGGCGCGGTTTCGATCCGCAAGGGCTCCGGGAAGCGGCGGGCTTCGGACTGCTGAATATCCGCGAGCGCGTCGAACTGCTCGGCGGGCGAATGAAGATCAGGAGCGCCGCGGGCCAAGGCAGCAGGTTCTTCCTCGTCGTGCCGACCGCCAAAGAGGTAGTCGGTAGTCCGTGAAGAAAGAAGGGACCCGCCGACCGCCGACTACCGACTACCGGCTACCGACTACCCCTACGGGTGTTGCTGGCCGACGATCACGAGATTGTGCGGCAAGGGCTGATCTCGCTGCTGAGCGAAGAGCACACGGTGGAAATCGTCGGCGAGGCGACCAACGGCCGCGAGGCGGTGGACTTGGCCGATCAGCTTCATCCCGACGTGGTGATTATGGATGTGTCCATGCCCGTCATGGGCGGCGAGGAAGCCACCCGCCAGATCAGGAGCCAATGGCCCCAGATTCGCGTTATCGCACTCTCCATGTGGGAAGAGGCCGAGGTGCGGGAGAGAATGCACCAGGCCGGGGCCGAGAGCTACGTCCTCAAGACCGCCTCGACCGAAGAGCTGCTGGCGGCGATCCGGGGTAGGGGCGAATGATTATTCGCCCCCACGTCGGGATGATGCCCCGGCGTGAGACCGTTTCGTGCGGGGGACCGCTGTCCGGGGAGGTGGGCGAATGATTATTCGCCCCTACTGGCCACGATCCGGGGCAAGGAGTCCGACTCGTAACGGCATCCCGTGTGGATCGGCCATCAAGCAGAACTCTCACGTCCCAATGAACAACGACCGCGCGCAGGTCGTGTATATTGTGAGGAAGCGAGGAACGTGTCCCCAGAAGTGGTGGCTCTGGGCGCAATAAAGGGTCCGGGTGCATTGAAAATTGAGTGTAGGCGGTTCGATCTTTCCGAATCGCCAATGCTTTTATCCCATTGGCATGCTCATTCTTCTTCCTGAGACTGGCTGGGGCAAAGAGAGTTGGTGAATGAGATGGATAACGCGTCCCATCGGCGTTCGAGAGCGAAGCTCGAAGAGGTAAAGCAACTTGTGACGATCTCTCCAAATTGGATGCGCCGGCTGGGATATTACGGGTTGGCGCTGCTGTTCGTGGCAGTCGCGGTAATGCTGCGCTGGGAATTGCGGGAGGTGCTGAGCCCCGCGCCGACTCTGGTATTCTATCTGGCCTGGGTCGGGGCGGCGGCGTTCGGCGGACTGGGACCGGGGCTGCTGGCAACGATGGCCTCGTGGTTGTGCATCGACTTTCTATTCGATCCCACCCCCGGACAGATCGGCTTCACCGATCCCATGTCAATAGCCAGGCTGTTGGTCCTCCTGGCCGGCGGACTGATCGTCAGCGTCGTGGGCGAGAAGATGCGGCGGACCCGCATCCGCGAGCGCCGGCAGATGCACGAACTGGCGGACCTGACACAACTGACCAACCTGGGCCAACTCCTGATCCGGGATCTCCAAGATCGTATTGTTCTTTGGAGCGACGGCTGCGCCCGGCTCTATGGCTTCACGGCCGAGCAGGCCCTCGGCCGTGTCAGCCATGAATTGCTCCAGACCGAATTCCCCCAGCCCCTGGAGGCGATCCGGGCGACATTGCACAAAACGGGGCGGTGGGAGGGGGAACTGACCCATCGCCGCGCCGATGGGACCGTCGTTCATGTCGCCAGCCTGTGGGTCCTGCGCAACGGCACGGACCATCCGGTGGTGCTGGAGGTCAATAACGATATCACCGACCGCAAACGGGCCGAACACGCACTGCACGAAAGGATGAAGGAGCTGGCCTGCCTGTATGCGGTGAGCCGTGACATGCAGGAAGACTTGCCCCTGGAGGAACTTTGCCGGCGTGCGGTCGCGCACCTGGTTCCCGCCATGCAGTTCCCGGAGGTCACCGTGGCGGCGATGGAGCTGAAGGGGAAACGATTCACCTCCGGGAACTACGCCGAGGGGCTGTCGCACGGCCTGCAGGCGGCGATCCAAGTGGAGGGCGCGGTCCTTGGGCACGTGCGGGTCTATTATACCGAGGAGCGGCCTTTCCTGATTCCCGAGGAGCAGAACCTGGTCAGCGGTGTCGCGGAGGCCCTCCGCACGTGGCTGGTGCGCCGGCACGCCGAAGAGTCGCTGCGCGAGGTCCGGGAGCGCGCGGTGGGGCTGGCCCGGTTCCCGGAGGAGAACCCCAACCCGGTGTTGCGTGTGTCGGCCGAGGGGACGGTTCTCTACCGCAATCCGGCGCCGGCGGAGGTGACCGGGTGGACGTGCGAAACCGGCGGCCTTCTGAGGGAACCGTTCTTGTCGCTGGTCCGGCGCGCGATGACGGAGGGACGCGAGGTGCGGCAGGACGTGGAACTGGGCGAAGCGGCCTACCTCGTCTGGGCTGTGCCCTTTCCCTCGGAGCACTATGCGCACCTCTACGGGCGCGACATCACCGAACGCAAGCAGGCCGAGGCCAATCAGGCCCTTCTGACGGACATTCTCCGAATCCTCAACCGTGGCGGGGATCTGCACCCGCTCATCGCCGAGGTATTGCGTCTGATCCGGGAAGCGAGCGGATTCGATGCGGTGGGGCTGCGGCTGCGGCAGGGTGAGGACTGCCCCTACTTCGAGGTCAACGGCTTTTCGCCGGAGTTCGTGCACGAGGAGAACTTCCTCTGCGCCAGAGGCGCCGACGCGGCGGTCATCCGCGACGAGGCGGGCCGCCCCGTCCTCGAGTGCACGTGCGGCCTGGTCCTGTCACAGCGGACCGATCCCAGCATGTCCTGCTTCACCGAAGGCGGCAGCTTCTGGAGCAACACCGCGAGTGAGTTGCTCGCTCTTGCGCCCCAGGACGATCCCCGGACGAATCCCCGCAACCGCTGCATTCATACCGGCTACGAGTCGGTCGGGCTGTTCCCGGTTCGGTCGGGCCAGGAGGTCATCGGCCTGCTGCAGTTGAACGACCGGCGACCCGGGCGGTTCCGCCCGGAACAGATCGCCTTCTACGAAAACACCGCCCAGAACATCGGCCTTGCTCTCCAACGCACCGTGGCCGAGGCGGCGCTGCGGGAGCTGAACGCGACGCTGGAGAGCAAAGTGTCCCAGCGCACGGCGGAACTGAGGCACAGAGCCAGGCAACTGCAAAAGCTGACGCTCGATATGTCCGTAGCGGAGGAGCGCGAACGCGAGCGCCTGGCGGAGATCCTCCACGATGATTTGCAGCAAGTGCTGGCGGCGGCCAAATTCCACGTGGGGCTGATGCGAAACCGAGCCAGGCACGATGCGTCGCTGCAGGCAACCGCCGTGCAGGTTGACCACATGCTCAAAGAGGCGATCGACAAATCCCGCAGCCTGTCCCACGAGCTGAGCCCCGCCGTGATGCACCACGCCGATTTCGCCGAGACGCTCCGCTGGCTCGCGAACGAGGTACAGGCCAAGCATGGCCTGGTCGTTCACGTGCACGCGCACGGCCCAGTCCGCTCGCAGTCGGATGCGCTCAAAGCTCTCCTGTTCCGGGCGGTCCAGGAGTTGCTGTTCAACGTCGTCAAGCACGCGCGGGTGCATGAGGCCAGAATCCGGGTGCGGCGGCTCGGCCGATGCCTCTGCCTGTCCGTCTCCGACCACGGTCGCGGCTTTGACCCGCAAGCGCTGGGAGAGACGACCGGCTACGGGCTTCTGAGCATCCGCGAGCGCATCGAGCTGCTCGGCGGGCGGATGACGATCAAGAGCGCCAAAGGCCAAGGCAGCACGCTCCGCATCGTGGTGCCGGAGGGCGAGCCGGTGGTAGCACCCCCGCCCTTCGAGGTGAAGACCCTCCAGCCGGGGGCGGCTGGACCACACGCCGAGGGCCGATTGCGCGTGCTGCTGGCGGACGATCATGAGATCGTCCGCGAGGGCCTGATCTCACTGCTGAGTGAGGACCACGCGGTCGAGGTGGTGGGCGAAGCGGCCAACGGCCGCGAGGCGATCGATCTGGCCGGTCGGCTGGAGCCGGATGTGGTGATTATGGATGTGTCCATGCCCTTGATCGAAGGCGATGAGGCCACCCGGCAGATCAAGGAGCATCTGCCCAAGACCCGGGTGATCGCACTTTCGATGTACGACGAAGCCGAAAAGGTGGAGACCATGTACAGGGCCGGGGCCGAGAGCTACGTCCTCAAGACCGCCTCGACCGAAGAGCTTCTGGCCGCGATCCGGGGCAAAGAGCGAGACTCGTAGCGAGTAAGGAATTTTCCTAATCGTTTCTCATGAAGGCCTGGATACAATTGGGAAGCCAATGAAGACAGTGACTCTGGCGAATCCGCCAAGTCGCTCCTGTGTTAATGGAGGCCCCCGGACGGGGCAAACGATGGGCACGGACCCGAAGAACAGGAGGGAGGAGGGTGTGCGCCGGCCTCGCCATGGCTGGCTGGCGTCGTTGTCCATGCGCGATGCGCCGGGCCAGACGAGCGCGGCATCGAATGGGGGCAGCCTTGCCCACCGCCTCACGCAGGCAGCGGTTCTCCTGGGTATGATCGCGGCGGTGGTGGGTGCGGGACATCTGGCCGCTTGGCTCGGCGGCTATATGTCGCAACGGGGTCTCAGCGCGATCACCATGAAGACCAACGCGGCCCTTGGCCTGACGCTGGTGGGCGTGGCCCTGATCCTGTTGGTCCCGGCAAAGGCAGGACCGGTTCGGCGCTGGACGGCCAGGGTTTGTGCGGCGCTCGCGCTTGCTGTAGGTCTGCTGACTTTCGTGGAGAACCTCTCAGGCTGGGATTTTGGCATTGACCAGTTGCTGGCGGTCGAGACGCCGGGAGCACTGGCGGGAGTTGATCCTAACCGGATGGGTGTGCCGGCCTCTCTGAGCTTCACGCTGATCGGGCTGTCCCTTCTGATCCTGAGCCGCCGGGATCGTCGAGGGGCACGGGCGGTGCCGGCCTTGGCACTGGCGGTCTGCCTGATCGCGCTATGGCCCATTATCGGCTTTCTGTATGGTGCCCAGGAGTTTTACGGGATTGCCCAGTATACGGGGATCGCCTGGCCCACGGCCGTGGCGTTGTTGTTGCTGGGGCTGGGCCTGCTGTGTGCCCGGCCGGCCGAGGGACTGATGGCGCAGGTGACGGCGGACGACCCCGGCGGTGTCAGCCTCCGGCGACTGCTGCCCGCGTTTGTGCTGGTGCCTCTGCTGCTGGGGTGGCTGCGGCTGGCCGGCGAGCGAGCCGGCGTCTTCGACGCGGCCACGGGCACCGGGATCATGATGCTCGTGTTCATCATCACCTTCACCGCTCTGGCATACCATGCGGGCCGCCGGGCCAGCCGCTCGGCTCAGACGCTGCGGGAGAGCGAGCGGTTCATTCAGTCGGTCGCTCAGGCCTCGCCCCACTGGCTCTACGTGTTCGACTTCGACCGCCGGAGTCTCTCCTACGCGAACCGGCCGATCCTGCGCGATCTGGGCTACCCTCTGGAGGTGCAGAGAACCGCGTTGACCCTCGAGGCCTTTCGTGCGTTCATGCCGGCGGAGGAAATGCCCCACCTCGCCCGGCTGATGGAAGAATGGCAAACGCTTCCCGACGGTCAGATCCGCGCCGACGAATACTGCCTGCGCCGCGCCGACGGGGAACTGCAGTACTTCGCCGGGCGCGAGGCCGTCTTCGCGCGCCGCGCGGACGGCACCGTGCAACAGATCCTCGGCTTGCTGTTGGACATCACCGCGCGCCAGCGCGCGGAGGAGGCGCTGCGCGAGTTAAACGCCACGCTGGAGAGCAAGGTGGCGCAGCGCACGGCCCAGTTGCAGCGGCGCGCCAGGCAACTCCAGAAGCTGGCGCTCGAACTGTCTCAGGCGGAAGAGCGGGAGCGCCGGCGGATCGCGGTGATCCTGCACGAGGACTTCCAGCAGCAGATTGCCGGGGCCAAGTTCCAGTTGAATCTGGTGCGGAACCGGGCCCGGGAAGACCGGCTGCGCGCCGAGGTCGATAAAGTCGGGGAAATGCTGAACGAAGCGATCGAGAAGTCCCGCAGTCTGTCCCACGATCTCAGTCCCGCCGTGTTGCACATGAACGATCTGGCCGAAGTCCTGCAGTGGCTGGTCAACCAGGTGCGCGCCCGGCATGGTCTGGTCGTCCACGTGAATGCCTCGGGCGACATGATGCTGCACTCGGAAGCGCTGGCGCTGTTCCTGTTCCGGGCCGCCCAGGAGATGCTGTTCAATGTGGTCAAGCACGCCCACGTTCGTGAGGCCGCGATCCGTGTCCGGAGGATCGGCCGCTACGTGTGCCTTTCCGTATCCGATCAGGGGCGCGGGTTCGACCCGCAGGAACTGCAAGAGACCTCCGGCGTGGGGTTGTTCAGTATCCGTGAGCGAACGGAGATGCTCGGAGGGCGGATGAAAGTCAAGAGCACCAAAGGCCAAGGAAGCAGGTTCCGCCTCGTCGTGCCGGACAGCCAGAAAGCGGAGGACACTGTAGGGGTAGGCCCCCGTGCCTACCCGGTTTCCACAACGCCGGGCCACCACGGGGGGGAAGAGGGCCACCACGGGGTCGGGTTCCCAAACGCGGAAGAATCGCGTTTGGGGTCCCGGTTGCCCCTACGAGTCTTGCTGGTGGACGACCATGATATCGTGCGTCAGGGTCTGGCGGCGCTGCTTCAGGAAGCACCCGACATCGAGGTGATCGGGGAGGCCGCCGACGGTCGTGAGGCGATCAACATGGTCAGCGAGCTTCATCCGGACGTAGTGATTATGGACGTGTCCATGCCCCTGATGAGCGGAGATCAAGCCACACGTCAAATCAAGGCGTACCTGCCGAAGATTCGCGTGATCGCGCTGTCGATGTACGACGAAGCCGACAAGAAGGAGAGGATGTACCAGGCCGGAGCCGAGGGCTACATCCTCAAGACGGTTTCCGCCGAAGAGCTGCTGGCCGCCATCCGGGGCACGCAGGCACGCCCGCAGGGAGTGTCGGTGGAATGATCCCGGCCGAGCGCCTGGGCGTATCTCCCGAGCAGTGCATCGGATTGACGTGTTACCAGTGCGTTCACGATCTCGACGCCCCGCCGGCCCTCTGCCCGCACGCGCCGTGCGTCGCCGATGGCCGCGCCCATACGGCGGAGGTCTATGAAGAGCGCTCCGGCGCCCACCTCCTCGTCACCTGTACGCCGCTGTTCGATCCCAAGGGTGAACGGATCGGCAGTGTCCACGTGGCGCGCGACATCACCGAGCGCAGGCAAGCGGACCAGGCGCTGCGCGAGAGCGAGGAACGTCTGCGCGCCATTTTCGACAACGCCGGAGTCGGGCTGGCCGAGGCGGCCGATGATCGTTTTGTCGCCGTCAACGACCGTTTTTGCCAGATTCTCGGCGACTCGCGCGCGGAACTCATCGGGAAAACAGTGCACGAGCTGACGGCCCCCGACGACCGGGCCACCAGCGATGTCCTGAACGCGCAACTCCACCACGGGCGGGCCGACCGCATCGGCTACGAGAAGCGCTATCTCAAGCGCGACGGCACGCCGGTGTGGGCGCACGTGACCGTGTCCGTCATTCACGATGCCGACGGCCGCCGGCGTCGTGGTATCGCCACCGTGGAGGACATCAGCGAGCGAAAGCAGGCGGAAACAGCACTGCGTCTCAGTGAGCAGCAATTCAAAAGCACATTCGAGAACGCGCCCATCGGGATTGCCCATGTCGCACTGGATGGGCGGATTCTGCGGTTCAACAGTCGATTCTGCGAAATCGCCGGCTGTTCCGGCAAGGACGTTCTCTGCGAAACGTGTGAGGAGATCACGCTGGCCGAGGGCTGGAAGGGCGAGCGGGACCCGATGCAGGCTCTTCTGGACGGGCGGATCGATCATTACACGATCGAGAAGCCTTACGTCCGCGTGGGCGGCCGTCCGGTCTGGGTCAATCTGACCAGATCGATCCAGCGGGACGAGGCGGGCCGGCCGGAGTATTTCATTGTCCTCGTCGAGGACATCTCGATGCGCAAGCACGCGGAGGAGGCCCTGCGGGAGAGCGAGGCGGGGCTGGCCGCCGCCCAGCACCTGGCCCACATCGGCTCCTGGCAGTGGAATATTGCGGCGGACACGGCCCTTTGGTCGGAGGAGACGTTCCGGATGTTCGGCCTCGCGCGCGGGCCGCTGCCGCAGCACCGCGAGGACTTTATTTCCAGGATCGTTCCGGAAGACCGGCAGCGCGTCGATCGAGCTTTGAGCGACGCCTTGAGCGGCGCCAGGGACTATGATCTGGACTATCGAATCAGATTGCCGGATGCCCTCAAGGTCTTTCTCTATAAGACGGCCCAGGAGACGCTGTTCAACGTCGTCAAGCACGCCGGGGTCCACGAAGCCCGGCTGCGCGTCCGACGGCTGGGACGCTATGTGGGTCTGTCCGTCTCGGACCGGGGCCGCGGGTTCGACCCGCAGGATCTGAAAGCCACGGCCGGGTTCGGACTGCTGAGCATCCGGGAGCGGCTGGAGCTGCTCGGGGGCCGCCTGAAGATCCAGAGCGTCAAGGGCCGGGGCAGCACCTTCCTCCTCGTCGTGCCGGACGGGGAGAAACCAGAGGACAAACGACAGAAGATGGAGGACGGAAAGAAGACCGAAGAAGGAGCGCTGTTATCTGTCCTCCGTTCTCCGTCCTCCGTCTTACGGGTGTTGCTGGCGGACGACCATGAAATCGTGCGCCAGGGCCTGATCTCGGTGCTGAGCGAAGAGCGCGGCATTGAGATCGTCGGACAGGCCGGCAATGGCCGCGAGGCGGTCGAGCTTGCCGGCCGGCTGGAGCCGGACGTGGTTGTAATGGATGTCTCCATGCCGGTGATGGCCGGCGAGGAGGCCACTCGCCTGATCAAGCAACACCGGCCGCAGACACGGGTCATCGCCCTATCCATGCACGATGAGGCCCAGGTGAGAAAGCGAATGCACAGCGCCGGCGCTACGGCGTATCTGCTCAAGACCGCTCCTTCCGAAGAGCTCCTCGCCGCCCTCCGCGAGAATTGAACGCGTGCAGCGCCCTGTGGTATGATGTCAGCACGCAGATGCTCCGGGACGGAGAAACACGAGGGTGTGCTCGGGTGGCCCAGTGGAAAGGACCCGCAGATGAATCGACGCGAATTCCTGAATCGAGGCCTGCTGGCGGGGGCCGCGCCGTCTCTCGTTGCGGAGGCGCCGGCGGCCGATGTCGCCGCACGCGGCCGGATCATTGACGCCCATTGTCACGCGGGCCGCGGGTTCAACTATGACAAGAATGATCCCCCGCGCGACCCTTGGACAACGTTCAACGATCCTGAAGGGACGCTCCAGCGCATGGAAGAGGCGGGCATCGACCAGACCATCCTCTTTCCCATCAGCAACACCACCTACCGGCAGGCCAACGAGGAGATCGCCGGCTACGTGCGTCGCTGGCCCACCAAATTCATCGGCTTTGCCAAGCACGATGCCCAAACGGAGGCCGGTCAGATCCAGGGCCTGCTGCGCCGGGAGGTCCGCCAGCTTGGCCTGCGCGGGTTGAAACTTCACGGCGTGCCGTCCCAGGAGATGATCGAGGCGGCCGAGGAGCTGAGCATCCCGATCCTCTATCACCCGGCCAGCGTGAACGCAAGCCTGGAGACAGTTCGTGCGCACCCGAAGGTATCCTTCATCCTGGCCCACCTGGGCTGCTTCGCCTCCCAGAACTGGCGGGAGCACGTGCGCGCGATCGAGGCCGCCCAGCAGATCCCGAACTTGTACCTGGACACGTCCTCCGTAGTATTCGTGACGTACCTGGAACAGGCGGCCCGCGAGCTGCCGGCCGAGAAGCTGCTCTTCGGATCCGATGGCCCGCTGGTCGATGCCCGCGTCGAGCTCTATAAGATTCGCCTGCTCAAGCTGCCGCCGGAAAAAGAGGCCCTGATCCTGGGCGGCAACATCCGCCGCCTGCTCGGCCTGTGAACGCCTCTACTGAAGAATCTGTGGAATAGGCCACCCCGACCGCCGACAGGTTTGAGACTGGGCATCGGGCGGGGCGAAAAACACGACAGCTACTTCCTGCTGCACGGCGGCGGAGGATTCGGATTCCTGTCTTTCATGGTCTGGTATCCCGGATACGGGATCGGGGCGGTCGAGTTGACCAACTCCGCGAGTCCTTCGATCCAGGGACAGATTTGCCATCAACTGCTCGACGAGATCATTCATAAGGGCCTGGTGCCCCAGACGCCGGAAGTCCGCGTGGAAACCATGTCTTTGACGGCCCAGCCCCCTGCCCCACCGGAGCCCCCGTTCGCACCGACACCGCACAAGACCGAATGGAACAAGTACACCGGAACGTACCGCGCGATCTAGCGCGGTTATGAATTCACCTCCTTCAGCAACTACATCGTGCACACGGCCGGCAAGGCCAAAGGCCCTGGTTTGTAGGGTGCTCGTCAGAGCATACGGAGATACCGCCTGACGGCGTCACGACGAACCGCGTCATCAGCAATTAGAGTAGGCAGACCGCCCAAAAGCATTATACTGGTCGATCATTCGATGGATTTGGTGTGCACGGCACACCTTATTGGAAAGGACGGACATGGGCGCAAAGCAGAATGCCAAGGCCGCCTCGGTCTTGCAGAAAGACGATTTGATTGTCATCGGCGGGGCCGGCGGCTTCATCGCCGGGTCGCTGGCGCGGTATTTCCATGACCAGGGCTTCACACGGATTCGGGCCGTCGACAAAAAGCCGCTGCCCGAGTGGTATCAGCGCACGCCGGGCGTGGAGTGTCTGTGCCTGGACCTGAGCAACGAGAAGAACTGCCGGCAAGCGTGCGAGGGAGCCGTCGAAGTCTACAACCTCGCGGCCGATATGGGCGGCATGGGCTTCATCGAGCGCTTCCGCATCGAGTGCCTGCGGAGCATCCTCATCAACACGCACATGATCGAGTCCGCGTATCGGGCGGGCGCGCAGCGATACTTCTTCTCGTCCTCGGCCTGCGCGTACAACGTCGAGCTGCAGAAGCGGCCCGACGCCGCGGCGCTGAAAGAGTCGGACGCCTATCCGGCCATGGCCGAACGCGGCTACGGCTGGGAGAAGCTGATGAGCGAGATGTTCTGCCAGGAGTACTGGGCGGAACGCGGCTTCGAGACGCACATCGCCCGGTTCCACAATGTCTATGGCCCGTGGGGCACCTGGGACGGCGGGCGGGAGAAGGCCCCGGCGGCCATCTGCCGCAAGGTGATCGAGGCCAAGGACACCGGCGCGCGCGACATCACGATCTGGGGCGATGGGCATCAGACTCGCAGCTTCATGTACATCGACGACTGCACGCAGGGCATCGACATGATCATGCACTGCCAGGACCTGATCGCCACGCCGATCAATCTCGGCTCGAACTTCCTGATCTCGGTCAATGATCTGGTCTCGCTGGCCGAGGAGACCGGCGGCGTCAAGCTCAATCGCAAGTACGATCTCGATGCCCCCAAGGGCGTGGGCGGCCGCAACAGCGACAACACGTTCATTCAGGAAGTCCTCGGCTGGGAGCCAAGCACGCCGCTGAAAGACGGACTGCGCAAGACGTACGCCTGGATCGAAAAGCAATGCCGGGACCGTAAAGCGGGCAAACGGACGGTCAGTTAGCATGAAGTCACATCAACACTTGGACATCACTGACGCACTCGGTCCCCTGCCCTTCCGGCTGGCCCTGGCCGGCGGGTGGATCGATCAGCCGTTTGTCTCGCGGCATAATCCCACGCCGCCGGGATCGATGGTCGTCGTGGGCGTCGAGCCCCAGTTCTGGTTCATGGAGCGGGCCGGCATCTGCATCGGGACCCGCAACATCGCCATGAAGCTGTGGCAGGGCCGGATCCCGCAACGCGATCCAGAGCAGCTCGTGCAGGAACTCTACCGGGCGGAGAACCAGGGCAAGGCGGAGCCGTCCGGCTCCCAGGACATGATCGGCCTGGTCTATCCAGGCGTCAATCGTCTCGACTACGATTTCACCCACCAAGGCGGCATTTTCCCTCGGCATATCGAGTCGAATCGCGATCCGCAGGTCGCTCGGTGGCTGGAGAACGTGATCCACCTGCTTCCCGTCAACCAGCGGCCTCCAGCGTACAACCCGCTGGAGACGAAGAACCTGGACCGCGAGTGGATCCGGCGCCTGGGACAATCGGGCCAAGACTGCTACCACGCCGTTGTCACGCGGGACCTCGCGGCCCTGGGCGAATCCCTGAACGAGTGCATGCGGTGTTGGGAGGCGATCCTGCCGGGCACCATCCGCCACCGGACGATTCAGATCGACCTGCCGGGCCTGCTGCGGTATTATCAGGCGCGGTATCCCGGGGCCATGTACTCCGGCTGCGGCGGCGGCTATCTCTACGTCGTTTCGGAGGACCCTGTGCCGGGAGCGTTCCACGTCAAAGTGAGGATTTGAAGGAGGATGCACATGAGGCGATCAGCGGCAGTGCGATTGTGGACAATGGTTCTCCTTGGCTGTTTGATCTCATGGGCGACGCCGCGGGCGATGGCACAGGGGCCGCAGCGTGGGCCTGTGATCGTTTCGCCGGAGGTCCTGCCCGATCACCGCGTCACGTTTCGTATCCAAGCCCCCAAAGCATCCGAGATCACTGTGCGCGGCGACTGGATGGAGGGAGCCGCCTCGGAGAAACTCTCTAAAGATGACAAAGACCTCTGGTCGGTAACCGTCGGGCCGCTGACGCCGGATTTCTACAGCTACACGTTCACTGTCGATGGCGTCAAAACACTCGACCCGCGCAACCCCATGATCAAGCAGGGCATCACCGGCTTGGACAATATGTTCTTCGTCCCAGGTGCGCAGGCCGACTTCGAGGACAACAAACCCGTCCCGCACGGCCAGATTCGCCAGGTCTGGTACCGCTCCAATACCCTTGATGCACAGCGCCGCATGCACATCTACACGCCGCCGGGATACGATACGACCGGCGAGCAGTATCCGGTCTTCTATCTTCTCCACGGCGGCGGCGACGAGGACTCGGGCTGGAGCACGATCGGCCGGGCCGGTTTCATCCTCGACAATCTGCTGGCGGCGGGCAAAGCCAAACCGATGCTCATCGTCATGCCCAATGGCAGCCTCCCCCGCCCGGCCAATCTGCCCGCCCGAACGCCCGGCACAACGCCGGCGCCGGAGATCGCTGCTGCCATGGCCGCCCTCCAGAACCGCTTTGTCAGCGAGCTGATGAAAGAGATCGTGCCCTTTGTGGAGAAGAACTTCCGCGTCTTCGCCGACCGGGACCATCGGGCCCTCGCGGGCCTGTCCATGGGTGGTGGCCAGACGCTCCAGGTCGTCGTCACCCATCCCGATCAGTTCGCCTACGTGGCCGTCTGGAGCGCCGGCATCGGCCAGAACGCCGGCGATTGGGAGACCCGCAACGCCGCCTTCCTGGATAATCCCAAGATCAACGAGTGGATCAAGCTGTTCTCGATCAGCGTCGGGGATAAGGACTTCACGCTCACCGGCTCCCAGGCCCTCGCGGAGGTCCTGACCAAGCACGGCATCAAGAACCAGATCCATATCAGCGGTGGCGGCCACACCTGGATCAACTGGCGTCACTACCTGAACGATCTCGCGCCGCTGCTGTTCCAGGGCAAATGAACATTGGGTTACCGCGTTTCCGCGGTCCTGACCTGTAGGGGCGAATAATCATTCGCCCCTCTTCCGAACCGCGCTACCGCCACAGGAGACCGACTTTAGGGTTCGCAGCCATGCTTCGCAACGATAACGAGTGCAAACGAGCAACCATGCAGAAGGTGTGCACGGCACACCCTACACGCCGAAGACGATCCTCCTATGCAAGGACCCTGATCGCAATCGTGGTCCTGTGCCTGCAAGTCATCGCGTTTGTCCCTGATGCGGCCTGGGCCCAAGGCGATGCGGCCCCCTCGACGTACTCCTTTGTCTACCTCGGTGACCTGCACTTCGACAAGATGTCCCACCACGATTTGGACTGGGTGAAGGCCAACATGCCGGCGGATCTGCGGCAGATCGAGGACTACAGCCGGATCACGCAGGAGAACACGCCGGGCCTCTTCCAGCGGGTGCAGACGGTCATCGAAGCCGGCAACGGCCGGATTCAGATGGTCATCCAGGGCGGCGACCTCACGGAGGGACTGTGCGGCACCAGGGAACTCCAGGAGACGCAATTCAAAGAGGCTCTGGCGGCAATTCGGCATGACATCCCCAAGACTCCGTTCCTGGCCGTCAAGGGCAATCACGACATCACCGGCCCCGGCGCGAAGGAGGCCTACGACCGCATCATGCTGCCGTGGCTGTCCCGCGAGTCCGGCCGGCCCGTGGACGCCGCGTCTTTCTTCTTCACGAAAGGCCCGGACCTGTTCGTCTTCTTCGACGCCTATCAGAACCCCAATGTCGATTGGCTGGAAAAGACCCTGAAAGAGAACAACCATCGCTACGCCTTCATCGTGATGCACCCGCCCGCAGTCCCCTACGATGCGCGGTCATCCTGGCCCTTGTTCTCCAGGGCAAACCAGACCGAGACCCGCGAGCGGTTTCTGAACCTTCTCGGCGCCAACAAGGCCGTGCTCCTCACGGCCCATCTGCACAAGTTCGGCGTCGTCGCGCGCAAGACCGCAACGGGCACCTTCGTGCAGTTGGGCCTCAGCAGCGTCATTGGCGCGCCGGAAGTAGCGGTGAAGAATCACCTGGAAGGCGTGAAGAATTACAGCGGCAAACTGGTGGAGCTCGAACCGGAATTTCAGCCCCCCACGAAGGACGAACGCTCCAAGCTGCTCGAACAGGAGAAGCCGCACATCACCCATTTCGAGTTTGCGGACTTCCCGGGCTACGCCATCATCCACGTCTCCGACGCAAGGGTCAACGCCGATATCTACCTCGGCAATTCCGGTAAGCTGTGGAAAGCAGTCCGTTTCGTCCCGACGCCCGGGGATTAGAAGGATTCCCGCGCATACGCCAAGCACTCCAGCGAACTCGAAATCCGAAGGCGATGTGGGGCTACTTCTTTTCCTTCTTCTTGGCGAAGAGGCTGAAGCCTTTCTTTTCCTTGGCGGGTTTGGCGGCCTCGGCTTTGGGGGCTTCCTTCCTGGACTTGTCGGGTTTGGCCTTCTTGTCCTTGACCACCTTGGGCGCCTTCGGGGCTTTTTCGCGGCCGGCGGCGAAGGAGATGCCGACCGTGACCAGGGCGAGCACGACCCCGCCGCCCATGATGTACCAGATCAGACCCTTCACGGACGATAGAATCGAGGGCATGACGGGCTCGGGTTGCATCGCCGCGACCGTGACAATCGCCGTGTAGAGCAGCGCGAGCATGGGCAGGAACAGGAGGACGCCGAGGATGTTGCCCTGGGCGTCCGGGGCCATTTCCGCGTAAGCAGGGACCATGGCGGTCGGCATGACGGCCGCCGGCTCGGGCACGGCCATTTCTTCCTCCGCCCCGGCGGCGTGGTCGGCCTCCGCCGTGATGTCCTCAAAGGAGGCCCCTTCGCCGGCCTCGGCCCCGAGCTCCGCCGGCTCACCGTCGGCCGGTGTCGCTTCGCCCTCGCCGCCTTCGGCGGTGTAGATCTCGTCGAGGATGCCGCCGAGCGAGGTGTCGTCCGCCTGGAGGGACAGGTCGAGCAGGCCGGAGCCGCTGCCGAAGCTATCCAGGTTCACGTCGTCTTCAATTTCTTCGAGGGAGGCTTCGCCGCTGGCGCCGCTCGTATCCGCCGTGGCGGCCGGGCCGGCCGTCTCCGCCATCGAATCCTCCGTCACCTCGTAGCCGGTATCCGTCTCACTCAGGACGTTGATGCCTTCCGTCGTGATCGCCGTATCCGCATCGCTGATGTCACTGCCTTCCGCCAGGACGCCGGACTCCGCCGCGAGTGAAATCTCCTCGCTCGAGCCCTCCGCCTCATCCGTGACCGCCTGCTCGGGCTCCTCGCCGGCAGGCTGCGCCAACTCTTCCGCCAGGAAAAGGTCCTCTTCAGCGGCTTGGTCCGTCGGCTGCGGCGGTTCCAGTTCGACCTCGGAAGCCTCCTGATCTTCTGGCTCCTCGGCCCCCTGCAGTTCGGGGATCAAGTCCGAGTCGGAAAGCTCGGCGGCCTCACCCGCCGCCTCCAGGGCACCCGTGCCTTCCTCGTCCAGCTTGAAAATGTCCTCGTCGGCGGCCCCCTCCGCGGGCAGTTCCTGCAACTCAAGCTCGTCCGACGGGAGGTCGATCCCCTCCGCCATTAGGGCATTGACTTCCTCGATTTTGAAGAGCAGGTTCGATCCGTCGCGGAATTCCCGGAGCTTGCCGTCCTTGGCCAGTTGTTTGACTTGATCCTCGGCGAGGCCGAGTCTCTGTGCCGCTTCTTTGAGCGAGTAGAACATTCCAGCCATAATCTACCTTCTCCAAAAACCCCGAAACGCGAC
The DNA here is from genome assembly GCA_964354535.1 of uncultured Pirellulales bacterium. Taxonomy (GTDB): domain Bacteria; phylum Planctomycetota; class Phycisphaerae; order Sedimentisphaerales; family Anaerobacaceae; genus PLanc-01. Next base: position 17,760 of record CAYHAJ010000274.1, read on the forward strand.
CTGGAGCGCGTCTGGTACCGCCCAAACCCAATTCCCTAAGATACGTATTTTACCGCACCCACGCAGTTTATGCAACCTTTTTTCGCACGAGTTGGTGCGGCCGGCGGGAACAGGATGCGTCCTATGCGGTCCCGGGGCCGCGCAGGCCCTATAATCGGAGAAAACGGGATTTTGCAGCCCCCTTGTTGCATCATCCTTGCCGGAGCCTATATAATACGGGTAAGGTTGCTTCTGGTGGTTTTCCGGGGTGTAGCTCAGTTTGGCTAGAGCGCGTGCCTTGGGCGCACGAGGTCGCTGGTTCAAGTCCAGTCACCCCGATTCCTTCGGATTATACCCGCAGGAAGATCTTCCGGCGGTACATCCACAGCAGAACCAGCCAGAAGACCGCCAGCACGAGGACCCGCTCCAGGATCGGGGTGTAGATCGTGCCGAGGCTCTCGAAGACGTGCGGACTGATGTGCCGCTTGAGGTTGTCCCGGACGAAGGGGTTCCCGAGCTGCCACATGCAGTAGAGCGTGATCGGGTTGAGCCCGACGACCACGAAGGGAAAGGCCCAGCGCTTCCAGCCGGCCCACTCGATGACCGCGACAAAGGCGCCTAAGAGCAAGGTGACCCAACCGGCGCTGTAGATCGCCCAGGAAGGCGTCCAGATCCGCTTGACGATCGGACACAGGCCCGCCCAGGCAATGAGCTGGCCGAGAACGATCCCCGCCACGCCGAAAAGGACAAGTTGCTTAAGCTTGCCGGTGATCGACCGGTCACTCTTGAGCAATTGGCCCGCCAGGGCGCCGAAGACCATCGTCGCGATGGCCGGGACGAAATTCAGCGTCTGGTACCCGCCGGCGTTGTAGACGTAGGGCTTCCCTTGTGGAAACAGGTTCATCAGCCAACCATCGACCCACGCGGCGAAGTTGGCGTTCTTGTCCCAGTGGGCGGCAAAGCCGGTCAGGTGCGGCCAGTCCGCGGGCACGCCCACGCGCTGCCAATCGAATCCCGCCGGCGGCAGCGGGTACAACGCAAACGCCAGCCAATAGGCGAACAGAATCCCGAAAGCGGCGAGCCATTGCGTCCGGGGCTTCGTGAATGCCAGCAGAAAGAGGATCGGATAGCCCAAGCCAATCTGCGCCAGCACGTTCGCAAAGCTCCAGACGGTTTGCTTACTCCAGGCGGACGTAAGAAACACCGCCAGGAGCACGAGCACCACTGCCCGCCAGAGCGCGTGGCCACACATCCCGGCGAAGTTCTGCCCCCGGGCCCGGCGCTTGGCCAGCGACCACGGCAGGGCGACTCCCACCATGAACATGAACGCCGGCTGGATGATGTCCCACAGCCGCATCCCCGCCCACGGTGCATGCTCGGTCTGGTACGCCAGGAACTGCCAGAGGCCACTGTCGGGGAATTGTTTTGCCACCTGGGCCAGGCCCAGTCCGCTGGACGCCATCAGCAGCATGATCGCCCCGCGATAGGCGTCGAGCGAGGTCAAACGCTCCGCCTTGATCAGCGTGGCCGATTCGTCCACCGGAACCCCCCGCGGAATCGGGGCCCTGCCGTATAAGTCGTAAAGGATGTCTTGCGTCATGCTCGCCATCCTACCGCACAGCCCACCGTTCGCAAGTCCCAGGTTCGCCACTCGAGACTGGCTACACGATGTCGGCTTGGTCCGTCGTTTCTCCTCGCATCGCGCGGAAACGTCAACCATAATGTCCCATGAACTTGGAGAGGAATCCGGCTCAAGGAGTAAAGACGTGAAAAAGCTGCATGTCTATGTGGACACGTCGGTGATCGGCGGTTGCGAGGACGATGAATTCGCCGTCGCCAGCCGTAAGCTCTGGTCCACGTTCCTGGCGGGCGAGCACGTATTGCTGATCTCGACCCTGACCTTGCAGGAGATCGAAGGCGCGCCAGCCGACGTTCGTAGGCATCTGCAGGATGTGCCCCCTGCCCATCAGGTTCAGGTTCGGCTCGACCCGGAGGCGAGCGAACTGGCAGATGCCTATGTGGCTCACGGCGTGGTCGGACCGGGATCTCTCGCCGATGCGCTTCACGTGGCCTTGGCAACCGTGAATGGCGCGGATGTGCTTGTCAGTTGGAACTTCAAGCACATCGTCAATCTTGGTAGAATAAGGTTGTTCAATGCTGTGAATTTGGAACAAGGGTATGGCTTGATCGAGATACGCACACCCGAAGAGGTGTTGTATGAAGAAGAAGACGTTTGATGCAGTCGCCTTTATGCGGAAGCGCCGGGAGGAACTTTCTCGTGCCTACGCCGGTCTTACCGCAGAGCAGATCGAAGAACGAATCCAACAGTCGCTGAAGAACGATCCTTTGTGGAGGAAGCCGTCGGAAGGGAAAACCACCAAAAAACGAGTCTGATACTCTGGACTCTGGGGACATCAGACTCAATTCCAGACGGAAATAAGTAAGCTGTCTCCGGAATTAAGCCCCAGCAGCATGATCGCCCCGCGATAGGCGTCGAGCGAGGTCAACCGCTCCGCCTTGACCAGGGTGGCGGATTCGTCCACCGGGACGGCTCGAGGAATCGGGATCTTGCCGGACAAATCGTAACTGCTGTCTTGCACCATGCTCATCATCCTACCCCCTGGACCGCTGTTCGCAAGAACCCGTTCGAAATTCTGGAATAGCCCGTCAAGAAGAATTCCACGTGTTCCAAGATCGAGCGTGGCGCAAGGCGCTAAAGCTTAAAATAAGGGCAGGCCCCCCCGGAACCCCATTCTCACTCCATGGTAAACTCTAACCGCATGCGCGCAGCCCTCGATCGTGGCAGTCGCTTAAGCAGGCCCATACCGCTTGCGGTGACTTGTCTTAGTTCACTGTACTGAATGAGTCTCTCAATAACGCCGAGCGACCCGATATATTCTTTTCGATCGCGTATCGAACGTTCCCGGAACATCAACAATTCCCTGAAATCCCATGAAGTCTTTCCCCATTTGTCTACAAGCGACTGAGCTTCAGGTGACTGAGGGCTCCCCTGTTTCATTAGGAACTCCGCTAGTTCTTTCAATGACTGGAGTACATCCATCGACTCGAGCGGCGGTTGCGGTGCGCTGTCAACAAGGCTAATGGCTTTCGAAAAAGCGCCTGCACAAAGGTAGAACTCCACCCAATTCGACAAGTCCCGTTGGGGCTCCCCAGAGGAGAGATTCTTTTCCACAAACCGAACTGCTTCAGTTGTGTTCCCTTGAATTAGATGCATGTGCGCTCTCACAAGCGACTGCATCGACTTATCGCAGAAGCGCAGAGCTTCTGATGCCTTCTCGTTTTCGCCCAGGAATGCCCTGAGATACGCAAGTGAGGCGTACTTCTGATCGCCTATCTCGGGCGGTATCTCCTCCAGTTCATCTGCAGCAACAGCAAAGTACTTTGCCCCCATGCGCATATGAAACATAGCAAGGTCGAGATTCACCTGATTATTCTTCGGTAGGAAGAGCCTCACTTCTCGCAGAAATCTCACTCCAGTCGCAAGATCACCTTGAATAGAGGCTAGCAGGGCCAGTGATCGCAGGATGTTGCCTTTTTCCGCATCCGGTGCACTCTTGATTGCCCTCAAGAGTGACGTCTTCGCCCGCCCAATCGCGGGATCCGTGGGCCGTTGAGCCTTGGAGCTCTGGAAAGCCGCCTTCCATTGTTGAGCAAAGAAATTGTCTGAATCCATCCGTAGAATCGCAGATACAACACGATATAATTCGCGCGTTCGCGACTCACTGATCTGATGGTCAAATACATCGGACAACGCCTTCCACGCATGGTCTAGCCTAGGTCTTCGCGGGAGCAACCTCAAGAGCATTGTTGAAGCAGTCGCGGTATCTCCTTGCCTCATCATAGTGCGGAGCTGCTCCATCTGACTCCTCGTATCTTCCGGATTCCTATTACGGATGCTGTCGCATATGCGCCTGTAGTCATCCACCACAGGCGGGCATGGCCACATTGTATCGAGTTCGCTTCGGAGGCACAGCAACCGCTCTGTGCCCACGAGGTCCTCGTCGAAACGGATGTACTCCAAGTCCTTGTCAAATATCTTCAGAGCGGCTTGCCTAGCAGACGCTTGTACGTTGGACGTTGCGGCACGTACTTGAGAAGCCACAGGCAGTATTTGTGTGGACTCCTTGCCCCTCATGCGTAGCTGCGACGCGATGGCTGGCACCATGTGTTCTAGACCATCCAGGTTCTGGGTGGTCAAACGGAAGAGCACAACCAAGAGATCAGGTAGAACCTGGGTGCAGATACCAGCCTGATCGTTCAGTCCTGTTCGACTATCGATCAAAATGTAATCGAATGGATTGACCAGATTCCCCATCTCCTCCAGCAATTCGCCGAAGAAAGGTCCTGGACTCTTCGGGTCACTGCCAAAGAACCGCAACCAGTCAATTGCCTGAAGCTTCCCGCAATAGGTCTCGCCCATTTTTCCAGCAGGAAGCACGTGAACTCCTTCAATCTCGGACTCATAAATGTAGTCTTCGACTTTCGGGACATTTCCACTCATCGCAAACTCGTACGCTAGATCCACAAACCCATAGGGGTGCGGTTGCCTCGCGGGAAACAATCGATGAAGGCCTGGCGCCTCCAAGTCGAAGTCCCAGACTAACACCCGTTGTGGGTGCGACGGATCACCTGCCATAAGACAGGCAATATTCGCTAGAGCAAGTGAACGACCGACGCCACCTTTATAGGAATAGAATGTCACAATCATTGCTTTTCGGCTCTCCAAGTCATATAGAGCACGCGACTCTGCATCCAAAGGCGGGAAACCCCGCTGGAACTTGCCGTGTTAGACCTGTCTCGCTTGATGCTCCGCGTGTAGCCGTCTCTAACGGGGCTTGAATCTCTCTCCGTCCACGCAGCCTGTTCAGGTTATCGACATAGCCCAACAGATAGAGGTATCTGTCGCAGGCTTGGTTCTGTATCAAGATACCCCGCTCCCAGCGAGAAATGGTTGCTTCACCGAGTCCTGTAATCTCCGCGAGTTCCGCCTGAGTCAGGTGGTGCATCTTGCGGAGCCCCTTTATCTGGCTCGGTTTCATTACCTTCAAGTGCTCGCATATCGTATCGTGGCAGATAGCGTCCGCAACACTGTCTCGATAAGTGAAGCCACAATTCTGACACGTCCGAATGGGGACCTTAGCCGATAGATCCACCCTACTGGCTCCGTGCCCATACGAGAAACTGTAGTCTTCCATGTGCGTTTCAATCCGCTCACTCCCACACTCTGCACATTCGAAGACCCCCCCATCTCGGACGGCACCGGCGCTTTCTTTCTTTTTCGACTTCTTAGACATAACTACCTCACCCACTACCTTCGTAGTGAAAACTGCGACCAATAATTAACTCCCCCTGATGCCCACCAAACTGGATCTTGATGTAGATACAGCCGTCCCTGGTGCGCTCACGAAGTACATATCCGACTTTTCCCGGCGGCTTACGTAGCGTGATTTCCTCAATGATGGTCCCTTTTTCTTCGCACTTCTCGCGGATGTAATCCCAAGCGCCTTCTGGTGTGAAGGACTCTCCAGATCTGGGGTCAATAACGCTGTCGAACCACCATTTCTTTGGATGCTGCGCATCATGCGGTACAACGTAATGCTTCTTTTTGATCAGCACCGCTATGTGCTTCTTTATTGCACGCAATTTGGCCCGCGACAACAAGGCAAACTCCTCCTAGTCCGCTGGCCAAACGCGACCTAGAACATCGCTCTCTTTCATATACTAATCATATGATCGACCAGAAGTTCTGTCAAGTCAAAAAAAATATCATATGATTAGAATCCTTTCCCAAGGCGGATACCAGTCTCCTGAAGAGTTCGGTGGGGCGAGGGGGTCTGCCCTGAATGGCTGTTCCTTAAGCGGTTTTTCTCGCGGGGGGCAGGGGGTCCGGGGGGCAGGGGGTCGGGGGGCAGGGGGTCTGCCCTGAATGGCACTTCCATAAGCTACCGGTCAAGGACCGATAAGGGGAAGAACGGGGTCAGGTCTGAATGGCACTTCCATAAGCTACAAGTCAAGGACCGATAAGAGTACAGAAAGACAGACCTCCCAGCCGAGAAGATTGTTGTTAAGGCAATCTACTTGCAAGGAGGTCTATCATGGACCAGTATACCCAAGGACGGCTCGTCAGCCAAGTCCGCCACGTTCGGCGGTATCAGAAAACGGTGGAACAGCAGGATCTGTGCTTCGGAAAACTGCTGCCCGAGGAACAAGTCAAGGCCGCCCTGGAGCGGTATCAGGTCGGTTATCGGGAATGCCAGTATACCCCGCTGGTAACGATCTGGACGTTCCTACACCAAGGGCTCGCGTCGGACCAGTCCTGCCGGGCGGCGGTGGCGCGGCTCCTGGCCTTCTTGTGTGTCGGCGGCAAGGACCCGGTCAGTGCCAAGACCGATCCCTATTGCAAGGCCCGCGAGCGTCTGCCGGAGAAGCTCCTGGCCGATCTGGCCCGCGATAGTGGCGCCCAGTTACAGCGGCAGGTTGCCCCCACGGACCTGTTGGGCGGCCGGCCCATCAAGATCGCCGACGGCAGCACCGTGAGCATGCCGGACACGCCGGAGAATCAGCAAGCCTATCCGCAGCAGCGGGGCCAGAAGCCGGGCTTGGGCTTTCCCCTCCTGCGGCTGGTGGGCCTGATCAGTTTGTCCTGCGGCGCGGTGTTGGACATCGCCATGGCGCCGTATCGCGGCAAGCAGACCGGCGAGACGGCTCTCTTGCGGCAGTTGTTGGGCTCGCTGCGAACCGGAGACATCCTGTTGGCCGATGCCATCTTCTCCAACTACTGGATGATTGCCCTGTTGCTCGAACGCGGCGTGGATCTGCTCGGCCGTCACGACGGCAAACGGCGGGTGGATTTCCGTCAGGGCCAGCGGCTGGGGCGGTACGACCATGTGGTGTCCTGGCAAAAGCCGGCCCGACCGCCGTGGATGAGCCGCCCGCAGTACGACCGCCTGCCGGAGACGTTGCGGATCCGCGAGGTGCGCGTGGAGGTATCGCAAAAGGGCTTTCGGTGCCGTCATTTGCTCTTGGTGACCACGCTGCGGGATCCGCAGGACTATCCGCCGGAAGAACTGGCGACGGCGTTTCGCTGCCGTTGGCATGCGGAACTGGACCTGCGTTCGATCAAGCACGTGATGCAGATGGACGTGCTGCGGTGCAAGAGTCCAGCGATGGTCCGCAAGGAGATTTGGATGCACCTGCTCGCCTATAATCTGATCCGCAAGCTGATGGCCCAAGCCGCGGCGGAGACCGGCGTCGAGCCGCGGGACCTGAGCTTCAAAGGGACGCTCCAAACCCTGGTGGCCTTCGCCGCCGCCGGCTGGGCGTGTCCCGCGCGAAGAAACGAGTTGTATGCGGCGGTCCTGCGGGCCGTGGCCACCCACCGCGTCAATAACCGTCCGGATCGCGTCGAGCCGCGGGCGGTGAAACGACGCAAGAAACAGGTGTATCTGACCGAGCCGCGTGCCGTCGCCAAAGCACAGCTACTCTACGCAACATAGGGCTTATGGAAGTGCCATTCGGGTCTGCCCTTATTTTGAAGCTTTAGCGAGACTTCACGAGGGCAAAGGCGGCGGCGAGAAGCGCGGTTCATCCTATTCTTGCGAACTCGGCATGACAGGCTTACGGGAAGTGAAGATCTACAGGACCTGCTCGACAAAGGCTTGGGGGCGGGAGCCGGAGGACGGAGGACAGACGACGGCATTGTCGGACAAGTAAAAGGGCAAAAGTAAAAAGGCAAAAGTGGGACAGCAGGCAGGAGAGACGGCGGAAGAGGACGTAGAAACCACGAATGGCACGAATCACCCAGCGCGGCCTCGCTGCGCTCGGCCGCAACCAAAACCTACTCGCGCAGAGACGCGGAGGCGCAGAGATCGGAGGGCAAGAACGGCACTTCCCACCCTGCGTCCCTGCGCCTCTGCGC
>CAYHAJ010000275.1:0-12117 GCA_964354535.1 uncultured Pirellulales bacterium
CGAAACAAACCCAATTTCTCAATTGCGGATTGCGGACTTCGGATTGCGGATTGGAGCCAGATCGGCAACGGGATGCCTGCCCTTCGGCCTGCCAGGGGTTCCGATCATGCAAAACAAAGCCAATTTGCACCGGCCCAGAGGAATCGGTGGGGCAAGGCGGGACCCCAAACGCGGTTTGTCGCGTTTGGGAGCCCGATCCACCCTACGAGTGGGCGCAATTGCGCCAAACGAACCCAATTCAGCGCGGCCGGGCGGCAGGGAGACCCCGACGGGGAGCGATGGTGCGAAACAAAGCCAATTTCGGACAGCGAGCCGGCGCGGCCCGGAGGCCAGTTGTGCAAACCAAGCCAATTGGCCGCGAGACACGCTGCGAATTCTGCCAAACAAACCCAATTTCGGCGAGTCCGCCTGAGACTCGGGGGCCAATGATGCGAAACAAAGCCAAACTTGGGAGGGATGGGGCATGTGGGCAGAAGTCTGGCGCGCGGAGCGGCCCCGTAGGGAGTGGAACGCGCGAAACAAAGCCAATTTGCCGGGTGGCGGAGAAACCGGTGGGGCAGGCCCCACCCTACGTCCAGGACGTCGTGCGGGACGCACGACCCACGAAGAGCGAATTGTGCGAAACAAAGCCAATTTCCGGTGGCCGCGACACCCCACCATTCCAGTATTCCACCATTCCAGCATTCCAATCCGCCGCCGATGGTGCGAAACAAAGCCAATTTCCGCCAGAGCAACGGGAGGGGCAAGTACCTTGTAGAAAAGGAGTTATGGTAAATCGTACATGCAACAGGCTGCGGCAAAACAAAGCCAATTTGCCCGAAGCGGGGCACCGAGGCGGTGTCTCGATTGCGGATTGCGAATTTCGGATTGCGGATTCAGAGGGGCCTGCAGCCTCCTGCCGCGGGCCCGGCGCGGGCCGGTTGTACAAACAAACCCAATTGGCCGGAGCGAATCGTGCGAAACAAAGCCAATTTCCCGGCGGCGCCGGACGCGGCGAGGCCCCGGGGGCGTGGGACGCGGGTCAAATGTGCGAAACGAACCCAATTTCGGGGAGTTGGCCGGCACGTGGAATACCCAGCATTCCACTATTCCATTATTCCGGCATTCCAGTTCCGTGGCGATCGTGCGAAACAAAGCCAATTGGGTATAATCCCGTCGCAGCCATGGCTTCGGCTTGGCTATCGTGGCGACAAGGACACGCTTCGTCGGAAGGACAGACCATGAACCCGATCCATCATGCCCCGTCATTCCTCTTTGCCGGACCTATCCTACTTCTGATGGGGTCCGTCGCTCCTTGGGCTTCGCCCGTGTTCGCCCTTGACGGCCAGGTCCGAATCCACGACCCCTCCACCATCGTGCAGTGCAACGGCAGATTCTCCGCCTACGGCCCCGGCGGTTCCAGGCTGGTCTCCGGCGTCTACTTTCTTACCCTGTGCCCTGCGCCTATCTGTCGTAACCAGCCGGCCTGTTCAAAGAACCCTCCATAGCCATTTGTTCAGACTCCCCGCGTCATTGGATGCCGGTCGAGAGAAGATCACATCAGGAAAACCTCACGCCTTCAATGAAATCACGCCCTCAGTCGGAGATCACTGTGAAACTGTCGAAAGCAGTAGCCGCATCCGCTTTGGTCCAAAGGCCGACGCCACCCTGGTTGGGGATATACACACCGGCATTGACCATGAGTCTCAGCTCGCCGTCGAGGAACGCGCTGATTCGGCCGCCTTTGTGGCTGATCTTGAGAAGGTGCCACGTGTCTTTGAGGTCGATCTGGCCAGAGTAGCCCAGCATGACACGCCGACCCTCCTTGACATAATAGATGCTCACGTTTTGTTCGAGCGGATTGTAGCGGGCAATGTAGTAGTTGTTGCGGTCCTGAACGCGCCAGATGGGACCGCCGCCTTGGTCAATCTTGCCCGACCGCGCCCGCACAAAGACCGCCATCTCACCCTCCTGAAAGGAGACGTCGTTTGTCCAACAGAGATTGAATACCCCCCGCTCTGCGTGATTGGTGGCAGCCAGTTCCAATACTCCGGGTCCCAGAGGAGCGGTGGCATCTCTGGCGACCCGCCATTGGGCGGTCGCCTTCTCCTGCCCGGTGGCCTCCACTTTCCACCCCCGAGGCAGAGATCCCTCCGCCAGTTGGTCAAAATCCAGGCTCCGCACTCCGCCGGCCTGTCTCGCCAACATTGACAAGATGATGGTCATGATAACAGAACCCATAATCAGCTCCTTTCCTCAGGTAGTGGCGTAGAACCCGCGCGGGTCCGCCCGCACGCGGTTGACTTCTTCCTCGCTTTTGTGCTAAACCGCCCACCCTGAGTGGTCTCGATCATGCCCTATCAGAGAGAGCGATGTTCCGCCCCAAGGGGCCACTTTCGAACACCTTTATGCCTGACGGATTCGGGGTCACCCTCACAACATCGCCCACGTCAAGTTGGGAACCGGGATCGAGACTGACGATGAACTCCGTCCCTGAGGGAGTTCTGGCGTGAGCATCCAGGCGATCACCCGGGGTCTCAATCGCGTCCACGGTCCCCGACAACACGTTCCCCGCGCCACTGCCGACGGCCTTGCAGCCAAGGTCTCTCGGCCTTACGCCCAGCACGAGTCTCGCGCCGTTAGCCGCTCGCAGGCGCTGGGCCCATTCTCCGGGCAGCGCGAGCTCGCCGTCCGGAGTCAAAAACGCGGCTCCTTGCTCCCGGGCGCGGACGATGCCCTCAAAAAAGTTCATGGGGGGCGTTCCAATGAAGCCGGCCACGAATCGGTCCGCGGGAGCATCAAAAACCTCGCGGGGATGGCCCACTTGGTGGATGATGCCCTCGCACAGCACAGCGAGGCGGTCGCCCAATGTCATCGCCTCTCCCTGGTCATGCGTCACATACACCATCGTCGTTCTCAACCTCCGATGCAGCAAGCGCAGCTCTCGGCGGGCCCCGAGGCGCGATTGCGGGTCCAGGTTGCTCAAGGGCTCATCGAACAGGAACACGCTCGGTCGTTGCGCCATCGCTCGGCCGAGCGCGACGCGCTGGCGCTGGCCGCCCGAGAGGGCGGCGGGCTTGCGATCGAGGAGGTTCTCGAGACCCAGCAGAGCGGCCACCTCTCGGACCCGCGCCTCGATCTCCGTTCTCGGGCACTGGCGGAACTTGAGCGCGAAGGCCAGGTTCTGGGACACACTCAGATGCGGATAGAGGGCGTAGTTCTGGAAGACCATTGCGACGTGGCGGTTTTTGGGAGGAACATCGTTGACGACCTGATCCCCAATGTGGATGTAGCCCTGCGAGGGGCTCTCCAGACCGGCGATCAGCCGGAGCATCGTGGTCTTTCCGCAGCCACTGGGACCCACAACCACCATGAGTTCGCCATCCGCGATCTCCAGATTCACGCGATCCAGCGCCGCGGTCCCATCACCGAAATCCTTGCTCACGTTCTCGAATCGTACCTTGGCCATAGGTTCCGGACCATACCTGTGTTGTGCCTTCCTTGAACGGTGACGCCCATCCTGCTTGCCAGCGACAGATCAGTCAATACGAAAAACGATATTGCTCGGAAAGAGGCAGACATCCTTCCAGTTATCACTGTGGCCAGGATCGTCGGATCTGGAATCCGACAAAACTGCTCCATGCCATCACGGCCTGATTGGCGTTGTCGGTGCTGCCGCCAACCGGCTGACGAGTCTCTCCAAGAGAGCCATGATCGGGCCGTCTGCCGGGTGCTCCGCCAAGGCTGTCTGAAATGCCGGTTTCAACTGGGACTCGTCGGCCGCAGCATGCATGAGTGCCAGCAGGTAATCATGGTGGGTGCCCGCTCGGTGGTCGCCGTTCTTCAGGGCTTCACCGAAACGTGCCGCCGCGGGGGCGTACCGTCGTTGTCTCATGTGCAGTTGGGCCAGCGCCAGCATTGTCTCCGTGGAGGTGGGGTCCTTCGCCAGAGCGGTCTCATAGCAGTCTTGGGCTTCCGGCAGGCGATCTTGCTCCACAGCGACATGACCGAGAAACAGACGTGCCCTGGCGTCGTTGGGATCCATCTGTTCCATTTGCTGGAATGCGTGCTGGGCCGAATTCAGTTCCTGGCTCTGGAAGCATGCCATTCCCAGCCGCAAGTAGTCGTCGGCCGTAGCTCGTTCGGCTGCTTGGATGATTCGAGCATAGCACGCGGCAGCCTCCTGTGGCATGGCTTCGGCCAGATAGAGGTCGGCCAGGATGCGATCAACGGTCCTCGTCGAATTCGGATCTGTGCGCCGCGCGAATTCCAGCAAGTCAATCGCCTGTCGGTTCAAATAGCCAATTGCCGATGGCACCAGCGGCCTCGCGGCCAAATCGTTCGTCTCCCTCGAACTCATGGATCTTTACGTTCTCGACCTTCCCCTCCTTCGTAACGACGAACCGCAAGGTGACCGTGCCCTCCAAGCGAGCACGGCGAGCCCACGAGGGATAGTACGGTTCTGCACCTGCGATTTTCACCGGGACGCGATCCACGAACGACGAGGAAAGAGGCTCCTCGGCGACAAATACCGGTGGTCCCGGGATGCCCCTCAAGTCCGACAGCCCCGGCAGAGCGATCGGTAGACCCGGCAGTTCGGCCGAAATCCCGCTGATCCCGACCGGCAAGCGCGGCGCGAGGGAGAGCCTGGGTCGTTGCATGGAGCGGATCGCCGGCGCAGGGACTTCCTGGGCCACCAGCGGCAGATACGCCGGCTCCGGCTCCGTCGTCTCCGGCAACGACGATTTCGTGCGGAGCAGATCAACCGCGAGAATCCGTATCGTTTTCCCGTCCGGGACGTCCTCCAGCGACGGCTCGCTTCTCACGACGCCAAGGCTGTAGAAGAGCAGGACATTCACGGCGGCTGCCATCAGGAACGCCAACCCGCGTCTCCAGCAGGACGGCCGTTGCATGATCGGGATTTGGAAGATGCGTTCGTCCAGATCCAACTACTCCTTCCCCTCGGTCGCGAGGGCGATATCTTTGACGCCGGCGGCCCGTATTTCGTCCATGACGGGGACGATCCGGCCGAGCGGGACAACCTGGTCCGCCACAATGACGGCGGCCAGTTCCGGTTCGCCTCGGCGCAATTTCTCCAGATACGGCCGGATCGCGAATAGACCCACGTTTTGTCCTCCCAGAACGACCTGCCCGTCGGCCCTGATGGTTACCGGGGCACTTTGCCGAGGCAACGTCGTGGAGGAGCTTGCCCGCGGTCTTTCCACGTGGATGCCCATCTCGGCCACGAAACTGGTCGTGACGAGGAAGAAGATCAGCAGGATGAAGACCATGTCGCCTTCCTCTCAAACGAAAGAATCACCTTCTCGCAGAGGCCGAACGCAGCCCCGCGAGCTTCAGGTAGACCAGACCGAGGAGGGCTACGGCCAGGACTAAACCTACCTCGATCAGACAGAAAGCAGATGCCGTCTCACTGGCGCCGTAGTGGAGCAGATTGTCGATCGAGACGGAGAGGGTATCTCTACCAGGCGGCGCCAGCAGCACGGTGGCATTCAATTCTCCGACGGCCAGCACGAACACCAGCAGGAGAGACACCACGATCGCATCGGCGTGGATTCTCATGTCGACGTGCCAGCAGCGCTGATACCAATGCGGGCAGTCCAGCGCCGCCGCTTCCTCGATATTGGGGTCCGCTCTCCGATAAGCCGCCTGAAGGACACGAACCGCAAAGGCACAAAACATCCCCACGTAGGCAAGGAGCAGGAACAACCCAAAGGAATCCACTTGCTGAAGGACGGGCATCGTGGCCGCTACCCGGATCAGTCCTATGGCGACCACGGTCCCGGGTATCGCGACGGGCAGCCAGCAAAGCGCGTCCAGGGCCCGGACCATGCGACCCCTGCCGCAGGCCAGCAAATGGGCCAGGAAGAAAGCGATCGACACGGAAATCACCCCCGCGGCGAAGGCAAGGAAGGCGGTAAACCAGAGCGCGTCACGGAACAGAGCCGCGGTGGACAAGACCTTGGCGATGCCCTCCGCCTGGATGAGGACGCTTCCAAAGGGCAGCACAACGGTCACGGTGAACAGAATCAGAAGAAGAAGGATGGCGTAGGGTCGGGCGCGACCGAGGGTCACGGGCGGCTGAACATCACTCCTCGGCGTGACGCTGACATACTCCCGCGTGCCCATGATCCGTTGCTGGGCCAGCACCAGCAGAATCACGAGCACGGTCAGGGGCAGCGCGCGAGCCACGGCGCCACTCTCATCATAGAAGGCACTGAATTGTGCAAAGATCTCCACCGGGTACGTGTTGAGGCCCAGCAACGAAGGAACACCGTACTGCCCCAGGGCAAAGATCAAGATCAGGCAGACGGCGGCGACCAGGTGGGCGCGCAACTGCGGCAGGGTGGAATGGCGGAAGACGCCCCACGGACCCACGCACAGACGGGCCACGTCCTGAAGACTGCTGTCCAGGCACATGAGCCCGGTAGCCAACGTCACGGCCGCAATCGGGAAAAAGGACAAGCCCAGGCACCAGATACATCCGGGCACAGATTGGATGGTGAGCATCGCCGACGGCCCCCAGAGCCAGGTTAGGGCTTGATTCACCACGCCGCGCGGACTGAGCAGGTGAATCCAGGCACCGGCGTTGACGTAAGAAGGGATCAGCAGAGGCACCAGCACCAGCAGGAAGAAGAGACGGCGCATTGGCAGATCGCGGGCGGCAAGGATCGCTGCCACCGGCGCGCCGAGCACAATCGCCAGAAGCGTGGCGGACCCGGCGATCCCAAGACTCCGCCCCAGCAGCGTGAGCTGGCGGCTATCCAACAGCACGTTGGACAGCAACCCAGGGCTCTTCACGGCGGCCACCAGGAACTGGCCGAACATCCAGGCCAAAGGCACAATCGCCGTGACACAGAAGAGGGCCACAGACAAGCCATAGAGCCACGTGGGCCGCCGTCGCACAACGATGAATGCGTGTTCTTGGTCCCGTGCCATTTACCTGACGAACAGCTTCTGGAGGAACTGGCCGCTGGACTCCATCCAGTCCGCCACCTTTTCGTAGTCCACGTCCATGGCTTTCACGCGGTCCGGCGTGGGCACGTGTGCGGGCCGCTTGAGGGCCGACCGCAGAGGGATCTGGCCGGCATCCGTGTGTGCCAACATCTCTTCGACGCGCGGGCTGAGCAGGAAATCGATGAATCTCCGGCCCGCCTCTGGATGTGGTCCGCCCTGAACCAGGGCCACGGTGTTCGGGATCAGCAACGTCCCCAAGCCCTCTTTATCGGGCCAGATGATGTCCACGGGATGTCCCTTTGCCATGGCGACATAGGCATCATCCGTGTCGGTGAACCCGATCGGCACGGTCCCATCCACGACACGGTCGCGCGAAGAGGCATTGCCGTCGGTGATCCTCACTTCATTGGCCTTGAGGGCCTCGAGATACGCCTTGGCCTTCTCTGCGCCCAGACAGGCGAACCACGCCGCACAGTGGGTCGCCGTCGTACCGAACAGAGGATAGGCGAAGGCGACCTTGCCCCGCCACTTCGGCGCCGTCAACTCGAGGATGGATTGGGGCAGGTCCTCCGCTTTCAACATGCTTTTGTTGTAGATGAGGACTCGGCAACGGGCCCCAAAGCCGGTCCAGTACCCTTGAGGATCCTTGAATCCCGCCGGGATTTCTGCGGCGGATGGCGACACGTAGGGAGCGAGCACGCCTTTGCGCTTCAGTGTAATGGTCCGGCACGTTTCTGAGTTCCAGAACACATCGGCCCGGGGACTGTCTTTCTCCGCCATCAGACGGTTCACCAGTCCGGTCGTTTTGGCCGCTTCCGAGTCGTAAACCGCCAGGACCTTGATCCCCGTCTCCTTTTCAAAGACCCCGAAAATGGGCTCGCTGAAGACTTTGTCAAGCGAGGTGTAGACGACCACTTGTTGTTTCTGCTGCGGTGAGCCGTCATCTCTACACCCCGCCAAGAACAAGGCTGCAACAATCATGAGGCAAAGACAGGCCGGGTTGCTCACCTCCTCCGCGACGATATGATGCAGTTCACGGCTATTCACGGATTCTCCCTTTTGCTCTGTAGACAACGTCAAAATATTCCAGCACTTTGTTCAACTGTTCCTCATTGATGGATGCGCCGGACGTCATCTGTCGGATGGCAGAGTCCATGCGCCCCGCATCTGACAGAGGATCTACCAGCCAGTAAGCCATCTCCAAGGTGCGAACCATCCGGACCATGTGGTCAACGACCGGGTCGCTGAGCTTGATCTCATTGCGTATCGTCTCAGCAGTGGACTGCCGACCACCACGGAACCACTTTCCCCCAGGCACATCAAACGCGGTATCCCGACCGGGTGGAATCTCCGATCCAATCGGGAGAAAGACAAAGGTGGCCTTGGGATCAATGAACCTCTTGATCAGCCAGATCGCCATGTAGCGATCCGCCTCTGGTCCGGCCCACGTCACGTAGGTATGGCCGGCTTCCTCGGGAGAGACGCTGGGCCGCGAGAGCGTCTTGGGCACGATCCACACGTTCCAGGTGGCCGCCAGTCCTGCGAGCGCGAGAAAAACGGGCGCGGACCATAGACAGATGGGGCGCAACATCCTCTCTTTCATGGGCTGGGCCATCTGGGTGGTTCCCCGATCACTTCTGTCTCTCTACCAGGACCCTTCGGCTGGCTGACCCGATCTGGTCCCGGAAACTTGCCAGATTGACCGTCAGGACGTGTTCTCCCGCAGAAACGTCTGACAGATCCCACGGCCAGTTGCACGGCATGTACGCCTGCTCGATCTCCGCCACCAGCTTCATGTCGACAAAGAACATGATCTCGCATCCCTGGCTTTCGAGAAAACGCCGATCCACGTCATCAGGCACACTCACGCGCACGACGGCGCCGTCGGTGATCCGGCAAGGGTTCTCCGGGAGCACTCTCTCCTGGAGCGAAATATCCACCTGAACCGGCATCGCCCGGTCGACGACCCGCGGTATCGCCCAATGCTCGGAAAACCGTGAGAGGGGCAGGTCCCGGACCCCGCCCGGTCTGGTCGGACGGGCCTTGGCGGGGCCCAATTTGTAGGAACGGTACGATTGCTGTTTGTTGCCGTGGGCGATCACAGAGGGATCGGGGAGCGTGAAAGCCGCCAAAGCGACCTTCCAATCCCGGCGGTTCCTGAGATCGAGAATCCCGCTGGAATCTCTCATGTCCCACTGCTCCACGACACGGCCTGCCACGCGTGGTTTCCAATCGACCGGCGTAGCGACGAGCGGCCCATTTTCGACGCCCACCCGCAATCTCACGCGTGCCGCACGAGAGAGTACATAGGTGATCGCGCCGTCTTGTTGCACGTTCGGCGAGCCGACGTCGATCATCTCGCCACCAGATACAGCGGTGGGGTCGTAGGTCTCCTGCCTTCCCGATTGGCCTTGCGCCGTCACGACGAAGTAGTAGGCCTCATCGGGCACGATCTCGCCATCGAGGTCACGGCCGTTCCAGGTGACGGTCTTTCTTCCCGCGTCCTGTTTTGGTCCTTCCGCCAGGCTGCGCACCAGACCGTGGTCCGGATCATAGACCTGCACGGTGACCGCCGCCGATTCTTTCAAGCTGTAGTTGAGCAGGACCGACTCCCCGCGCGCCGGACTAAAGCTGGGTCTTCCCACCATGACATTCTCGATGACGGACAGGCCTGCTTTGCCCGAGCCGCTGCTACCCAGCGCGCCATCGACAGCCAGAAGCACGAACAGAACTACAGCCAATTGCTTTTTGGACATCTTCGTTGCATTCCCAAGTAATACTCCAGCGCCAAATCTAACGCCAAGCGGGATCGCGGCAAGGAACCGAACCGCCAAACGGTTCCAATTTCCACCGCCGGCCGCCCACGAGATCATGGATCCAGATCTCGTTCACACCCGTTTCATTGCTCATGTACGCAAGCCTCAGCCCGTCAGGAGACCATGCCGGATGCATCTGCGCCCCTGTTTGGCGCTCGGTCACGCACGTGGTCGCGCCGGTAAAGAGATTGAGCACCCAGACCCGGAATACCCCGTCCTTGTTGCTCGAGAACGCGATTCGTCCGCCGTCGGGCGACCACGAGGGCTCCGTCGCGATTTGTCCGTGTCGCAACAACGGCTGCATCTGCCCTTCCCCAACCTCGCCGGCGTAGAGCTCCACTGAGAACGGCTCCTGGCGGACATCCACCGGGACACAATGAGCCGTCACGACACTGCGTCCATCGGGAGAAACAGTGGGGAAGAACTCGCTGTGATGCGGACTGGCCGCGACGAACTCCACTTTTCCTTCCCCATCCCGATAGACCACGTCCGTCTCGTCCGTCTGAACGTCTCGCCACGCGAGGTGCACCAGGTACTTGCCATCTTCGGAAAAAGACGGCTGGCCCTCCAACCGGATTTTTGTAGCAGGTTCTATCTCCCGGGACGCCCGCTGCCGCACGTCCACCAGACGAATGCGCCCATCCGTACCCTCGCAGGCAATCCGCGCGCCATCGGCCGACCAGGTTGGGTGCCGCTGATCGAACGAGGTCTCCGTGATCTTCATCAAACCCGAGCCGTCGGCCCCCACCACATAGATACTCCAAGACCTCTTGCGATCGGGATTGCCGGAAAAAGCAAGGCGGCCGCCCAGTTGGGGCGGTTTTCCCACACAGAAGCCGATCTTTCTGAACCTGTCGACAAAATCAAACCGCGGGCTCCGGCTCACGTCATGGCAATTGAGACAGACCTTTCCTCCCTTCGCCTGCCCGTACGGGGCTTCCGGCCGTTCTTTATGGGCGCTTCCCGGACCGTGGCACGCTTCACACCCCACAGCCACCAGGTGCGGCGTGAGCGGCTCGCTACGGAATCCGACGATATAGCCGTAGCCCGTGGCGTGACAACGCGCGCATTCAGGGTCATGCTGACGCTCCGCCTTACGAACCGCCTCGTATGCCTTGGCGTGTCCGGTCGTCTCCCAAACCTTCCTCGCTTCTTCGTGGCAGCCTGAGCATACTGCGTTGCCTACATAGACGCCTCCGCCAGGATAACGGTTCACTTCGGCTCCGCGAGCCAGAACATCCTTTTCCTTGAGTTGCCGTTGATACGTGGCGAGGAGGGACTGTACGCCGGGCAACTGGGCAAGCGAGGTCGCCGGTACCTTCGCCACCAGGCATTCCCGCACCTGTCCGTCCTCCGTCACATCCAGATCCAACTGCACAAGATCCTGGGGCGGACGCTCCGAGGGCAGAACGTAGCAGTCGCCGACACGTTGCGCCGTGACAGGCAGCAGCCCTCCCAGAGGACCGCTCGGACGTTCGGCAAACAGGATGATGTCAAGCCCCTGAACCTTCTCGGCCAGAGCCACGGCCTCCGCCCGCCGGCAGAACGCCAACACAACAACGATATCCGCCTGCCCGGCCAGAGCAGACAGCAGACCCGACAGCTCTCCTGCAGGATCGGCGATGGATATTCCGCGATTCATCACCTGGGCACAAGCCGCATGCCGGGCCGAGATGACACCGATCAGGGCGACTCTGGTCTTGCGGCTCTCGCCGCCCGCCTCCACGATCCGGTAGGCCTCGAAAGCCCGCGTGGTGTCGCCCAGATGCACGTTAGCGGCCAGAAAAGGAATCCCCGCCGGCTTTGCCGTCCGCCGAATCGAATCGATCGGAAAGGCCAATACTCCCGCATCCACCCCCAACCCACGACACCCAGTCTCGCGCAGAATCTGCAGATTCGTCTCCAGGTGCAGTTGCTCAAGAATCGATGCTTCATTGCTGGCAGTGCCCAACGAGACGAACAATGTCTCAGCACGCATGATGGAGTTCGGGATAGGCCTGACGGCTGATGAGGCCTGTGTCACGCAAGGAAATGCCCCGTCCACTCGGCCAGACACAATATGTAGTTCACTCGCAGAAACCCGCCACTCGGGAATTGGCCACAGACCAACCGTCAGGCAAAAGGAGATGATAAGATAGCTGCGGCTTGACATCATATCATACTACACCACGGTGCTCTCTATGGGTAGCCGTTCACGGGATGCCGGAAAAAAAATCTTCTTGCGTAAGAATTTTGGACTGGCGCGAAGCTGGGTAAGCCGGTATATCCTCGTCTATGGCAGACAAGGATGTCCCCATATCCCAGTTGGTTTTGCAGATCGATCTGCTTCGCTCCCAGGTCTTTGCCT
>CAYHAJ010000276.1:0-22424 GCA_964354535.1 uncultured Pirellulales bacterium
ACTATGACAGTCGATTGTCCAGGCTCAGGAGCATGGTTTTTCCGATGTTGGAAGACAGAATCCTAGTTTGGCGTTTCAACCACGGCCGGCCGGAAGTCCTGCACCACATCTATGATAAGTACCGGGGCGAGCTTCTGACGCTGGCGCTCGCTCTCCTGGGTGACCTGGCGGCCGCCGAGGACGTGGTCCAGGACGTCTTCCTCGCCCTCCTGAGACTGTCGGGCCGGCTCAGATTCACCGGCAGTCTCAAGGGCTATCTGGCCACCAGCGTGGCCAATGGCGCCCGCAACGTCCTGAGGGTTCACCGACGGCACCCGATGGGCGGTCTTGACGAGGCCGACCCCGTTCACGCCCCGGATACGAGGCCGGACGAGGCGGCGGTCGTCGCGGAACAGCTCGATCAATTGAAATGGGCCTTGGGCCAGATTCCCTATGAGCAAAGAGAAGTGCTGGTCCTGCGGGTCTACGGGCAGATGACGTTCAAGGCGATCGCCCGGCGGCAAGGGATTCCGATTAACACGGCCCTGGGCCGGTACCGGTACGCAATCGACAGGCTGCGGTCAATGCTCGATGGTGAGGTGAGAAAGTGAGACCGGCAGAGGAACTATACGAACTGATGGGCAGGCTGCGCGTGACTCCTCGTCCGGAGTATGACGAGAGGGTCCATGGCGAGATTGCCAAAGCCATCGCAGAGATCAAAAGCACTCCCACGGCTGCACCGCAGCCGTCGCTATGGAGAATAGCCATGCAAAGTCGAATGGTGAAAATGGCCGCCGTCGTGATGGTCGTGGCGGCGGTCCTGATCGGATTGAATGTGATCGATACCGGCAGCAGTGTCGTCTGGGGCAACGTGGTCCAGAAGGTGAACGAGTCCGCCGCGTTTGCCTACCGTATGAAAATCCAGATGCTCGGTGTGCCGGATCCGCAGAGCACCACCGAGATCGAGTCGCAGGTTCGCGTCGACACGGAGGTGGGCATTCACATCATCTCGTCCATGAAAGGCGCTCCGTACTCCGAGTCGTATGTCTCGATCCCGACAGAGACCGGCATCACGCTTCTGCCCCAGAGGAAAGTGTATCTGCGTCAGAAGATGACGGGGGGTATGCTGGAGAGGATGGGGACGCAACACGGGGACCCGCGGCAGTTGGTGGCCCGATTCCTGGAGTATCCCCATACGAAGCTGGGGCGCAGCACCCTCGACGGCATTGAGGTCGAGGGCCTGGAGTGCCGGGATGCGCGGGTAGCCGCGGGAGTGTTCGGCGGGGTGGCGGGCCAGACCATTGAGAACGTCGTCGGGCGTCTCTGGGCCGACCCCAGGACGAATCTGCCGGTGAAGCTGGAGATCGGAGCTTTCTCGGCCGATGGCCGCAAGGCGGCGGACATGGTGCAATACGAATACGACTGGACGCCCCGGATCGATCCGGCGGAGTTCGAGGCGGTCATCCCGGAGGACTACAAGCTGGTCGCCGACGTCGAGGTGTCGTTCGACGAGGACGGCGTTGTCAAAGGTCTGCGGTTCTTTGCCGAGTACGCGGACGGGAAGTACCCGACCGAGCTGTCCGCGATGGTCATCGGTCGCGAGCTTCGCCTCGCGCTGAACGCCAGATTCGGTCCCAATCCACCTTGGCCGCCGCGGCCGGGAGATGAGCAGAGGATATTCGCGCTCGGCACGGCCGCCCCGTTCTACGCCTTTCTGGCGGCGGAGAAGCGCGACCCGGCCTATCACGGCGATAAGGTGACCGCCGAGTTTCCCCACGCCGTCCTGATGCGCTGGCGACTGGACAATGGCAACTACCGAGTGATTCTCGGCGACTTGACCCTCAAGGAGGTGACGGCGGAGGAGTTGAAGGCACTCGAGGCGGCGCCGCTGAATCCCCGGTTGAAGGCCATCAAACCGCAGCCTCCGGACGGCACTGTCGGGACCCGAGTGGAGAAATTGGAGTTGAGCTGGATGCTCGGGACACAGGCCACAGGCCACCGGGTGTACTTCGGAACCAGCGTTGACGGTCTGACCTTGCACGCGGAGGTGAAAGGCGCCACGTCTGCCGTGGCGCCTGCCCTCGAACGCGGTCTGACCTACTACTGGCGGGTGGACGAAATCCAGTCGGATGGCTCGATCGTCGCCGGTGATCTCTGGACCTTCCGTCCGGGCGGTCTGGTCGGCTGGTGGAAGTTCGATGAAGGCATCGGCACGACGGCTGCCGATGCGAGCAGTCACGGACTGGACGGCACGCTCATAGGCGATCCGGCCTGGGTCGAGGGCGTCGCCGGCAAGGCCCTGGAGTTCGACGGTGCCGACGACTACGTAGACCTCGGCAAAGACCCCCGCTTCTCCATCGCCGGCCCGATCACGATTTGTGCCTGGATCAAGGTCAAGACCTTTGACAGGGAATGGCAAGCCCTCGTGACCAAAGGCGATAGCTCCTGGCGGCTGCAACGGAACTGGGGCCAGAATACGCTCGAATTTGCCTGCACGGGGATACCCGTGCCCGGGGCCTTGGTCGGGAGTCTCTTCGGAACGGTGAACGTCAATGACGGGCAATGGCATCACGTCGCCGCTGCCTATGATGGGACCCGGGTCACCCTGTACGTTGACGGCCGCTTGGATATGTCGGTCGAGGCCGCCGGGACCATGCGAACCAACAACTACAAGGTCTTCATTGGCGCCAACGACGAGAAGCCCGGCCGCAACTGGAGCGGCGCGATCGACGACGTGCGCCTCTACAGCTACGGCCTGACGGCCGAAGAGGTGACGCAGATCTACGAGGTCGGATTGCGATGAGCAGATTTCGCTCACTGCTGGTAATCGGCATGCTGTCGCTTGCCGTGGTTGCCTCGTGCGCCCGGAACGCGCGTCCGCTGAGCGAGAAACTGCAAGCGGCCTTGGATGCGCGTCTGCGGCGCTGTGATGTGAAAGGGGCCTCAGCGGCGGTCGTCCTGCCGGACGGCGCCCTCTGGCGGGGCGCCAGCGGCATTTCCCACCCGGACGTGAACATGAGCCCCGACATGGCGTTCGCCATCGGGAGCATTACCAAGAACGTGGTGGCGGCGCTGCTGCTTCAGCTTGCCGAGGAGGGGAAGCTCTCCTTGGACGACCCCATTGGCAACTGGTTACCGTCCTACCCGCACGTGAACCCTGCCATTACGATCCGGCAGATGCTCAACCACACCAGCGGGCTCTTCATGTTCTGGGACAACCAGCAGCTCTGGGACGATCTGGTCCGGTACCGGACGAAGCATTTCACCCCGGAGGAGGTGCTGGGCTATCTGAAAGCGCCCCATTTCCGTCCGGGCGAAGGTTACCACTATTCCAATACGGGCTATCTGCTGGCGGCGATGATCATCACGCATGCCACAGGATCCACGCTCTCCGCCGAGATGCGCCGGCGTTTCTGGGAACCGCTGGATCTCCGGAGCGCACGTTTGCCCCTGGAGGAGCCGTATCCCGAGAACCTGGCCCACGTGTGGGGGGACAACTTCGAGAAGGACGGATCATATAGGGACATCACTTTCCTTCCCCGGGTCTCCCACGACAGCATCACCTATGGCTCCGCCGGGGTGTTCATGACCGCGGAGGACCTCGCTCGCTGGACCCACGCGCTATTCCACGGGAAGGTCCTTCGCGGGGATTCCCTGCGGCAGATGCAGTCCTTCGGGCGGGGAGCCTACGGGCTGGGTTTGGAGCGGTTCCGATTTCGAGTGGGCGGAGGCTTGACGGCGCTGGGCCACGGCGGCGGCAACATCGGGACCTGCGCCTACATGGTCTGTCTCCCCGATTATGAAGTCAGCATCGCCGTGATGGTCAATCGGTTCGGCAGCGGTTGCGAATGCCGGATTGCGCGGGACCTCTCCAGGATCACGGCCTTATCTCTCAAGCCCGAGGCTTATTACTTTGACCTCCTGAGGGGCCCGCTGGGGTTCGCGGCGGGACTGTGGATCCTGGCCGGCTTGGGCGCGGCAATCTATGGGGTTCGAAAAGACAAACCCATCAGCTTGCTCGTGTTCGGCGGTCTGGTGCTCGCAGCCGGCTGGATTGCGATCGACCGATGGAGTCCTCTGGATTCCGTGCTGTTCCCGGTGGGTGGCGTGGCCGGGGCCCTGGGGCTGGCGCTGCTTATGCGACGACGGGTCCGCAGGCCGGCCGCGCCGCGGTGAATCCAGCAGGCATTTCCTTCCACGCGTCTGCTACGCATCGAAAACCATCTGAAAGAATTCAACCATTTTCGAGGGTTCGAGCCATCTGATTACGACCAGCAGGTCATGTTCCTGGTCAACGGCCACATAGTTGCCGCCGAATCCTACGGCCGTGAATACGGATTCAGGCCATCCAGGCACTCTTGTTGGGGCGCGATTAAGCCACCACATGTAACCATAACTGGGGTTTGCCTCGGACGGAGTGCGAAGCCTTTTGATCCATTCTTCCGATATCAGTTGTCTGTCTTTCCATTTCCCGTTACGCAGGAACAGATACCCGAACCTGGCTTGGTCCCGGGTGCTTATGAACATCCCTCCACCGCAGTGCCCGCCGCCGCTGACAGACTGCATTTTCACACCATCGATCATCACCCATGAGTTTTCATATCCGTGCCACTGCCAGGTAGAGGAAGCGCCGATCGGGTCCATGATCTTCTCCTTCAGGATCACGGGCAGGGGCCGCTTCCCGACCCGCAGCAGGGAATAAGCGAGCACGTTTACGCGTACGTCGTTATACTTGTAGCTTGTTCCCGGTTCCTTAAGCTCTCTTCGTTTCCATTGCTCCGGAGTCCCATCTCTCGGGGGACGGTCCGCCCAGTCGGGTTTATCCCAGAGTGTACCGGACCAGTCCGAGGACTGATTCAGAAGATGATGCCAGGTTATCTTGGCATTGTGTTCGGAGGCGAATGTACCGTCCCGTACATACTTGCCGACCTTGTCATGCACATCTCTGATTAGTCCGGCATCGAGCGCAAGCCCGGCCACAGTCGAGAGGTAACTCTTGGTAACACTGAATGTCATATCCACCCGCCTTGTGTCACCCCATTCTGCTACGATATAGCCGTTCTTGACTATCATTCCGGCAGGCCCGCCTCGGTCCTTGGTCGGGCCGACAATGGTATTGTCGGGTTCAAATGAATTCAGGATCGCCTGCCTCAGGTCTCTCGAACCGCGGAATTCATTCGCCATGGCAAAATCGACCGCTTTCTGTAAAGATGCTGCATTCATCCCCACATCTTCGGCCCGGCGGGATTCCCATTCGTCTGTCGGGCCGGGATAGTAGACATTGCCCGATTGCGCGTGAAGCAGCCCGGGACTAAGGAACAGGCTGATAAGCAACAGGCACAAGGCGGTGGAAGAACGGAAACTCGAAGATAACTTTTTGGATTTCGGTAAATGTAGCTTGCGAGACATGATTCACACCTCCAATTTCCAGCATATTTGCTTTTTCATTCATTTGCCAACGAGCCCTTCCCCGGGACGTCACAGTAGGTTCATGTAGATGGCGATGAAGCCGGCGAGGAGGATGAGCAGGAGGAGGCCGGCACCGGAGATGGCGAAGGCGTGGCGGCGATTGAATCCGTCGGCGAAGGGTCGAAGGGGGAGACGAATGAGGTTGGGCCGTATACAGGTCAGCAGACCCAGGAGCATCCACCAGAGGCCGGTGACAAGTGCCGTGGCGCTCGTGGCGAAAGCGGTGAGGCCCATGTGGCTATCGCGGCGAATCCACTCTATCCGATGTAGTTCTGCACCGGCGGGGGCGGCGAGCAGGGCGGGGCCGACGAAAAGGGTGAGGGCGAAGGCGGCGCTGACGATGAGCAGGGCCGGATAGAGCAGCCACTTCTGGGCGCCGAGGTCTTCGCCGCCGCCGGCGGTAAGGGCGGCGCGGGCGGTGAGGAACGAGGCGGCGAGGAAGACCACTTGGAACGGACTGACGAAGAAGAACAAACATCCCATGAGAAGAAGGGCGAACGAGATGTAGGCGAGGCGCCAGTCCTCGGAGTCGGTATGGAGCTTGAGGATCAGCTTTCCCCACCAGTTCATGGCTTCAGGCGGGACCCACTGGCGGGGGCTACCGAGGCGGGCAAGGACGCCGTCCAGGGCGGTGGACGAGACGGGCTCCGGTGCGCCTTCGAGTTCGCGTTCGATGTGCTCGGTGATGTTCTGCTCGACCTCACTGGGGTCCAAGGCCTTGGACCAACGCAGATACGATCGGACCTGTCGCAGGTAGTCCTCCAGGCCTTTTCTGGCATTCTCACTGAGTTCGACCATGACTATTCCTTTCCCTTGAGCTTGTCGGTGCCGGTTTTCATTTTCGTCCAGCAATCGTTCATGCGGGCCAAGATGCGGCGGCCCTTTTCGGAGAGGGTGTAGTATTTTCGGGCCGGGCCTTCGGCGGATTCCTCGAGGGTGGTCTCGAGAAAGCCCTCACGTCGCAGGCGGCTGAGAATGGGGTAGACGGTACCTTCGCTGACGACGAGGGCGTCGATTTCTCGGAGTCTCCGCACGATGTCGTAGCCGTAGAGGCGGGTGCCGTCGATGGCGTTGAGGATGCACAGCTCCAGCATGCCCTTACGCAATTGGGTAGACCAGTTGTCGAAGAATCTATCATCCATGCCGCGTACTATAATGCATTGCAAGGTACATGTCAATGCAATTTACCAGAATTTCCGCAAAGTTTTTTGGAGTGCACGGGTAGGCTGTGCTCGTCAAGTGTCAACGGGACCGCTTGCGGCTGTCAATCGGCAATGGGACCACCGCAAACATTTGCCTCTCCCCTTGCATAAGAGGCACCTACGTAGGCCGTTGCAGGCTGGCCATAACTCCGCCCCAGACGGATCCCTTGCCCATCCGAGCCCATATTCCTGGCTCGCCCCCAAAAGTCCGGCCGTCTCTGAGCCTGACTCATAGCCCAGGAACATCGCAGCCGCGGAGAGCACGATGCCGATAAGCCATGGGGTGATACTGATCAGAGTTCTCAAGTGCATCATCATCAGGGTTGATTCTCCAGGATGGGGCAGAGATGTCAAATATCGGGGACTCGTCACTCTCAGCCAGAACCGACCCATGCCGGCTACCCCTTTCTCGTTGGCGCGGACCTTGATCTCGGACACGAATCTACAGATCAGACGGTTCAAACCGACGGCCGTCCGTCTTATTCTTGGACAATAGAGACCTCTGATCCATCCTTTGGATCGCAGGTTCTGCGGGAAACATTTCAGGTCTTTTTCAGAAAGACCGCTGCGCCGGGGCAAAAGATCGGCCGGGCCCGAGATTTGTTGGGATTCTGCACCGCTTGGCGGCCCTTGACATAAGAAATCAGCCTTTCGCGCATCTATATCCAGGACAAGGAGCAGAAGAATGGAATGTCGAGTGCCTCGACGGGAAGTCAAGAAAGACACGGCTCAGGAGACGTGGGAGCAGTCTGTGAACCAACTGGAAGGAGATTGCCATGAAGAGGAGAAACCGCATTTCGGTGGTATGCGCACTGGCGCTGTGGTTTTCGCTGTCTTTGATTGGTGTGGCGACTCACGCCGCCCCGGCCGAGCCACAGAAGTTCTACTATGGCATCGAGATCAATGGAGTGCTCTGCGGATACTCCGAGATCAGCCTGGCGCCGATGGTCGAGGAGGGTCGGAGGCTGACCCTGCTGAAGCAGACGACGTTTGCGATGCTCTCGGCCCTTGGCAGCCAGTTCAACTCGGAGATCAAGCTGACGTATCACCTCGATCCCGCCACCGGCCGGTTCACGTATCACGACAGCTCCATCTCCCAGGGACCGACCCAATTGAGCTTCGTCATCCGCATCGAGGGCAGCACCGCCCGCTACCTGCTCACGGCCGGCGAGCCGGAACTCAGTGTGCCGGTGCCGCCGGGGGCGATCCTCGAAAACACGCTGTGGTTTCCGCACCTGGTGAAGGATTTCGTCGAGCGGAATCTCGAGCGGGCGAGCTACAATATCTTCGAGGTCCGGGAGGCCGAGGTGCAGACCTCAACCTACACGAGAGTCGGGACGGAACCGCTGCAACTCGCGGGCGCTGGCTTCGACGCTCTGATCTTGGACCGGCTGAATCACAAGACCGGCCTGAAGACGCGGCTCTGGCTCGATGTGGCCACCGGATACCTGCTCAAGACCACCGCCGCCGGCGAGCGCGTCAGTTACCGAGCGGACCCATCGGTCGTCAACCGGATCAGGATGGCGAATATCGACGATACCCTCTGCGCCAAGGTGGGCGTGGTCATTCCGGACGTGCGGACCATCACCTACATGAAAGTCCGCGCGACCCTGGAACCATCCGGATTGTGGGTGACTCCGGAGGGACTGAACGTGCCGGGCCAGCGGTTCACGGGAACCATCAACAACAATCTCATCGAAGGTGTCTTCGAGATCGAGCATCGCCGCTATGACGGCCTCGGTGCCCCGGCCTTTCCTGCCAATTTCGGCAACGACGAAGCACTGCGAGCGTACCTCGAGCCGGAGGCGTTCCTCGAATCGGACGATCCTGTGCTTCTGGCGAAGGCCCTGGAAATCACGGCGGGCGCGAAGGACTCCTGGGAGGCGGCTTGCCGTCTGAGCCGTTGGGTCGCCCAGAACATCAGCTACGCGATTCCGGGCGGGGGAACGGCCCGCAAGACGTATGACCTCAAAGCCGGCGAATGCGGGGCTCATGCTATGCTCGTGGCCGCCTTCTGTCGGGCCGTCGGAATCCCCGCGCGGGTCGTCTGGGGATGCATGTATGCTCCCAACTATGGTGGCGTCTTCGGGCAGCACGGCTGGAACGAGATTCACATGGGCCCGGCCGGCTGGGTCCCGGTGGATGCGACGGCCTCGGAGATCGATTACGTCGATTCCGGCCATCTCCGCATTGGGGTCTATCAGTCCCCCGTCACCGCCCTGAACCCCCGGAAAATGGAGGTACTGGACTACTGGGCCGGCGTGGCCCGCCGGAGGCCGGCTCGGTAGCAGGTGTATGCCCCTACGAGCCCTACGTGGGCCAGTACACCACGACCGCCTGCCAGACGCGGCCAAGGCACTCGCTCTGCGGCGCGCTTTGATGCCCCATGCCTCCGACGAGAACGGCCTGAAATTGAGGGGATTCTGCCCTGACGGCCCGTGTGAAGCGCAATAAAGCTGCCTCTTGCGCATCTATATCCAAGGAAAGGGGTAAGAGAATGAACTAACGAGTGCATCGGCTGGACGTCACAAAGGAGACGGCGCAAGAGGAATTGGAGCAGTTCCTGAACCAACTGGAAGGAGAAGTGCTGACCGTCGTTCCGTATGTCGTGCCGACCTTTCAACTGATGGGCGCCACGGCGAAGGTCGGCTTTTTCCTCATTGTAGAGAAGGTCAAATAGGCGATGCGGGCACAATCCGACGGATCGATCGCCTCGGCACAACCGCCCGGGCGGAAGTCCCTCAGTCCCGCCGGCCAAAGGAGATTGCCATGAAGACCATGAAGATGAGGGGTAGGTTGCCAGCATGTGTCCTTGCGCTGTTGCTGTTGGTCTCTGTACCTGGCACGGAGGCCTGCGCCGGCCCGCTTGAACCGCAGAAGCTGTACTTCGGCATCGAGATCAACGGGGTCCTGTGCGGGTATTCCGAGATGAGTCTCTCGCCCTTGGTCCAGGACGGCAAGACCATGACGCTGCTAAAGCAGAACACCTTCGCCATGCTCTCCGCCCTCGGGAGCCAGTTCAACACGGACCTCAAACTGACCTACCACATCGATCCTGTGAGCGGCCGGTTTTCCTACCATGACAGCGACATCACCCAGGGTCCCACGAAGCTCGGTTCCGTGATTCATGTGACCGGAGACACGGCCCGCTTTATCTCGACCCCGGGCAATCGCGAAGTGAAGATCCCGCTGCCGCCGGAGGTGGTGTTCGAAAACACGCTGTCGTTTCCGCATCTGCTCCGCGACTTCGTCCAACAGAAACTGGACCAGAAAACGTATGAAATCCTGGAGGTTCGAGAGGCCGAAGTTCAGAAATCGACCTATACCAGGGTGGGCACGGAGAAGGTGGAGCTGGCAGGCAGAACCTACCACGCGCTGATCTTTGAGAAATTGAACCAGAAGACGGGCCTGAAGGGGAGAATGTGGCTGGATAGGGAGAACGGCTATCTGCTCAAGGCCACCGCCCCCGGCAATCGGATTAGCTATCGGGCCGATCCCTCGGTCGTGAACCGAATCAAGATGGCGGACGTGGACGCCAGCATCCTGGCCAAGGCCAATGTGACGATTGCCGATGTGCAAGCCATATCTTACATGAAGGTCAAGGCAACCCTGGAACCCTCGGGATTGTGGGTGACGCAGGAGGGACTGAACGTCCCCGGCCAGCGTTTCGCGGGGACCATCAACAACAATCTCGTCGAAGGCATCTTTGAGATCGAGCACCGGCGGTATGACGGCGCGGGGGCGCCGGCTTTTCCGCCGGACTTCAGCAAAGACCAGTCCCTGAAGAAATACCTCGAAGCCGAGGAGTTCATCGAATCGGACGATCCCGTGTTGATCGCCAAGGCGCAAGAAATCACGAAGGGCTCAAAGGACTCGTGGGAGGCAGCACGCCGCCTGAGTAAGTGGGTCGCCGAGAATATCCACTATGCGATCCCCGGCGGGGCGACTGCCCGCAAGACGTATGACCTCAAAGCCGGCGAATGCGGGGCCCATGCCATTCTTCTGGCCACGTTCTGTCGGGCCGTGGGAATCCCGGCGCGGGTTGTCTGGGGATGCATGTATGCTCCCAACTACGGCGGCGTCTTCGGCCAACACGGCTGGAACGAGATCTACATGGGCTCGGCCGGGTGGGTCCCTGTGGATGCGACGGCCGCGGAGATCGACTACGTCGATTCCGGCCACATCCGCATCGGGGTCTTCCAGTCCCTGGTGACGGCCCTGAATCCCCGCAAAATGGAGGTACTCGACTACAAGGCCGGCTCGGCGCGCATGGGGCAGACCCAGGAGGGCACCCCCGACAAATATCAGGCCTACGTCGGCGAGTACACCAACAGCGTGAACAAGAACGTCGTGAAGGTATTCGTGCAGGGCGGCGGGTTGGCCCTCGACATCCCGGGGAAGGTCGTCCTGGCCCTGAATGACCCTGATGAGAAGGGTGTCTGGCGCTGCAAATTGGCCGGCCGGTTGTTCCTGAAGTTTGACAAGGACAGCGCCGGCAAGGTCGTGGAAATGCAGTTGCATCAAATCATCCCGGCGCCAAGGAAATCAGGGCCCCCGGAGGCGGACAGTCGTGTTCCCGAGCGCTTCCGGCCCTACCTCGGTACTTATTTGCTCGCGGCCCTGCAGGCCGAATTTACCGTGCTTTATCAGGACAATGGTCTGGCCGTCCACGACTCACTCGAAAAAAAGACAGTACGACTCCGGCTCCCCGACGGCGAGGGAAAATGGGTGGATGAATTCGACAAGAATGCCGTTTCCTTCGATCGGGACGGCCAAGGCACCGTTACTGCGATGAACATTGATTCCGTGACCAGATTCCGGCGGTGAGATCCGACATGTGCGACCAGAAGGACAACCGCCTTCGTTGGGGCATTTCTTTCTGTCTTCTCTGGGTCTGTGTCGTTCCGGCGTCGAGTTCTACAAGCACGACTCGAACGTGGGAGGTCCGCTCCTCCGTCGCGGTCGAGGCCATCTGCTTTGTCAACGTGCTGGTCGGCGATCCCTACTACGTCCGATTCTTTCAGAAGGATTATGATCATTTCCAGACGCGGTTCCGGCCGGAAGTCCGGGAGGCGCTGACGCGGCTTCGGGAATGGAGGGACCGCGAGAAATGCATCCTCTCCTCGCGATTGCTCACCGTCATTCCCGACGTGACCGACAAGACATTGGACGATCTGGTCCAGGCTATCGACCAACCGGGGGAGCGCTACAAGCTCACCAAGGAGGAATACGAACGGATCGCTCCCGACCTCACGACCGTGTTCACCTTTCTGCGGGATGCCGGTTTTGCCGAGTATTGGCAGGCTCACTGGCGGTCGGAGGTGGAGGCGAAAGTCGCCGCGTTCGCCCCGATGACTTCCATCATGGATATGATCCCTGCCATTGAGGGAATCCTGGGCCATCCTCTGGAGGCGCAGAAGAACGGCATGACGCTGCTCGTCGTTGCCTGCACTTGGCCGAATTCCATCGCGCTGGGCCGGTATACCATCACCCCGCCCGGCATCTCCGCCAAGACCCTGGTTCGCCACGAGATCCACGAGTTGCTGCACGCCTTCGAAGCAGCGCCGGGGTCCGAACTTGAACACGCGCTGAACGCACTGGGCCAGGATCCGTTCGTGACGAGGCACATGCAGAACGGCAAACCCGCCTACGGCTACAACACCCTCGACAGGTATCTCGAAGAGAATGTCGTGCGGGCCCTGGACCAATGCGTCGCCGAGCGATTAGGAATCGCCAGGAATCCCCGGTGGCGCTGGATGACGGAATGTGACGGCATGCACGTGTTGGCGGCAGCCTTGGACCACCTGATGAACCGCGAGGGCTTCCCTCGGGAGGGAGAATCCTTCGGCGGGTTCTATCTCCGGATGGTGCAGGAAGGGAAGATCGGCCCGGGAAGGATCGAGGGTCTCTACAACCAGTACTACCCCTGGCGACTCTGGCTCGCCTGGGCGATGGTGGGCGTGGCGTCCTTGCTCGGGGCCGCCGCTCTTTTCGTCTGCCGGCGCGCCCGACGCAAGTCAATCGGCAAGCAAGACCTGATACCCTGATTCCTCCGATAGAGTTCTTCGCGCGGTCAACCGTGGGTTTCTCGCGCACGCGATGAGGTACTCACATACCTTACAGGCTCGGCTGTGGCTGCGTCGCTCGTCCCGGGTGGCCGTGACCTTTTCGCATCCACACCTACATGGTCCATCTGTTGCGTGAGCACGCGCCGAAAGAACAACCAACCAGTTCCAACCCCCGGAGCCCGACCCGCGACTCAGGGGGCGGTTTGTGTGGGAAACCCAGACCGGTAGCCCTTGATTCTTCGAGGATCGGTCTCTTTGTTTGGCCTTTCTGCTGCCCTTTTCAGACGCGCCCGACAAAAGTCGGAATCCGTCGAACCGATCCCTGATATCCGCCCGGAAACGCGGCTCGGAATCCGATTCCGGGACTTTTGTCGTAGGCGTCTTTTCAGGGCAATAAGGGCGAATCGCGAGAATTTTTTGCGAAAATTTCATTTTCTTGTTGGCGCGCCTACAGATGTAGGATAGTCTGGGGCTATGACAACGACATCTGTAGGAGTAAGAGGATCATGACCAAAAGCGAACGACGCGCGATGAGCCCCACGGAAACGGAGATTCTACGTTTAGTCTGGGAACGGAAAGAGGCGACCGTGCAACAGATATGCGACGAGTTGTCTCCTCGTAGGTCTCTGGCCCACAACACGGTGCAGACCCTGCTCTGTCGTTTGGAGCAGAAGGGCTATCTGAAACATCACCTTAAAGGCCGGGCCCACGTCTTCTCCCCGTTGGCCGAGCCCCAGGAGGTCATCAAGACCACCGTTCGGGACTTTCTGGGCCGGCTCTTCGGCGGGGACCCGAAGCCGCTCGTTCAGTTCCTGGCCGAGGACGGCAAGATCGACGAAGAGGACATCGAGAGGCTCAGGGAGTTGATCGACAAGAGAAAGAAGAAGTAGTCACGTTCGTATCGCGGAGGTTTTGACCATGGAACCCTGGCTGATCCGAAGGGCAGATTATCTGCTCGCGCAGAGCTGGCAGATCGCCGTCTTGATCATCGCGGTGGCACTCGCCTCCTTGCTGCTGCGGAACCACAGCGCTCACATTCGCTATCTTCTCTGGCTGATCGTTCTGGCCAAGTGTCTGGTGCCCCCTCTGTATTCGGTCCCGGTGGCGGTCCTGCCTCCGCCAGAGCCGCCTGTCTACGCTCCTGCACCGCCCCGAGCCGAGAGGATGGTTGCCGAGGATCGAGTGCCCCAAGCGGCTGGGACCGAACCCGCCGGACTGGCTTCCGCTGCGTCTGAGGTAGCGTTGTCCCCCAGGGTCATCAAGAGACCAGCCAGGTACGATCCTCGGGCGTGGTTGGCTTTGGGATGGCTGGCGGGGGTGGTGGCTCTGTCATTCTACTACCTGCTGAATGCACTGCGCACCCAAATATGGCTTCAGAGGCGGCGTAAAGCACTGCCGCGTGAATCCAGGCGTAGCATCGAGAGCTTCTTCATGCCGCACGGCGCCCGGCGCATGCCTCGTGTCTGGCTGCTGGACCGGATCAGCCAGCCCTTTGTCTGGGGCTTGGTGCGTGGCAGTATCTATCTTCCCGCCGAGCTGCTGGACGGCAAGCACGCGAAGTTCCAGGCCAGCCTCCTGGGGCACGAGTTCAGCCACGTCCTGCGCTTCGATGCGCTGATCAATTCGTTGCAGGTCCTGGCCCAGGCGGTTTTCTGGTTCCATCCGTTCGTCTGGTGGGCGAACCGGAGAATCCGCGCGGAACGGGAGAAGTGCTGCGATGAGATGACGATTGCCCGTTGGAATACCCGGCCGGAACAATACTGTGAAGCGATCGTGGAGACTCTCGCCGCCAAATACAAACCAGCCCGGCCAGTCCCATCGCTGGCGGTAGCCGGTCAAGTCAAAAACCTCGAGGAAAGGATAGATACCATGTTAAGACCAGGCAGGGAATTCCACAAGCACCCGAGCGTTCCTGCGGCGGCCATGGTTGTCTTGCTGTCTCTATTCGCGGTTCCAACGACCGTGGTCCTGACGGCCCGAGCCGCAAATCAGCCACCAACCGACAGCGGAGGCGCCGACCCCATCTTCGAGAATCCCACAAATCTCGGGCCCGCGGTCAACACTCCCGATTACGAATATGACCCCAGCATTTCCGCCGATGAGCTGGAGCTCTACTTCAGGTCCGGCAACGGGGGCGGAGCGGACCTCTGGGTGGCCACGAGAAAGGCGAAAGCCGATCCCTGGGGTAAGGCCGTGAATCTGGGCCCCACCGTCAATAGTCGTTCGGATGATAAGAAGCCCTGCCTCTCCGCCGATGGTCTGTCGCTCTACTTCGGTTCGGATCGGCCTGGCGGGTACGGTGCGCAAGATCTCTGGGTGACGACACGAAAATCCAAGACAGACCCTTGGGGCGAGCCGGTCAACCTCGGCCCCACGGTCAACAGCGCGGCGGATGAGCTTTCCCCCAGTATTTCCACCGACGGCCTGGAGTTGTACTTCTCCGGGAGCTCCGTGTCCCCCGGATCGGCGCGACCCGGAGGTTCGGGGGCATCCGACCTCTGGGTGACAAGGAGGAAGACGACCCATGACCCCTGGGGGACGCCAGCCAACCTTGGCCCCACGGTCAACAGTCCCTCCGCCGACGCCGGGCCGTCGATATCGGGGGATGGCTTGTCGCTCTACTTCTTCTCCCACCGGCCTGTAGGGTCTGGTAGGCGCGCCACCATCTGGGTGACCAAGCGGAAGAGCGAGAGCGACCCCTGGGGTACGCCGGTGAAGCTCGGGCCAGCCGTCAATGTGTTCTGGGAAGCTGACTCGTGTATTTCCAAAGATGGCTCTACCCTCTACTTTTTCTCGACGAGACCGGGGGGCCTCGGTGGTTCGGACATTTGGCAGGTGACGCTGGCAAAGAGCACGCCCGAGAGCAGGGCCCAGTACCAGTTGGCCGCCTCTTTGCACGAGGCGGTCAAGGATCGGGGTATCGAGCAGGTCAGACAGCTCTTGGCCAAAGGTGCCAACGTCAATGCCAGGGATGGGATCGGCCGTGCGCCGCTGCATTCTGCCGTCTCGTATAGAAATCTCGACATCGTGAGACTCCTGGTTGACCATGGGGCCAAGCTTGATGCCAAGGATCAGGACGGCTGGACAGCTCTTCGCTACGCCGCAGCGTTAGGAAAGCGAGATCTAGTCGAGTTCCTTATTGGCAAGGGAGTCGATCTCCCCGCGCTTCATGTGGCCGCGTGTGCGGGTGATTTGACCCGCGTGAGGGCCCTGGTGGAGCAGGGAGCCACCGTACATGCGAAGGACGAACTGGGCTGGACACCTCTCTATTGGGCCACTTGCCTACGCCGGATAGAAGTCGCCAAGCTCCTGGTCGCCAACGGCGCCAACGTTCAGGTGGTGGCGAATGACGGCACTACACCCCTGCTGCGCGCGGTTCAGGCCGGAGATCGGGAGATGGTGGACCTAATCTTGTCCAAAGGGGCGGATGTCAACGCCAAGGACAAGCGGGGGAGAACGATGCAGCATGATGCGGCCGCGTACGGCCACCAGGAGGTGGCAGAACTCCTGATCGCCAAAGGGGCGGATGTGAATGCCAGGGATAATAATGGGTCGACGCCCATGGACTCGGCCCTCGCGAACGACCGGGTAGCCCTTGCGAAAATGCTGGCAGCCAAAGGCGCCGAGGTCTCGACGCTCGCCGACGCGGCCCGGATAGGAGATCTGGCCAGGGTCAAGGCGTTCCTCGAAAGAGGGGCCGACATCAATGCCGAAGATAACAAGGGAAGAACCGCTTTGCACAATGCCGCCCGGGACAACTTCAAGGACATCGTGGAGGTGCTTCTGGCCAAGGGTGCAAATGTGAACGCCCTCGACTCCCGTGGTGAGTCCGCCGCGGAATACGCCTTGGGCAACGGACACACCGAGATCGTGGAACTACTCATCGCCAAAGGTGCTGCGGGTGTTCCCCCTCTGCACCTGGCCGTTCTGAATCGCGATGTCGCCCAAGTAAGAGACCTCCTCGAAAAGGGGGCGGATGTCAACCAACGGACCCAATACGGAATCGTCCCTCTGCACGTGGCGGCGCGCGCCGGGCTTACCGAGATCGCGGCACTTCTGCTCGACAAGGGCGCCAATGTCAATGCCACAGACTACCGGAACTGGATGCCTCTCCACAGCGCCGCGGAGAATGGGCACAAGGACACCGTGGAGCTGTTGATTGCCAAGGGAGCTCAGGTCAATGCCACAGCCCTTGTCTTTTGGCGGACGCCCCTGTGGTACGCCCAGCAAAACGCCCACACCGCGGTCGTCGACCTGTTGCGGAAGCACGGAGCAGAAGAATAGGCGATTGGGCGGCAATATGTACCGCATGAGAAGACCATTTACGGCATCAGAAATCTTGAAAGGAGAACCCATGAAACGTTCAATGCTACCAACCTGCATCCTGGGGATTTGCGTCCTGCAAGGATTGCTCGGATTCACCGCCGTCGGCTTTGCCGAGCAACTGATTACGGTTAGCCAGACCAGCCCTGCCAACTGCGGGAGCATCACA
The DNA here is from genome assembly GCA_964354535.1 of uncultured Pirellulales bacterium. Lineage (GTDB taxonomy): Bacteria > Planctomycetota > Phycisphaerae > Sedimentisphaerales > Anaerobacaceae > PLanc-01. The sequence goes on from CAYHAJ010000276.1 coordinate 17,211, forward strand.
GATGCAGTCGCGGATGCTGCAGCGCTCCTCCAGGATATGGCGAACCGCCAGCTTCCTGAGGACGACGTCATTATTCGGGTTCTGGATAACGGCCACTACTACGAGTCCGTTTCCATTACCGATATTCCCACCTCCGCCACGGCGACCTTGACCTTGGAGAGCGCCGCGCCTGGGGGAACCACGATTCACACGCCCATAGAATTCGTCGAGGCTGACTCCGGGGCGCGGCCGCTAACTATTACGAGAACGGACTTCGTGACCGTCCAAGGCTTCATCTTCATGAAGGATGTCCCCAGTACGCTCAACGGCATCACGACCTTGGTCAAGTTCGACACCTATGCCCCCGCGAACAGTCAGATCACCTTTGACAACTGCGTTTGGGATGGGCAGCACCTGACCTACACGGGGGGAGCCATCCTCTTCTGCCGGTACTCTCATTGCAATATCACCGTCACGAACTCGACGTTTCAGAACATAGTCCGTGGCACTAATTGGTCTACGGTCTACCTTGGGTGGCGTTCCCTCCCCATGGCGAATACGCCCACGTTCACGTTCATCGGCAATCAGGTGATCAACAACACCGACGCCATGGTCCAGCTCGAAGGCGACGCGACCAATGGGTATTATCACAACCTCATCATCGAGGGAAACGTGTTCACAGGCAACAAAGGGGATTTCGATCTGCTCTTCATCCGCAACCAGAGAGCGAGCAAGTCGATTCGCAATAACTGGTTCTTCGGAAACCAGCTTTCGGGAATCCAGGCAGACGTATTCTCGGGGATGACTCTTGCCTTGATCAACTCGGGCAGTGCCACGGTTGCCGACAACACGTTCAACCAGAATGGCGCCATGGCCGAGGTGTTCGTGCAGGATTACTCCACCGCCACGACGAAACTGACCGGCAACCGCATTGCGGCGTCACCCGGGACCCACTTCGGCGTGTGGGCGGATTTGGGTAGCAAGACAGTGCTGCAATCCAGCGGAAACACGTTCTATAGCAATTACAACACAAAGGACCCGTGGAATACGCCGCGCACTGATTGTGTGGCCGCCTGGAGTAACGGAAAGGTGGCGCTGACGCTCGACAAATGGAACGCCAAGACGCCCAAGGATGGCAGCGACTCCTTCGGTGCTTTGCCTGTGCCGTCCCCAACGCCTTAGCCTCAGGTGGCTGGTGTCAGCCGTGTGCAACGCACGGTCAAATCCAAATAGGCCCCGCCTATGCCCGCTATCAGTAAAACGACAAGAACCGTCTTGGTGTGCTGGATGGCGCTGGCAGGTCCAGTGCTTCATGGGGCCGAGACGCCGCCAACGCTCAGGGGCGTCTTGACCGTCTTGGGATTATGAGGGACGGACGCCGTTGTCGTTGGCGAAGGAGAAAGGGCACAACGAAATCGTGGAATTCTTGCCGCAGCACGGGGCAGAAGACCAAGATCACAGATGCAGGCCTGAAGCATCTTAACGGCCTGACCGGGCTGGGATATCTGGATTTGTCCGGCACCCAGGTCACGGAGGCGAGTGTCCGGCAGCTCCAACAGAGTCTGCCGAACCCTGGATATCAGAAGACTCCAGGTGAAGTAGAGGCTTTCCCGGCGATTTCTCGCTCCCATACAGAGATCTTCCGAAGCCTGGAGCGCCTCACGGTGTCAACCGTTTGTCTCTCGCGCACGTCACAGGAAATGGATGCAGTCACAGCGTGGTGGAACCTTTCCGCGAAAGGAGCGTGAGGGATGGCTTCAGGCTGGTCTCTGGGAACGTTATCTGTGGTTCTGGCGTTGTGTGGTTCAATGGCTTCTGGCGGGCTGCCGGCGGAAGGGGGAGCGTTGCTGTTGTATCCGCAGACGAGCGAGGAGCAGCCGAAGGTCCCCTCGCCGGGGCGGCGCGCGGATGGAACGGAAGTCGTCGTGGTGTTCACGAAGGAGGACCGGTATGGGGTGGTGCCCGTGACGGTCGAGAGCGGGCCGTTGTACCTACCCTACGGGAGCCGCAAGATCGGCAAAGGCCGGCAGCTCGATGTCGATGCCAATGACTTTCCCACCCTGGCCCGGACGGGACTGCACGCGCAGGCTGAGTTGGACAGGACGGCGAGGATTACCGGAAAACCGCTGGAGATGATCACCACCCTGGGCCGACCCGGGAATGCCTCCGGCGTGGGATTCCTGGCCCCCGACGAAGACATCCTCTCGGTCCTCCAAGGCGACAATCGTCTCGTCCAATCTCTGGGGCTGACCCATCCGCAACTGGCCACGCCGCTCTTCCACATCTGGAATCTCATTCTGAAGGAGTACGAGCTCGGCCGCATGGGCCGATCCTGGGACAATATTCGATATGTCCTCTACAACGACAAGAAGGTACGTTTCGGCCAGGTCCATCCCACCCGGGGATTCCAGGAGTCCATCTTTCACGACGAGATCACCGGGGCCTTTGACATCGGCTTCTACCGCGAGCCGGACGAGCAGGAGCGGGCGTTTCTTCGCGTGAAGTATCCACACCTGAGCGAAGAGCAGATGGCGGAACTCCTCCAGAAGCTCTCGCACATCAACATGGGCGAGATGGAGCCCTACTACGTCATGCGGTACGGCTTCTACGAGGGCCACACGGGCTATCGCGCCGATCCCTTTGCCATCGCGTTCATCTTCGGCCTTCGGACCATCCAGGAGATTGAGACGGCCTTTCCGGGCCGGCTGGACGAGACTCTCTCGGCGCACTTCACGGCGCCCGAGCACTTATGACCAAAGAAGCACCAGCGCAAGTCGCCGTCCATCGGCTAAACTCCAAAATTGCTTCGTCACTCCATTTCTCCAAGTATACGACGTCCATGGCAAACGTGCCTCCAGCTACGTCCCGTCTGTGACAAAGTTGAACTGACTCCGAATCTCTGCGATCCCCTGTTCCGGGGCGTCTCGGTGCCGCGGTGGGGCAGGTGCTATGGGACGGTCCGGCGGCGATTTGGCCCCGTCGGCCGGAGTTGCTACGCTTTACTTGGGTACTGCCAGGCGGCAGGCCGGAGTTGACATGCGTATCCTCGACAGAATCTTGGGTCGACGGCTCCAAACCACGGGTGGACTCGGCTACTTCGGTCTTACGGGATGGTGGACGTCCTCTTTCTCCAAGGCCGAGCGGGACTACATGGAAGCCACCTTCTGCACAACCGGGCTGCCGGCGGGTGCGCGACCTCTGACGAGAGACAGTGGTTTGGTGGCTTACCCAACCGCGGCGGCGCTGCTCACCGTTCTGGCGGATCGGCTCAGTGAGAAGCCCGAGGACCGAAGCTTGGCTTCCAAAGTCCTCGCCCAGGCCGAAAGAAGGGCCTCGGCGGAGGACGACGTCCTCGGACGGCACTTCGTGTATCATCAGATGATCCGCCTGCACGTCCGGTGGAAGGACAGATTCGCCGACGCGGTGGACCGGATCTTCGACGCCTGTCACAAGCAGATCCAATTGGCTCCGGACGCTGCCCAGGCACTGCGGCGGATGCACCCCGACGAACCGCTCCCGACTCATCTGGGCTATCAGCAGGCGAGCGCCCTGCTGGAACAGGAGGGCCTGTACGAGCCCGCGATCGAACTGTGTCGACAGGCCCAATCGGGAAAATGGGGCGGAAACTGGTCCTGGCGCATCCAGCGCATGGCCCGCAAGATGTATGAGAAAGGCTATCCGGTGAAGTCCATCTCCTCCTCGGGAATCACCCGGCTGTAGCGCGATCAACCTCTGCGCCAGCGCTGGGTGAGTTCCTCCCACGAGGGGCTGCGATCGGCGGGGATGTGGGCCAGTCGTGGTTCGCGTTGCACGACGGAGGCGAGAATGTCGGCTACCGCTTCGCCGATCTGCCAGAGGGTGTGGCGAAAGGCCGCCTTTTGGGCCAACTCGACCATTTCGGGATAGGAGAGACCGGTCGTCTTGCGGAGATTCTCGTTGCAGTCCGGACCGTCCGCCGTCTGGTGCAATTCCATGTCGGCGAGAACTGCAGGGACGTAACGGCGCAGGAAGCGGCGGTTTTCGACCAGTACGGCTTCGAGCAACCAGGCTTTCTCCGGGGTCCAGCCGTCGCCGAATTCCCGACCCAGGCTGCCATCAGGGAGGCCGACTCGCATATAGTGTGCTTGGATCGGTTCGACCGGGGTCTCGGCCAAATCAGTCAGCAGGGCAGGCCAGTTGAGGCCCAATTCCTTGCGGCCCACTTCATGAAAGCTCACCAGGTCCTGAAGGGGGCGGTTCCGCGGCGTGTATTGTCCATCCAGCAGACGGAGGTTCAAGCCCGGTTGAGCGCCCTTGATCAGGGCGTCGCTCACCACGTGGACCATCCAGCCGAACGCATAGGCCAGAGGCCGCTCGCCGGGGCCGTAAGAGTCAAGACCATCGTGGACCACGGCGGTGAAATAGGTTGGCAGCCGGTCCCAGGGGACGGCTAACCGGCGCTCTTCCTTCCTCCAACCGAGGACGAGGTGAGCCCGGCCGTAGAACAGCTCGTGAATCTGCCTGGGCGTGAACTGGACCCCGCGGACCGAGATCTGAAAGGGCCGGACCGGACCGCCGGTGTAGGGACTTTTCTCGACCGGCACCGTGCCGAAGCCGACCTCCTCGCCGGTCTCGACGCAGATCGCCTCAGGCATCGCTTGGATGTCGCAGCCGAGGTAGGCGCCTGCCAGATAGTTGGCCAGGTGGCGATGAAGGATTGACGCGACAGGCACCTTCCTGGCCTCGGCCGCCCGCAGGCTCAGTAGAGCGTAAACCGTATGACCTACAATGCCACTCATGTGCCTCATTGTATTCTCGCATCCGCGATTGTCAGACCTTTTCTCGTGCCTAATGGGGGCGGGTCCGGCTTTTATTTTGACCCCGTTGAGCCGATGGAGTATGGTTGGACGGCCGTAGCGGCTGGTTGGCTTGGTCGGAAAAACGAAGGAAATGGTTTGGAGGTCGTAATGCCGGACTTGGTTCTGAATGGGGGCTACAAACCCATCCTCGGATTGCGCGAGACGGAACGGGCCATCAAGTTCATCAAGGACTACTTTCAGGAGCACTTGGCGGCGGTCCTGAATCTGCAGCGGGTCTCGGCGCCGCTGTTTCTCAAGAAAGGGTCGGGCATCAACGACGACCTCAACGGCGTGGAGGCCAAGGCGGCGTTTCGCATCAAGGACGACGGCTATGCGGAGGCGGAATGTCTGTTCTCGCTGGCGAAATGGAAGCGGATGGTGCTGGCGGACTACGGCT